>NZ_JAVREM010000003.1:0-396066 GCF_031845425.1 Streptomyces millisiae
GTGGGTGGGGGAGCCGCGCGGCTACCAGTGCGGTGGGCGGTCGAGCCCCGCAGGGAGCCTCGTCGAGGCGTCGCCCCGCGCCGCGTTGACCTGCGCCTGGGTGAGGAAGAGCGCGTCCCGCAGGTCCGCGCCGGCGAGGGCGGCGTTCCGGAGGTCGGTGCCCAGCAGGTCGGCCGACCGCAGATCGGCGCGGGTCAGGTCGGCCGCGATCAGCAGCGCGCCCCGCAGTGAGGCGCCCCGCAGGTCGGCGCCGCGCAGCCGGGCCCCGGCCAGGTCGGCGCCCCGGCGGTCCCGCCGTCGGCCCGGCACCCGGGCCCGCACCAGCTCGCTCACCCGCCCCAGCAGCTCACCGACCTGGGCCCGCAGCGCCCCCACGTCGACGGTCGCCAGCTCCTCGGGGGCGCCGCCGGCCAGCCCCTCGACCCGCCCGGCGAGCTCCCGCAGCTCGCCCAGAACGGAGCGGGCCGCCGGCCGCGCGGTCGCCTCACCCAGGTACCACAGCAGCTCGTGCAACTGCCGGACCACCGGGAACGCCGCGAACATCGCCCCGGCGGTCTCCGGCGCCGAGCGCCAGTCGCGCCCGCCGAAGGTCACCTGGGAGACCCGCTGCCCGGCGCCGAAGCAGTCGAAGACCGTGCAGCCGGTGAACCCGCGCTCCCGCAGACCGGCGTGGATGCCGCAGCGGAAGTCCGCGTCCAGGTTGCCGCAGGGGGTACCGGCCGCCTTGCTGACGGCGAAGTCCGCCGACGCGGTGAACGGCAGCGCCACGCAGCACAGCCCGAAGCAGCTGCCGCAGTCCGCGCGCAGTGCGACCAGGTCCACGTCGTGATCCCCCGAGGCTTGAGAACGACTTCACCGACGCCCCCATGGTCCCAGGTCGGCGACCGGTCACACGCGCAGGGCCCAGACCGTTCCGCCGCCGTCGACGACGACCACCAGATCGCCGTCGGACGCCGGAGGGCTGACGTGGTGGTTGTCGAACGCCCCGCTCCATGCCTCTCGTCCGTCCTCGGCGTCGAGAATCCGCACGGTGGTCCAGCGCCGGAACAGCCGTTCCCGCCTGGTCCGGTAGAGCAGGGCCCGATCGCCGGTGGCCCACACCGCGTCGGTGTCCTCGGCCTCGTCGAGCCAGCGTTCCGTGCCGTCGTCGGCGGCCAGGCACACCCTTCCCTCCGGGGCGGGCAGGACGAACCCGCCCGCCACGCTCCTCGCCGGTTCGTCCGGGTGGTAGGGGCCGTCGTGGGTCCACTTCGGCTCGCCGGTGAGTCCGTCGAGGGCGGTCGGTCGCTCGCGGTCCCCCTCGACCGGTGGCAGGAGGACGGTGGTCCCGGACACCAGCGACTCGATGGGCCGGAAGGCGCCGACATACGGCTCCGGCTCCTCCCGCTGAAACGGGGTTCGCCACTCGACGGCGCCCGTGCGCGCATCGCGGAAGACGAGGTCGACGGGCGCCTCGCCGACCTCGTAGCAGAGGATGCCTGTGTCGAGGGCGTGCCCCAGGTCGCCCCTCGGATACATGTCGGTGCGTTCCCACCGCGTGTCGCCCGTCGCGGCGAGCACCGCCATGCCCATGCCGTCGAACAGCACCAGATCGCCGGCCAGCACGTACCCACCGAAGGGGGAGGCGTCGACCCCCCACCGGCTGTCGCCGGTGCGCGAGTCGAACCCGGCCACCGACGTGTCCTCGCCCATGATCAGCAGGCCACTGGGCCGGTGCACGTCCACTCTTGTGGTGCCGAGGGCGACCGGTCGCTGCCACAGCTGGTCCCCGCTGGCCGCGTCGAAGGCCCGCACCACGTTGCTGGAATAGTCGGCCAGTGCGGTCAGGGTGAGGACGGTGCCGTCGACGACCGCGAGGTGGGTCCCCGTGACCCAGGGCCCGTCGAGGGCGGCGCTCCACAGGGGTTCGCCGCTGGCCAGGTCGAGGCCGTGAAGCACGGCGGAGTCGGAGTCGACGCCGGCCACGTGGCACCGCCCGTCGGCCACGAGGGCGGTTTCCGCGCCGCCGATGTTCCGCGACCAGGCGACCGGGCCCCGCCTCGGGGCGCCGGTCAGGTACAGCGCCGCCGAGCCGCCGCCTGCGGCGAGCACGGCGAGGCCGGCGCCACCGAGCAGCAGATCGCGTCGGTTGACGTCCCTTCTGCCCGCCGGTCCGGCCAACGCCTCGGTGGTCGCGTCCGGTGCCGGCCGGCCCGGCGCCGCGACGGTCGCGGCGCCGGGTGGTGCCGGGCGCGTGGCCTGGGCCGGGTCGCCCAGCTGGCGCAGCTCGTCGGCGAGTTCGGCGGCCGAGCCGTACCGCTGCTCCGGCTCCTTCGCCAGCAGCCGGAGCACCAGTCGGTCCCAGGCGGGGGAGAGGCCGGCCGCCACGGCGCTCGGCGCCGGCGGGGTGTCCTGCAGGTGCGCGGTGAGGTACCCGACGGTGTCCGGGGCGGTGAACGGGGGCCGGCCGGTGAGCAGTTCGAACAGGACGCAGCCCAGCGCGTACAGGTCGCTGCGCCGCTCCGGGTGCCCGCGGGCCTGCTCGGGCGCCATGTAGGCGGCCGTGCCGACCAGGAACCCGGTCTGGGTCAGCCGGTCCCCGGTGGCCGACGGGTCGGCGGCGCGGGCGATGCCGAAGTCCAGCACCTTCACGCCGCCGGAGGCGGTGACGAACACGTTCGCCGGCTTGATGTCCCGGTGCAGGACGCCGGCTTCGTGCGCCTCGGCGAGGGCCTCGCAGATCCCCGTGCCCCACCGCGCGGCGTCGGTGCCGTCGACGGGGCCGCGGCGGACGACGGCGTCGAGGCCCTGGCCCCGCAGCAGCTCCATCACCAGGAACGGCGTGGTGCCCTCCGGCGTGACGGCCTCGCCGAGGTCGTGGACGGTGACGATGTTCGGATGCTGGAGGGCGGCGGTGATCCGCGCCTCGCGCAGGAAGCGGGCGCGCGCCTCCGCGGCCCGGCTGCCGCCGCCCGCGAGCACCGACACCACCTTGACCGCGACCGGCCGGCGCAGGCTCTCGTCGCGCGCCTCCCAGACCTCTCCCATGCCGCCCTGCCCGAGCGGCCGCACCAGTCGGTAGCGGTCGGCGAGTATGTGCTCTTCCACGGTCCCAAGTCCCCCGACCACGCGTGGTTTTCGGTCAGCGGGCGCATCGTAGCCCGGGGCCCCGGCGAAGCACCCCGCCCCGTCAAGCGGGGCCGGTCTCCAGCGTGCCCAACAGCTCCCGGCCCGCCGGCCAGTAGCCCAGCCCGCTGTCGGAGTTGATGTGCCCGTGGCCCTCGACGAGCCGCAGGCGCGCCCCCCATCCGGTGGCCAGGTCCCGGGACCTGTCGGCCGCGCAGTAGGGATCGTCGTCGCTCGCCACCACCAGCGCCGGCCCCGGGACGGGGTGGGCGGCCAGCTCCCGGAAGGACGGCACGGGGAAGCCGGGCGCGTCGGGATCGGGCGGCGCCACCAGGAACGACGCGACGGCGGTCGGTCGCGTCTCCCGCGCCCACTCGGCGACGGCCCAGCAGCCGAGGCTGTGCGCGACGAACACCACGCGGTCGGCCTGGGCGGACGCCTCGGCGTGGGCCCGGTCGACCGCGTCGAGCCAGTCGGACAGCTCGGGGTCCGCCCAGGAACCCGGACGGATCCTGCGCGCCGCAGCACCCCAACGGCGCTCCCACCGGGTCTGCCAGTGGTTCTCGTCCGAGCCGTCGAGCCCGGGGACGATGACGTACGCGACCATGACCGCGCCACCTCTCTTTCGTGATGCCCATGCGATTGTTGGGGCGGGCGGTGGTCGCGGGCCCGCCCGCCGAGTGATCTCAAGGAAGGTGGGGCTCGGAACGATGGATTCACTCGACGAGATCGACCGCCGGATCGTGGAGCTGCTGCAGTTGGAGGGCCGCCTGACCGGGGCGGAGGTCGGCCGCCGGGTCGGCCTCTCCCAACCGGCGGCCGGCGCCCGCATCCAACGCCTGGAGAAGAGCGGCGTCATCACCGGCTACCGGGCCGTCGTCGACCCGGCCGCCCTCGGGCTGAACATCCACGCCGTGCTGCGGCTGCGCACCACCCACGCCCGGCTGCCGGACGCGCTGCGGCTCGCCGCGGAGCTCCCCGAGGTGACCTCGGTGCTCCGGGTGACCGGCGAGGACTGTCTGTTGCTCGACGTCCACTGCGCCGACGCCGCCCGCCTCGAACGGGTCGTCGACACCATGGCCCGCCACGGCCCGGTCATGACCTCCCTCGTGCTGCGCGGCTATCCGCCCAAGCCGCTCCCGACGGGGCGGTAGCCGTCACGACGTCGGGAGCGGTCCGGACCGACCGCGGGTGACCGTCAGGTCCTGCGTGCCGATGACGGACAGCAGCTCCAGCTGGGCGGCGCCCTCGGTGCCGGGCGGCGCGGTGAACCACATCAGCCGCTGGCGGCCGTCCTCGCTCGACACCCGGTGGCAGTCCAGCTCGATGACGCCCAGCGCGGGATGGACGACGCGCTTGTGGTCGGTGCGCCGGAGCGCGACGTCGCCGGTCTCCCAGAGGGCGGCGAACTCCGGGCTGCGCCGGCGCAGCGTGGCCACCAGCCGGCCCACCTCGGGGTCGTCGCCGCGCCGGGCGGCGACCGCGCGCAGGTCGGCGGCGAAGACCCGGGAGTGGTGCGGGTGGTCCTCGACCGGGTGGAGCGCGCGGACGGCGGGGTCGGTGAACCAGCGGAAGACGAACGACGCGGCCGGGCCGCGCCCCACGAGCGGCGGGCCGAGAAGCGCCTCGGCCAGCGCGTTCTGGGCCAGCGTCTGGTGCAGGTCGGTGATGATCCGGGCGGGGGTGGTGTCGAGCCGGTCGAGCAGCCCGAGCAGGGCCGGCTGGGCGTGGGTGGAGGGCGCGTGGGCCGCCGGCGGAAGCGGACGGTCGGCGAGCAGGAAGAGGTGGTCCCGCTCGTCGCCGTCCAGCCGCAGCGCCCGGGCCAGGGCGGCCAGCACCTGCGCCGACGGCTGGGCGCCGCGCCCCCGCTCCAGCTCCGTGTAGTAGTCGGCGGAGAGGCCGGCCAACTGGGCGACCTCCTCGCGCCGCAGGCCGGGCACCCGGCGCCGGGGGCCGGTGGGCAGGCCGACGTCCGCGGGGCGGACGCGATCGCGCCGGGACTTCAGGAACGCGGCGAGCTCCGAATGGTTCACGCCTCCCATGGTCGCGCGCGGCGCCGGGCCGATCCAGGGGTTGCCGACCCCAGGGTACGGAGAGCCGTGGCTGCCCCGGGGGCGCCGGTCCAGGCTGGACGCGAACCGGGCGCCGAGGCGGAACCGCGGTGCCGGTACGTCCGAAGACCATGAGGAGTGCGCATGTCCCAGCGGGGAGCAACGTCCGAGCCCACCACCGACCGGCCCCGCGTCGCCGTCGTCACCGGCGGCTCGCGCGGCATCGGTCGCGCGACGGTGGGCCGGCTGGCCGCCGACGGGTACGCCGTGGTGGTCGGCTACGCGGGCAACCGCGAGCAGGCCGAGGCCGCGGTGGCGGAGGCCGTCGCCGCCGGCGGCCGGGCGGTCGCCGTCCGGGCCGACGTCGCCGACGAGCGGCAGGTGGCCGACCTGTTCGACGCGGCCGAGTCGGAGTTCGGCGGCGTCGACGTGGTCGTGCACGCGGCCGGCCGGATGACCCTGTCCACCATCGCCGAGGTCGACCTGACGGAGCTCGACGCGCTGCACCGCGTCAACATCCGCGGCACCTTCGTCGTCGCCCAGCAGGCCGCCCGCCGTGTGCGGTCCGGCGGGGCGATCGTCACGTTCTCCACCTCCCAGGTGGGCCTGGCCTTCCCCACCTACGGCGCCTACATCGCCAGCAAGGCCGCGGTCGAGGGCATGACCATGGTCCTCGCCCGCGAGCTGCGGGGCCGGGACGTCAACGTCAACACCGTGGCCCCCGGGCCCACCGCCACCGACATGTTTCTCGAAGGCAAGGACCAGGAGACCGTCGACCGGCTCGCGGCGATGGCCCCGCTGGAACGCCTCGGGACCCCGGCCGACATCGCCGCGGCCGTCGCCTTCCTGGCCTCCCCGGCCGGCCACTGGGTCAACGGCCAGGTCGTCCGCGCCAACGGCGGCGTCATCTGACGGCCGCCGGCACGAGTTCACCAACCACGAGGAGCACCACCATGCCGTTCGCGAACTTCAAGGTCCCGGCCGGAAGCCTGGACGAGAGGCAGAAGGCGCGGATCGTCGCCCGCACCACCGAGCTGTACGTCGAGCTCTACGGGGAGCGGGCCCGCGCCACCACCCTGGTCCTGGTCGAGGAGGTGACCGACGGCGGCTGGGGGATCGGCGGCGACGTCCTGACCCTGGCCATGATCCGGCAGCCGACCGGGCCGACCGCGCCGGAGGAACCTGGGCCGGCCTGACCCCGGTCGGCCGCCTCAGGCGCGCGCCGGCCGCGCCGTGGCGGGCGGGACGGCGGCCCGCTCCGCGCGCGCGACGGCGCGCCGGGCCAGCCGGGCGGTGGCCGCCGCGGCCAGGGCGGCGAGCAGCGGGAGCGCCGGCGGCGCCATGAGGGACAGCACGGCGGCGACGGCCAGCGTCGCCCAGACCGCCCGGGTCAGCGCGGGTTGCCGGCCGCCAGCAGCACGGCGTTGCGCGGCAACGGCAGCGGCCCGTCGTCGCTACGGGCCAGCGGCGCGTCGGGGTTCACCGTGGCCTCCCGTCCCCCTCGGGGGCGCCCGTCGACTCGCGGACCACCAGCCGGCAGGGCAGCGCTTCGAGGCCGCTGGCCGGGCGGCCGTCGATGGCGTCCATCAGGCGCAGCGCCGCCGTCCGCCCCAGCTCGGTGAGGTTCATGTCGACGGTGGTGAGCGGCGGGCGGGATGCCTCCGCCATGACCTCCCAGTTGTCGTAGCCGGCGATCGCCACCTCCGCCGGCACCCGGCGCCCGGCCTCGCGCAGCGCGTCGGCCGCGCCCCTGGCGATCTGGTCGCTGCCGCAGAACAGCGCGTCCACCTCGGGGTCGGCGCGCAGCGCGATCAGCGCCGCCTGCCGGCCCCACGCCTCGCTCCACTCGCCGAAGTAGACGCGGCCGCCGGAGAGTTCGGCTCCGGCCGCGCGGAGCGCGAGCGTGGTGTGCTCGGCCCGCACGGCCGCCGCCGCGTGGTGGGCCGGGCCCGTGAGGTGCGCGACGCGGCGCCGGCCGGTGGCCAGCAGGTGGTCGACGACGAGCCGGGCGCCGCCCGCGTCGTCCGGGACCAGCGACACGTCCGCCGGGTCGGTCGAGGGCCCGAGCGCGTAGACCACGGGCACCGGGGCCGGCAGCACGAGCGGCGGGCGCGGGTCGGTGCGCCGGCCCGTGACGATCAGGCCGTCGATCCGGCGCTCCAACAGGGTGCGCACATAGTGCTGTTCACGGATCCGGTCGCCCCGGGTGTCGCACAGGAACACCGACATCCGGCCGGCGCCGAGCGCGTCCTCGGCGCCGAGCAGCACCGGCAGGCTGAACCGGCCCACGCTGTCGGTGGTGATCAGCCCGACCGTGAAGCTGCGCCCCGACAGCAGGCCCTGCGCCATCGCGTTGGGCCGGAAGTCGAGCTTGCGGGCGGCGTCGAGCACCCGCTCCCTGGTCTCGGGGCGCAGCCGGCCGCGCCCGTTGAGCGCCTTGGAGGCGGTGCCGGGGGAGACCCCGGCGAGCGCGGCGACGTCGCTGATGGTGACGGCCCGTGCCCCGGCCTCTCGGCGTGGCGTCACGGTCATGGGAAACCCTTTGCCCCTTCTCGGACCTGGTCCACTCCAGCGGCCGTGGCCGCCCCCGGGCGCGTCATCATGCCACGTCTTCGACCGTGGCAACAGGGGTGGGAAGCCGGGTAAACCGATCCGGTCCGACGTCTTGACGCTCCTCTCCCGCGGCTCCTAGCGTCTGCGGCTGGGAAAAGGGTTTCCCAGCGCCTTCCCCGGCGTTCGACGCGACCCGCAAGCTCCACTGACGTCAGTTCCCGTCCCGTAATCGGAGTCACGCATGACAGCCGTCCCGTCCGCCAAGACCCCAGCACCCAGCCCCGCGGGCCCGGTCCACCCGGGCCCGGCCGCGCACGCCGCGCTGCGCGCCACCGCGCGTGCCACCGTGACCGCCGGCTTCTGGGCGGAACGCCGCCGGGTCAACGCGGAGGTCAGCATCCCCCAGGGCCCGCAGCGCCTCGCCGAGGCCGGCAACCTGGAGAACTTCCGGCTGGCCGCCGCGCGGGCCACCGAGGGCTTCCAGGGCGCCTTCCCGTTCCAGGACTCGGACGTCCACAAGTGGCTGGAGGCCGCCGCCTGGCAGCTCGGTGACCCGGCGACGGACACCGAAAGCAGGGACGAACTCACCAGCCGCATCACCGAGTTCGCCGGGCTGCTGGCCGACGCCCAGGAGGACTCCGGCTACCTCAACACCTACTACCAGGTGGCCAAGCCCGAGGTGCCGCACTTCACCGAGCTGAAGTGGGGCCACGAGCTCTACACCGCGGGACACCTCATCCAGGCCGCCGTCGCCCACCACCGGACCACCGGAAGCCGTGAACTCCTGGACATCGCCGTCCGGTTCGCCGACCACATCGGCGAGAGCTTCGGCCCCGAGGGCTCCGGCAGGCCGCACGACTCGGTCGACGGCCACCCCGAGATCGAGACCGCCCTGGTCGAACTCGCCCGGGAGACCGGCGAGTCCCGCTACACCGAGCTGGCGGCGTACTTCGTCGACCGGCACGGCGGCGCCCTCGGCCTGACCGGCGACAAGGGATTCGACCGCCCCGGCTACTTCCAGGACCACATGCCGGTGCGCGAGGCCGAGGCGGTCACCGGCCACGCCGTCCGCCAGCTCTACCTGCTGGCCGGCGCCGCCGACGTGGCCACCGAGACCGGCGACCCCGCCCTGCGAGCCGCCGTCGAGCGGCTGTGGACCGAGATGGTGGCGCGCCAGACCTACCTCACCGGCGGCGTCGGCGCCCACCACTCCGACGAGGCGTTCGGCCAGCCCTACGAGCTGCCCGCCGACCGCTCCTACTGCGAGACCTGCGCCGCCATCGCCTCCGTCCAGTTCGCCTGGCGGCTCGCCCTGCTCACCGGCGAGGCCAAGTACTCCGACCTCGTCGAACGCACCCTCTACAACGGCGTGTTGTGCGGGGTCTCGCTCTCCGGCGACCGCTACCTCTACGACAACCCGCTGCACGTCCGCGACGGCCACGCCGACCAGGAGGGCGACAAGCCCCGCCGGGTGCCCTGGTTCCGCTGCGCCTGCTGCCCGCCCAACCTGATGCGGCTGCTCGCCTCGCTGCCCCACTACCTGGCCACCGCCTCGGCCGACGGCGGCGCGCTCCAGGTCCACCAGTACGCCACCGGTACCGTCGCCGCTCCGCTGGCCGGCGGCGAGGTCGCGCTGCGCGTCGAGACCGACTACCCGCGGCAGGGCCGGATCGCCCTCACCGTCACCGGTACCGGCGAGGAGCCCTGGACCCTGACGCTGCGCGTCCCGCACTGGTCGGCCGACGCCTGGACCGTCACCGTGAACGGCGCCGAACCCGCCGCCGGCGTGGCGGAGTTCGCGGACGGCTGGCTGCGTCTCGACCGGGCCTGGACGGAGGGCGACACCGTCGTCCTCGACCTCGACCTGGCACCCAGGTTCACCCTGGCCGACCCCCGGGTGGACGCCGTCCGCGGCTGCGCCGCCATCGAACGCGGGCCCCTCGTCCACTGCGTCGAGGCTCTCGACCAGCCCGCGCCGCCGGCGGGCAGCGGCCTCGACGACCTGGCCGTCGACCTCGCCGCCGGACTCGGCACCGTCGACCGACCCGAACTCCTCGGCGGCGTCACCACCGTGACCGCCACCGCCCGCCGCCGCCCCCGCCCGGACACCGGCGCGTCCGCGCCCTGGTGGCCCTACCGGCCCGCCACCGCCGGCACCCCGGCGCCGGCCGGCGACCCCGTCACCCTCACCGCGATCCCCTACTACGCCTGGGCCAACCGCGACAACGGCGCCATGCGGGTCTTCCTGCCCATCGCCGAATAGCCGGCGGTGGCGTCGGCCGGGCGGGTTGCCGCGCCCGGCCGACGGGCCGCTCAGCGGCCGGTGAACTCCGGCGGGCGCTTCTCCAGGAAGGCCCGCATCCCCTCCTTCTGGTCCTCGGTCGCGAACAGCGCGTGGAACACCCGGCGTTCGTAGCGGACGCCCTCGGCGAGTCCCAGTTCGAGTGCCCGGTCCACGGCCTCCCGGGCGGCGCGCACCGCCGGCCGACTGTGGGAGGCGATGGTGCGGGCCACCGCGAACGCCTCCGCCAGCAGCCGGTCGGCCGGCACCACCCGGGCGACCAGGCCCGAGCGTTCGGCCTCCGCGGCGTCCATGGTGCGGCCGGTGAGGATCAGGTCCATGGCCTTCGCCTTGCCGACCAGGCGGGTCAGCCGCTGGGTGCCGCCGATGCCCGGGATCACGCCGAGCCTGATCTCCGGCTGCCCGAACACCGCGGTGTCGGCGGCGATCACCGTGTCGCACAGCATGGCCAGCTCGCAGCCGCCGCCCAGCGCGTAGCCGGCGACGGCCGCCACCTTCGGGGTGCGCAGCGCGGCGAGCCGTTCCCAGCCGGCGAAGTAGTCGTCGGCGGCCATCTCGGGCGCGGTGCGCTCCGCCATCTCCCGGATGTCGGCGCCGGCCGCGAAGACGCGCTCGGAGCCGGTGAGCAGGAAGCAGCCGACGTCCGGGTCGTCGTCCAGGGAGGCGAGCAGGGTGGTGAGTTCGGTCATCAGCTCGCTGTTGAGCGCGTTGAGCACCGCGGGGCGGTGCAGGCGGACGGTGACGACGCGCTCGTCCCGTTCCACCTTCAGGTGGTCGAGGTGCATGGGGGTTACCTCCGGTGGGGAGTGCGGTCAGGAGTCCCAGATCGCGCCGTAGGCCGGGATGCCGCGCCGTTCCAGGCCGTGCACGACGCGCCAGGTGAGGCTCTTGTTGGAGATGCAGATGACCGCCTCCGCGCCGAAGTCGCGGTAGGCGGCGTAAGCCAGGGCCACCATGTCGGGCTTGCCGTGCTCGGTGGTGTCCCAGATGCGGGCGTCCGGCTGGACGGCCAGGATCTCGTCCACCAGCGCGTCGCCGTAGGTCAGCCGGGGGGTGCGGGTGGCCCAGACCAGCAGCGACGGCACCTCGCGGGCCAGCAGGTGCGGCAGGCAGGGCCCGATGCCGCTGCCGGTGGCCACGTAGACGACCCGGGTGAACAGCGTCTCGATGTTGGCGACCCCGGCCGTGGTGATGCCCTTCACCCACACGTGGTCCGGCCGGTCGTCGATGAAGGCGCCCGTCCAGTCGCCGGCCCGGGAGATGGTCAGCCGGAACCCGCTGCGCCCGGGCGACGGCACGTTGGCGAACGAGTGCCACTCCAGCAGCGGGCGGCGGCTGATCGCGGTCGACGAGCCGGCGAACGGCGTCACCCCGTGGTCGAAGTGGGCCAGCACCACGTGGTTCGAGGGCCGCTCGACCGTCACCGGCACCCGGCGCAGCCGAAGCCAGGGCAGCGCGACGCTGGCCGTGACCAGCGCCAGTGCCCAGAGTTCGGGCGCCGCCAGCGGCGATCCACCGCGCTCCCGCAGGACCAGCGCGGTCTGGACCCAGAACAGCAGCAGCACGGACCAGCCGCCGAACCGGTGGATCCGCTCGAAGTGGTCGTGGTGGCGGGCGCGGAACGGCGGCAGCGCGGTGGCCACCAGCAGCACCAGCAGCACGCCGAGCGCGACCGACACCGCCACGGTGGCCGCCGGCGCGCCGTCGACGACCAGCACCGGCGGCAGGGCGAGGAACCACGCGGTGCCGGCCGTGGTGCCGCCGACGTGCAGCCCGCCGAAGTGGTAGACCTTCGCCAGCGTCCAGCGGATCCTGAGCGGCCAGGTCACCGGGGCCCGGGTGGCGAGCCCGAACAGCGCGTTGATGACGTACTGCTGGCGCACCACCACGGCCAGCGTGAGGTTGGCCAGCGCCGCGTAGGAGATCGAGCGGGCCGAGAGTCCTTCGCCGTCCGCGAGACCCTGGCCGAGCGCGGCCAGGTTGACCGCCCAGACCAGCGCGACCAGCCGGTTGTGGTGCATCAGCCGCGGGTGCTTGAGCACCCGGCGGGGCCAGGGGAGGAGCGGTGGCAGCGGCGCGACGGCGGCGTCGCGCACCGGGGCCGTCACGACGCCGCCCCGTGCAGCTCGGTGGCGTGCGCGGCCGGCTCGGCGAGGCGGGCGGCCAGCCGCAGCAGCGCCGGCTTGTCGATCTTGCCGCGGGAGGTCCTCGGCAGGGCGTCCAGCGCGTACACGGCGGCCGGCACGCAGTAGTAGGGCAGCGCCGCCGCGACGGCGCGGCGGGCCGTGGCGGGGGAGAGGCCGCCCGGGGAGACGAAGGAGACCAGGGTGCGGTCGTCCAGCTTGACGGTGGCGGCCCTGGCGCAGCCCGGCAGCGACTCGAGCACCGCGGAGACCGAGTCGAGCTCCACCCGGAAGCCGCGGACCTTCACCTGGTCGTCGGTCCTGCCCAGGTGTTCCAGCTCGCCGTCGGGGGTCCAACGGCCCAGGTCCCGGGTGCGGAACATCAGCCGCCCGGCGCCGAGGAATGGGTCGGGGGCGTAACGCTCGCCGGTGAGCTCGGGGTTGTCCAGGTAGCCGGCGGACACCCCGGCGCCGCCGGCCCACATCTCGCCCACCTCGCCGATCGGGCAGGGCCGGCGCCGCTCGTCCAGCACGTACACGGTGTTGTTCGGGGTCGGCCGGCCGATGGTGAGCCGGGCGGCCGAGGGCCGGTGCAACTGCATCGTGTTGACGATGGTGGTCTCGGTGGGTCCGCAGCCGTTGTAGAAGGCACAGCTCCGCGCCCAGCGGTCGGCGAGCGCCCGGGGGCACGGCTCGCCGGCCACCGCCACGGTCCTGATCCGCCGGCACCGGTCGGGGTCGAGGGCGCTGAGGATGGTGGGGGTGGCGATGACGACGTGGCAGTCCCGGACGGCCCGGGCGATCTCCCGGCCCCTGATGACCAGGGTGGCGCCGTGGCTGAGCGCCCCCAGGATCTCCCAGGCGGCCATGTCGAAGGCGATGTTGAGGATCTGCGCCACCCGGTCGCCGGGCCGGATGCCGAGGTCGCCCGGCTGGGTGAGCAGCAGGTTGCAGACGTTGCGGTGGGTGACGGTCACGCCGTTGGGCCGGCCCGTGGTCCCCGAGGTGAAGAGCACGTAGCAGCCCTCGTCGGGATCGGCGGCCGGCCGGGTCGGTAAGTCGAGGCAGACGACGTCGGCCATGACCTCGTCGACGGCGAGGACCGCGTGATCGCCCCCGGCGGGCACCAGGTCGCGGTGGCGGGACTCGGTCAGCACCACCCGGGCCCTGGTGGCCCGCCGCACGTGGTCCAGCTGGGCGGCCGGGGCGGTGCCGACGTCCTGCGGCACATAGGCGGCGCCGGCCTTCAGCGTGGCGAGCAGCCCGACCAGCATCGGTATCGAGCGGCGCAGGAAGAGGCAGACCCGGTCGCCGGGGCCGACGCCGTGCCCGGCGAGCAGGGCGGCGAGCCGCTCGGCCTGCCGGTTGAGCTCTCCGTAGCTGATGGTCGCGCCCTGGTGTTCGGCGGCGATGGCGAGCGGGCGCCGGGCCGCCTGTTCCTCGAAGGCGTGGTGGATGTGGGTGTGGGGCACGGGCCGCAGCGGGCCCTGGCCGAAGGCCCTGAACAGCCGGCGGTCGTGGCCGTCGAGCCGACGCAGCGCGTGTGACAGGGCCCGGATCTCGGGCACGGGGGAATGGTCCATGATGGGGAATGCCTTTCTGGTGTCACAACGTGAAACAACCCGAAACGCACCGGCGGGAAGGGCTTCCCTCCGCCGTAGATCACACAGATCCACCCAGCCCCATGGGTAACCTCATGGCTCGCTCTGAACGGTCTCAGACTTTCGTCAAAATTGGAACTACGCCGTTCCCGGGCCCCAACTTCCCCTAGCGCGCCGCCAGTTCGGCCTGGGGCGGGCCGCCGGCGGTCGGCAGGTGCCGGCCCCGGCGCATGACACCCCAGCCGAGCAGCAGGCAGGCCGCCCAGACCGCGCCCACATAGAGCGAGATCCTGGCGTCCTCGTCGACGCCCATCAGCACGCCCACCAGCAGCAGCGCCAGCAGCGCGACCACGCTCGCCGCCGCGCCGCCCGGGGCCGGGAACGACGAGGCGGGCAGCCGGCCGGCGAGCACGCCGCGCCGGTAGCGCAGGTGGCTGACCAGGATCATCGACCAGGTCCACAGCCCGCAGGCGGTGGCCACCGAGGTGACATAGCCGAAGGCCTTCTCCGGCACCAGGTAGTTGAGCACCACGCCGATGCCCATCAGCGCGACCGAGACGGTGATCCCGAACGCGGGGGACTGGCGACCGTTGAGCCGGCCGAACCGGGCCGGCGCCTCGCCGTTGGAGGACAGGTCGCGCAGCATCCGGCCGGTCGAGTACATGCCGGAGTTGCAGGAGGAGAGGGCCGCGGTGAGAACCACGAAGTTGACCACGGCGGCGCCGAACGGCAGCCCGATCGCGGCGAACGCGGCGACGAACGGACTGACCCCGGCGTCGAACTCGGTCCACCGCACCACGGCCAGGATGACCGTGAGGGAGCCCACGTAGAACAGCGCGATCCGCCAGGGCAGCGTGTTGATCGCGCGCGGCAGTGAGCGCTCGGGATCGGCGCTCTCACCCGCGGTGACCCCCACCAGCTCGATGGCGATGTAGGCGAACATCACGCCCTGCAGCGTCAGCAGGCTGGAGCCGATGCCGTTGGGGAAGAAGCCGTCGTGCGACCAGAGGTTGGAGACCGTGGCGGTCTCCCCGGCCTGCGAGAAGCCGAAGGTGAGCACCCCGAGGCCGATGACGATCATGCCGATGATCGCGGTGACCTTCACCATCGAGAACCAGAACTCGATCTCGCCGAAGAGCCGCACCGAGAGCAGGTTGGCCCCGAAGAGCAGCACCAGGAAGACCAGGGCGCTCACCCACTGCGGGATCTCGGGGAACCAGTAGTGGACGTAGATGGCCGCGGCCGTCAGCTCGGCCATGCCGGTGACCACCCACAGCAGCCAGTACGTCCAGCCCGTGGCGTAGCCGAAGAACGGGCCGAGGAACTCCCTGGCGTACTCGGCGAAGCTGCCGGAGACCGGCCGGTACAGCAGCAGCTCGCCCAGCGCCCGCATGATCACGAAGACCACGCAGCCGGCCAGCGCGTACATCAGGACGAGGCTCGGCCCCGCCTTGGCGATGTTGGCCCCGGCCCCCATGAAGAGGCCGACGCCGATGGCGCCGCCGATGGCGATCATCTGCACCTGACGGCTCCCGAGGCCGCGGTGGTAGCCCTCCTCGGTGGCCGCGCGGGCGCCCGCGGCGCCCGGCTGATTCTCGTGTGTCGTCATAGGCGACGTCTCTCCAGGTCGACTCCCCGCATGCGTCGCAGACGCGAATGCCGGAGATGCGGCTTTCCACCGGAAAGCCTACTATTCGGCAGGCTTTCCGGCGGGTGTGCCGGACCGGGAGGGGGCGTCTACCCGGCGTGGTGCGCCAGCTCCGCGTGCGGGTCGGGGGCGCCCGGGGCGGGAGCGGGGTCGGCGTGGACGAGGGCGGCGGTGAGTTTGGGGACGGCGTGGAGCAGGGCGTGCTCGGCCGCTACGGTGACGTCGTGCGCCGCGCGGACGCTGAGCCGGCCGTCGACCACGACGGCCACCTCGGCGCGGAGCCTGTGGCCGATCCAGCGCATCCGGAGTTCGCCGACCTCGACGACGCCGGGCACCTCGGTGAGCGCGCTCTCGGCGGCGTCGACGAGTTCCGGGTCGACGGCGTCCATGACGCGGCGGAACACCTCGCGGGCGGCGTCGCGCAGCACCATCAGGATGGCCACGGTGATCAGCAGGCCGACGATCGGGTCGGCGAGCTGCCAGCCGATCGCGGCGCCGCCGGCGCTCAGCAGCACGGCGAGCGAGGTGAAGCCGTCGGTACGGGCGTGCAGTCCGTCGGCGACCAGCGCCGCGGAGCCGATCTCGCGGCCGATCCGGATGCGGTAGCGGGCCACCCACTCGTTGCCGACGAAGCCGACCACGGCGGCCGCGGCGACGGCCGGGATGTGGGTCATGTCCTGGGGGTTGACGAGCCGGTCGATGGCGGTCCAGGCGGCGAGCGCGGCGGAGGCGGTGATGGTCAGCACGATGACGATGCCGGCCAGGTCCTCGGCGCGGCCGTAGCCGTAGGTGAAGCGGCGGGTGACGGCGCGGCGGCCCAGGAGGAAGGCGATGCCCAGCGGCACGGCGGTGAGCGCGTCGGCGAAGTTGTGGATGGTGTCGCCGAGCAGCGCGACCGAGCCGGAGATGACGACGATGACGACCTGGAAGATCGCGGTGACGCCGAGTACGACCAGTGAGATCCACAGCGCGCGCATGCCGCGGGTCGAGGACTCCAGGGCGTTGTCGATCTTGTCGGACGACTCGTGGGAGTGCGGTTTGACCAGGTGGGTCAGCTCATGCCGCAGCCGGGCCAGCCGCCCGCCGCCGTGGTCGTGATCGTGCGCGTGGCCCTCGTGCGCGTGGTCCTCGTGTCCGTGGCCGTGGTGTCCGTGGTCCTGCTCGTCGTGCGAGTGGGTGGCGTGCTCTGGTCCGTGGTCATGGGTGTGCGATGCGCTCACAACGAGCCCTTTCGACGCGCCGCCGTGCTCGGCGGAGTGGGCACGGGGCGTGCCCCCACCCATTATGTGCATATGAGCGCACGCATGCATCTATTAGCTGCGCATCGTTCGCAGTCGCGAGAGCCTCGCCGCGCTACTCGCCCTCCTCGCGTGGCTCCTCGGGGCCGAGCTCCGCGATGACGTGGACGGCCGCCTCCTCCGCCGAGGCGGCGCCGCCGTCGATGCCCATGTCCTGGGCCGAGGGGCCGTCGCCGCCGCGCAGCGGGTACCGCTCGTCCACCTTGACGAGGCGTCCCGCGCGCGCGTCGCCGACCTCGTCGTCCACCGGCTCGCCCGCCATCCCCGGCTGGTCGCCGATGCCGTCGCCCTCGGGCTCGGCGACCTCGGGCACCTCCTCGTCCAGGCGTTGGTCGAGGGACTCCCGGTCGTGCTGCTCCCTGGCCGTCGTGCCGTGGCGGCTCACCGCGAACGGCCGTTCCGGTGGCGAGTAGCCCTGGTCCAGCGTCTCGTCCTGCCGCGGCTCGTCGAGCGCGTTGTCCAGGTCGACGTCCACGGGGTTGTCGTCCTGGTCGTCGTCGGCTCGTGGCGGCTGGTAGACCTCGTCGCCCATTTCCTCCTCCGGCGTGGTCGACATTTCGCCTCCTCCCGGGGCGGGTTCAGCCGTGCAGGCCCGGTTTCAGCAGGACCTTCGTCCAGCCGTCCACCCGCTTGTCGAACCGGTCGTACGCCAACGGCGCCTGATCGAGCGGTAGTCGGTGGGAGACCACGAAGCTCGGGGTCGCCCGACCGGCGATGATCAGGTCCCGCAGCTGCCGGTTGTACGCCTTGACGTTCGCCTGCCCGGTGCCCATCCGCAGCCCCTTCTCGAAGAAGCGGCCCATCGCGAACAGCAGTTCGCCGTGCTTGGCGCTCTCGCTCGGACCGCCCGGGTCGGACGGCACGTAGAGCCCGACCACGCCCAGCATCCCGGTCGGCCTGACGGCCTCGACCAGGGTGTTGAGCACCATCGCCGGCTGCTCCTCGCCCTCCCGCACCGTGGCCTGGTAGCCCACCGCGTCGATGCCCTTGTCGGTGCCCTCGCCGCCGGTGTGCTCCTTGATCTGCTCCGCCGCGTCGCCGCGCGTGTAGTCGACCGGGGTGGCGCCGATCTGCTCGGCGAGTCGCAGCCGGTCCCGCTGCCGGTCCACGACGAACACCCGGGAGGCGCCGCGCAGCAGCGCCGAGTACGCCGCCATCAGGCCGACGGGCCCGGCGCCGAAGACACAGACCGAGTCGCCGGGGCTGACGTCGGCCAGCTCGGTGGCGTGGTAGCCGGTGGGGAAGATGTCCGCGAGCAGCGCGAAGTCGTCCTCGTGCTCGTTGCCCCTGGGCAGCTGGAGGCAGTTGAAGTCCGCGAACGGCACCCGCAGGTACTCGGCCTGGCCGCCCCGGTAGGGCCCCATCGAGACATAGCCGTAGGCGCCGCCGGCGAAGCCCTGGTTGACGGTCAGGCAGAAGCCGGTCCGCCCGGCCAGGCAGTTCCTGCAGAACCCGCACGCCACGTTGAACGGCAGGACCACGCGGTCGCCCTTCCGCACCGTGGCCACGCCCGAGCCGACCTCCTCGACCACCCCCATGTTCTCGTGGCCGAAGACGATGCCCGACTCCGCGCCCGTTCTGCCCTCGTACATGTGCAGGTCGGAGCCGCAGATCGCGCTGGTGGTGATGCGGATGACGACATCGGTCGGCGCCTCGATCCGCGCGTCCGCCACCTCGTCGACCGACACGGAGTAGGGCTCGTGGTAAACGACCGCCTTCATCAGCTACCTCCCCGGCGTGGGGTTCGATATAAGCACTTTGTTCTATTTTATGCGTCCGGGGGCGGGCCGGCGACCTCGCCGCCGGCCGTGCCGTCGTCCAGGACGGCCCGCACCCCGGCCGCCTGCTCGGCCAGTCCTGACCTGGCCGCCAGCCGCTCACGCTGCGGCAGCACCGTGTACTTCGGGTCACGGGCCGAGGCCAGGCCGGCGTGGAAGATCCCGAACCTGGTGCACGCCGAGGACGCGAGCAGCGCCGCCCCCGACACCGCCGCCACGGTCCTGCTCCGCCCGCCGAGCAGCCAGCCGGCCGCCGCGCCCGCCACACCCAACCGCCGCGCGGCGGCGAGCAGCCGGCCGGCCGGGCCGCCCTCGTAGGTCTCCGCCACCACGCCGGCGCGCCGCCGGGCGGCCCCCAGCGCCGCCAGCTCGGTCACCGTGCCGAGCACCGCGGCCCGCCTGGCGGGCCGGTTCTCGGCGCGCGGCCCGGCGAGCAGCGCCATCCCGGCCGCGGCCGCCGCCGCCGAGCCCACGAACACATACGGCAGCTCACGGTGGGCCGTGTGCCAGGCCGGCACCGCGGTGTCCGCGATCAACACCCCGGTGTAGGCCGCCACCGCCGGGCCCAGGCAGGCGGCGCCCGCGGTCGCCGCCCGGCCGGCGCGGGGCGCCCGGCCGGTCAGCTCGCTCACGGCCGCCGCGCCGGCCAGCGGCCCGTAGCCGGCCAGCAGCCAGGAACCGACGCTCATCGGCGAGGTCGGCTTCACCACCCGCAGCATGTTGCCGAACCGCGCAGGACGGCCCAGGTCGTTGACCAGCGCCGCCACCGAGAGGGAGACAGCGCTGAGCGAGCTCAGCTTCATCGCCCGCGCGGTGGCCGCCCTGCCGGTCAGCTGGGCCCCGGCCGCCAGCACCGAGCCCGCGCCGGCGAGCCCGCCGAGGAACAGGTAGCCGGCGATGTCCCGGGGCTCCCACGCGGGAGCCTTGATCACCGGGCGACCGTAGTAGGACTCCGCCGGCACCGGCCGGTCCCCCTGCTTCCGTCGCCGGCGCTCCCCGTCGACGCCCGGCGCGAACAGCGCCTCCCGCCCGGGACGTACCCCGGCAAGGCCCTCGCGCCTGACCTCCGCCTCGCTCATCGACCGCTCCTTCCCGACGTCCGGCTCCTTTGACCCGCGAAGACGGCCGCCAGGCCGCCCAGCAGGGCCAGCGCCGCCGTCCCCGCGTGGCGCCACATCACCGGCAGGTCCCGGGTGGTCACCACCGGGTCCGGCGGCAGCCCGTACACCTCGGGCTCGTCCAGCAGCAGGAAGAAGGCGCCGTCGCCGCCCACCCCGTCCGCCGGGTCGGCCCCGTAGAGCCTGGCGTCCGGCACGCCGGTCTCCCGCAGCCGCGTCACCCTGGCCGCCGCCCGCTCCCGCAGCTCGTCGAGCGGGCCGAACTGGATGGAGTCGGTGGGGCAGGCCTTGGCGCAGGCCGGCTCCTGCCCCGCGCCGAGCCGGTCGTAGCAGAGCGTGCACTTCCAGGCTCGGCCGTCGCCCTCGCGCTGCTCGATCACCCCGTACGGGCAGGCCGGCACGCAGTAGCCGCAGCCGTTGCAGATGTCCTCCTGCACCACCACCGTGCCGAACTCGGTGCGGAACAGCGAGCCGGTGGGGCACACGTCGAGGCAGGCGGCGTGCGTGCAGTGCTTGCACACGTCCGAGGCCATCAGCCAGCGCAGGCCGCCGTCCCCGTCCCCCGCGGAGCCCTCGGCGGCCAGCGCCAGCACGTCGAGGTCCGGGTGCTCGACCGCGGACCGCTGGCCGCCGAGCGGCCTGGTCTGCTCGACGAACGCCACATGCCGCCAGGTCGAGGCGCCGAGCCCGCCGGTGTTGTCGTAGCTCATCCCGGTCAGCGGCCCGCCGTCCGCCGGGACGGCGTTCCACTCCTTGCAGGCCACCTCGCACGCCTTGCAGCCGATGCACACCGACGTGTCGGTGAAGAACCCGACGCGCGGCGGCGCCTCGGTGTGCCCGGCGTCGGCCGCCACCTCGGGCTCGGGCCCGGACAGCAACCGCCGCCACCGGCCCTCGCGTTCGGCCGTCGTCATGGGTCAGACCTCCAGTCCGGTTCGCGGGGAGACGCGGGCGCGCCGCCGGTAGTCGTCGAGCAGGGCGCGGAGCTCGGGGCCGCGCGGGCGCCGCCCGGGCCGGATGTCCGCGGTCAGCGCCTTCACCTCCTGGATGTGGACGTTGGGGTCCAGCACGATCGAGGTCAGCTCGTTGGCGGCGTCGCCGCGGCTGAGCCCGTTGGACCCCCAGTGGTAGGGCAGCCCGATCTGGTACACCGTCCTGCCGTCGGCGCGCAGCGGCCCCATCCTGGCCGTGACGTGCACCCGGGCCTCGATCGCGCCGCGCGCGGTGACCACGGTCGCCCAGCCGCCGTGCGCGAGCCCCCGCTCGGCCGCCAGCTCGGGGGAGACCTCGCAGAACATCTCCGGCTGCAGCTCCACCAGGTAGGGCGACCAGCGGGTCATCCCGCCGGCCGTGAAGTGCTCGGTGAGCCGGTAGGTGGTCACCACGTAGGGGAAGACCCCGGCGCCCGGCTCGTCGGGTGCCGGGTGGTACTCGTTGCCCTCGCGTGGGAACGTCAGCCGCACCGGCGAGCGGTCGTGCTCGGGGTGCAGCGGGTTGGCGAACGGCGAGTCCTGCGGCTCGTAGTGCGTCGGCAGCGGACCGTCGGCGAGCCCGGCCGGCGCGAAGAGCCAGCCCTTGCCGTCGCCCTGCATGATGAACGCGTCGTCGCCGCGCAGCGCCGCCACACCCGCGGCGTCCTCGGCCGGCACGTGGTCGGGGGCCAGGCCCTCGGGGAAGTCCGGCACGTCGTGCCCCGTCCACCGGCCGGCCGCCGGGTCCCACCACACGTACGCCTTGCGCTCGCTCCACGGCCGGCCGTCCGGGGCCGCCGAGGCGCGGTTGTACAGCACCCGGCGGTTGGCTGGCCAGGCCCAGGCCCACTCGGCCGCCACCCAGTCCTGCTCGTCGCCGGGGCGGCGCCGCGCCGCCTGGTTGACGCCGTCCGCGTACACCCCGCAGTAGATCCAGCAGCCGCAGGAGGTCGAGCCGTCGTCGCGCAGCTCGGTGTACGAGGACAGCGGCGCGCCGTCCGGGCCGCGCCCGTTGATCTCGGCCAGCACCGCGTCGGCGATCGGCTCCGCGGTCGGCCCGTCGGTCGGGTAGTCCCAGGCCAGGTCGAGGAAGAGCCGGTCGGCCGGGTCGGTCGAGCCGGCCAGCTTCTCCCTGATCCGCCGGCCCAGGTGGTAGGCGAACCACAGGTCGCTGCGCGCGTCGCCCGCCGGCTCGACCGCCTTGTGGTGCCACTGCAGCCAGCGGTTGGTGTTGGTGAACGAGCCGGACTTCTCGGTGTGCGCGGCCGCCGGGAAGAAGAACACCTCGGTGGCGATGTCCTCGGTGCGCAGCTCGCCGTTCTCGATCTCGGGACCGTCCCGCCACCAGGTCGCCGACTCGATCAGCGAGAAGTCCCTGACCACCAGCCAGTCGAGCGCGGCCATGCCGAGGCGCTGCAGCCTGCTGTTGGCGGAGCCGACCGCCGGGTTCTCGCCGAACAGGAAGTAGCCCTTGCAGACGCCGTCCAGCTGCGCCATCACCGTGTCGTAGGTGCTGTGCGAGCCGGTGATCCGCGGCAGGTGGTCGAAGCAGTAGTCGTTCTCGGCGGTGGCCGCCGCGCCGTAGTAGGACTTCAGCAGGCTCACCACGTAGGACCGCGCCTCGGCCCAGAAGCCCTTGCGGGTGCGCACCGTGTCCACGAAGGAGTCCAGGTCCTGGTGGCGGTGCGCCTGCGGCATCGGGATGTAGCCGGGCAGCAGGTTGAACAGGGTCGGGATGTCGCTCGACCCCTGGATGCTGGCGTGCCCGCGCAGCGCCTGGATGCCGCCGCCGGGACGCCCGATGTTGCCGAGCAGCAGCTGGAGCACGCAGGCCGCCCTGATGTACTGGGCGCCGACCGAGTGCTGGGTCCAGCCGACGGCGTAGGCGAAGGCGCTGGTGCGGTCCGGGCCGGAGTTTCCGGTGAGGGCGTCGCAGACCCGCGCGAAGGTGGCGGGGTCCACGCCGCAGACCCGCTCCACCATCTCCGGGGTGTAGCGGGCGTAGTGCCGCTTGAGGATCTGGTAGACGCAGCGCGGGTCGGTGAGCGTCTCGTCCCGCCGCACGTGCGGCTGCACCCGGGCGCCGCCCGAGCCGTGCGACTCGGCGCCGCCGGCGCGCTGCTGGGCGGCCAGCTCCGAGGCGTCGCCGGGCTGGGCCTGCTGGCTGCCGGCCGGCGCCCGCACCGTGTCGCCCGCGTAGCGCCAGCTGGCGGGGTCGTAGTGCCGGCGCTCCTCGTCGAGCCCGGAGAAGACGCCGGCCAGGTCCTCGGTGTCCTGGAACTCCTCGCCGACGATCGTCGCGGCGTTGGTGTACGCGAGCACGTACTCGCGGAAGTCCTTGCCCTCGGTCAGCACGTGGTTGATCAGCCCGCCGAGGAAGGCGATGTCGCTGCCGGCCCTGATCGGCACGTGCAGGTCGGCCAGGGCGCTGGTCCTGGTGAACCTGGGGTCGACGTGGATGATGGTGGCGCCGCGCGCCTTGGCCTCCATCACCCACTGGAAGCCGACCGGGTGGCACTCGGCGAAGTTGGAGCCCTGGATCACCACGCAGTCGGAGTTCTGCAGGTCCTGCATGAAGGTGGTGGCGCCACCCCGGCCGAAGGAGGTGCCGAGGCCCGCGACGGTGGCGCTGTGGCAGACCCGGGCCTGGTTCTCGATCTGCACCACGCCGAGGCCGGTGAGGAGCTTCTTGATCAGGTAGTTCTCCTCGTTGTCCAGCACCGCGCCGCCCAGGCTGGCGATGCCGAGGGTGCGTGCCACCCGGTCGCCGTTCTCCTCCCACCGCCAGGTCTCGCGGCGGGTCCTGATCACCCGGTCGGCCACCATGTCCATGGCGGTGTCCAGGTCGAGCGGCTCCCAGTCGGTGGCGCCCGGGCGGCGGTGGAGCACCTGGTGGCGGCGGGCCTCGCCGGTGACGAGCTGGAGGGTGGCCGCGCCCTTGGGGCAGAGCCGGCCGCGGCTGACCGGGGAGTTCGGGTCGCCCTCGATCTGGGTGACCCGGTCGTCCTTGACGTAGACCTGCTGGCCGCAGCCCACCGCGCAGTAGGGGCAGACGGAGGACACCACCCGGTCGGCCGTCGCGGTCCGGGGTCGCAGCCGCTCGGTGGCCCGGGACTTCGCGGCGGCGCCGCGGCCGAGCGGGTCACCGCCCGTCAGTTGCCGGTACACCGGCCACTCCTGGATCCAGCGGCGCGTGCCCATCTCAGGTCCCTTCCCTTCGGGTGTCTCAGGGTCAGTTTCCCGTTCCGGGCATATTTACCGACTTGTATCGGATATCCACCCGATTGCGTCATCGAGGCGGGGGCGCCGAGGGGGTGTCGCGCGGGTTCCGTGACCGGTTGTGTTGCTGACACGGCGTATGACAGGATGCCGCGATTCGATCGCCACTCGACCCTGGAGCGTCCGTGACCCACGTCGCCGCCGAGGCCCGCTACGAGGACATGCCCTACCGGCGGAGCGGCAGGTCGGGGCTGCGGCTGCCCGCCGTGTCCCTCGGTCTCTGGCACAACTTCGGGGACGGCAACCCGCTGGAGACGCAGCGCGCCATCCTGCTGCGGGCGTTCGACCTCGGGGTCACCCACTTCGACCTGGCCAACAACTACGGCCCGCCGCCCGGCGCCGCGGAGCGCAACTTCGGCCGGATCTTCGCGGCCGACCTCCGGCGCTACCGGGACGAGATCATCGTCTCGAGCAAGGCCGGGTACCACATGTGGTCCGGGCCCTACGGCGAATGGGGCTCCCGCAAGAACCTGCTGGCCAGCCTCGACCAGAGCCTGGGGCGGCTCGGCCTGGAGTACGTGGACGTCTTCTACTCCCACCGGCCCGACCCGGACACCCCGCTCGAGGAGACCATGGGCGCGCTGGACGCCGCCGTCCGGCAGGGCAAGGCGCTCTACGTCGGGATCTCCAACTACTCGGCGGCCCAGACCCGGGAGGCCGCCCGCATCCTGCGCGAGCTCGGCACCCCGCTGCTGATCCACCAGCCCTCCTACTCGATGCTCAACCGCTGGGTGGAGGAGGACGGCCTGCTGGACGCGCTGGACGAGGTCGGCGCCGGCTCCATCGTCTTCTCGCCGCTGGCCCAGGGCCTGCTGACCGACCGCTACCTGGGTGGCGTCCCCGAGGGCTCGCGCGCCGCGGGCGAGAGCCCCTTCCTGTCCCGCGCCGGGATCACCCCCGAGTACCTGGCCAAGGCCAAGAAGCTCGACGAGATCGCCGGCGCGCGCGGCCAGAGCCTGGCCCAGCTGGCCATCGCGTGGGTGCTGCGGGGCGGCCGGGTCACCTCGGCGCTGGTCGGGGCGAGCAGCGTGGCCCAACTGGAGGACAACGTGGCGGCGGTGCGGAACCTCGACTTCACCGAGGAGGAGCTGGCCGCGATCGAGGCGACGCTGGCGGAGTAGCAAGCCTGCCCCGCCGTGCGGCCGGTGCCAAGCGGGCAAACCGCCACCAGCTACGCGGTGGGGCCGGCCGCTCTTTTCCAACGTTGCATATTTTCCCCGGGAGTTACTTCACTAAGCTATCGAAGTTGCCTAGAGTGGTGGGAGCCGTCCGCACCGTGAGCATCCGCACACGGTCAGCTCGACCCGTTCGACCACACCGACCAGGGGGCGCACAGTGACGAGGAGGACCCGGTACGCGTTGATCGGCACCGGCGACCGGGCGCGTGCCTACGTGCGCGCCCTGCTCCACGAGCACCGCGAGCCGGCCGAGCTGATCGCGCTGCTCGACGCCGTCCCCGTCCACCTGGACCGCTTCGAGGACTACATCCGTGGCCTCGCCGCGGACGGCAGATCACCGGTGCGCTACGGCGCCGGCGGCCTGGAGCGGATGATCGACGAGCAGAAGATCGACCGGGTCATCCTCACCACGCCCGACGCCACCCACGCCGACCTCACCTGCCGCTCCCTGCTCGCCGGCGCGGACGTGATCGTGGAACCCCCGCTGACCATGGACGACGCCGGCGCCCGGCGGATCGCCTCGGCCATCGAGGCCAGCGGCCGCGAGGTCGTGGTCGCCTTCAACCAGCGCCACGCCCCGGCCAACACCGCCCTGCGCGAGCTGCTCTCGGCCGGCGGGGTCGGCCGGATCACCGCCGTGCGGGCGGAGTGGCCCTCGGGGCGTGACCCGCTGCTCGCCCAGGCGTCCCACCACTTCGACCTCGTCAACTGGTGGCTCGACGACGTCCCGGCGAGGGTCTCCGCCACCGCGGGCGACGACCTGCCGCTCACCGTGACCGTCGCCTACCGGGGCGGCGCCACGCTGCACTACACCCGCCGTGCCGAGGACGAACCCCGTCGGGTGGTGATAGACGGCACCGAGGGCACCGCCGAACTGGCGGCTGAGGAGCGGCTGACCGTGCGCCGCCACGGCGCGGCGGAGGCTCGGGAGGTGCCGATCGCCGAGCCGGCGACCGACGCCGACGCCCGGCTCTTCCACGCGCTGTTCCGCCCATGGGAGACCGAGCCGCCGGTGCCGCGCGTCGCCGACGTGACGGCCGGCCTCAACGCCGCGGCGATCGGCGCGGCCGCCGTCCGGTCCCTCGAGGCCGGCCTGCCTGTCGACATCGCGGAGCTCGACCCGGCCGTCCCCTGAGGTCGGGCCGGGGCCGCGCGCTCAGGCCACCGGCCAGATCTCCGGAGGAACGGCCGGGAACCCCGCCGCGAGGAACGGCTCGGCGGCCGGGTCGTGCACGATCAGGTCCGGCCAGAGGTCCAGCGCTTCCCCGAGACCCCGGTTGCCGAGCAGCAGGTGGAGCAGGGCCGCGGGCGGGACCGCGGCGTGCGGCGTCGCGGCGTCCCGCCGCTCGCCGCCGCGTGGCTCGGCGCGCGCCGAGACCGGCACGCCGTCGGCGAAGCGCAGCGTGATCCACTGGCGGTAGGTGTCGATCACCATCGTCTCGCCGGGCCAGCGCAGGTCCTGCTCCCGCCAGCGCCGGGCGACGACGGGCAGCCAGTGGTCGAGCAGGGCGGCCGGATCGCCGGTTCGCGCGTACCAGGCCCGCGGCCGCCGGAAGACGCCGGGCGAGGCGGAGCGCGCGAGCGGGTGGGCGGCGGGCAGCAGCAGCCGCAGCGACATGAAGGGACGCTGCGGGCTGGCCGCCGCGGCGCCGGCCGCGGCGAGCCGGCGCCGCATGCCGGGCACGGCCAGCGGCCACATCCCCTGGTCGGCGCAGCCGGCGGCCAGCACGGGCAGGGAGCCGTCGGCGCCCAGGCGCAGGCCGTGGACCAGGTAGCCGGCCACCGCCCCGGAGGCGTCGAGCACCGCCATCACCCCGCGCCGGACCGTGGAGTCGGGCCGGTGCCCGGAGATCTCGTGGGCCCAGGCGCGCTCGTCCCGGGGGCAGGCCAGGACGTCCCGACCCGCCACGGTCTCGTCGACACGCGCCAGGGCGGGGGCGTCCGCGGGCACGGCCGGGCGGATCAGGATCCCGGCGTGGTGCGACGCCGGTGGCTCGACGAGCTCACCCGCCGGGATGTCCCGGGCGTCCCCGGGGCGGAGCGCGTAGTCGTAGCCGAAGCGGCGGTAGAAGTAGGGGATCCCCTCGATCACCTGGAGCGCGGTCCCGTCGCGCGAACACCGGGCGTGCAGTTCGTCGAGCAGGCGGCCGGCCAGCCGCCGTCCGCGGTGGCCGGGGTCGGTGCCGACGAGCTCGGGCTGGGTCACCGGCAGCCGGACGCCGCCGAGGGTCCACTCTCCCCCAGACTTCGTCCGGGAGGTGCCCCCTGCCGGATCCCGACCAGGGCGGCGGCGATCCCCGTCCCGTCGGCCCGTTCGGCGACCAGGAAGTCGTCGGGCCGCACGCGTGGATGGCCCTCGAAGAGGTCGCGGGTCCAGGATCCGATGCCGGGATACGGGTGCACGGCCTCGTTGAGCTCCGCGCACCGGTCGATGTCGGTCGGACGCCCCGGGCGGATGATGTAAGGGTCACCTATGGATTGCACGGGCTACATCCTCGCCAGTGGGGCCACTTCCCACAAGGGGTGTCCGTCACGGGGCGACCGGCACGTAGCCCAGGTCGACGGGGGCGTGCCCCGGGGCGTCGGCGAGGAGGACGGGAAGCTGCGGGGGCCACACGGGCTCGGCCCTGGGGTCGGCGAGGTCGGCGGGCGACCACCAGCGCCAGTCCAGGATGCCGTCGCCCGCGTGCGACGCGGACAGGTCACCGAGCGGGTCCCGGCGAGGGCCGGGCGCCAGGAAGATGACCTCGTGCTGGCGCACCGGTACGCCGGCCCGGGTGTAGTCGTGGGTCCACGTGCAGAGCACCCGGTCGGCGTCGAGCGGCACGTCGGCCCAGCCGGTCTCCTCGACGAGCTCGCGCGCGGCCGCCTGGAGGCGCGACTCGCCGGGGTCGAGGCCGCCGCCCGGCATCGCCCAGTGCACGCCGACCTCCTCGTTGTCGTACCGGAAGAGGAACACCGCCCCGTCGGGGGCCAGCACGGCGACCCTGGCCGCCTCTCTCGGGATCCGCATGCGCCCATCCTCCCAACCGGTCGGGCGGCGGCGGGCCGGGGCGGTCACTCCGGCGTGAGGTCCTCCGGCGTGCCGCGCGCCAGGCCGGCCAACGTGTCGAGGGCGCGGGACAGCACGCCGGGCGCGGGCGAACCCAGCGCCAGCCGCACCGCGTTGGGGGCGTGGGCCGGGTCCACGGTGAAGGCCGCGCCGGGGGCCATGGCGATGCCGTGCCGGGCCGCGGCGGCGACGAAGGTCTCGGCGCGCCAGGGGGCGGGCAGCTCCCACCAGCAGTGGTAGGCGCCGGGGTCGGCCGAGACGGCGAAGCCGGCGAGGCGGTCGGCCACGAGCCGTTGACGCTCGGCCGCGTCGGCCCGCTTGGCGGCCTCCACGGCCGCCGCGGTGCCGTCCGTCAGCCACTGGGTGGCCGCCGCGAGCGCGAAGCCGGCCGCGGACCAGGCGCCGGAGCGCAGGGCGGCGGCGAAGCGTGGCGCGTCGCCCGGCGGGGCGACCAGGAAGCCCACGGTCAGGCCGGGGGCCAGCCGCTTGGAGAGGCTGTCGACGACCACCACCCGCTCCGGCGCGAGGGCGGCCAGCGGGGGGAGGTCGGCGCGCAGGAAGCCGTAGACGCTGTCCTCGACGGCGGTCAGGCCCGAGTGCCGCAGGACGGCCGCCAGTTCGGACCTGCGCTCGGGCGGCATGGTGGCGCCGAGCGGGTTGTGCACGGTCGGCTGGAGGTAGACGGCGCGCAGCGGGGGAGCGGTGGCCAGCGCGTCGGGCCGCAGCCCGTGCTCGTCCATGGCGAGTGGCACCAGGGCGATGCCGAGCCGCGCCGCGATCCCCTTGACCAGCGGGTAGGTGAACCGCTCGACCCCGAGCCGTTCGCCGGTGGGAACGAGCGCGGCGAGCGCGGCGGCCAGGGCGGCGCGGCCGCTGCCGGCGAACAGCAGGCGGTCGGGCTCCGGGGCCCAGCCGGCGCGGGACAGGTGCGCCGCGGCCGCCTCCCGGGCCGGGGCGGTGCCGGCCGCGGTGGTGGGCCGCAGCCCGGCGTCCAGCACGTCGGGCCGCGCCATCCTCGTCAGGCCGGCGGCCAGCCGCTCCGACTGCCCTGGCAGCACGGGGAAGTTGACCTCCAGGTCGACCCGGGCCGCGCCCGGCTCGGCCAGCGCGGGCTCGGCCGCCGGCGCGCCGGCCCTGACGAAGGTGCCCCGGCCGACCTCGCCCACGGCCAGGCCGCGCCGCACCAGCTCGCCGTAGACCCGGGCCGCGGTCGAGCCGGCGATGCCGTGCTGCCGCGCGAACCGCCGCTGCGGTGGCAACCGTTCGCCCGGGCGAAGCCGGCCGGCGGTGATGTCGGCGGCGATCCGGTCGGCGATGCGCCGGTAGTCCTCCATCGGAGACCGCCCTCTCCTGGTCGGGGAACGAACGAGATTGCTCCGAGAGCATTTCAGAGTATTGCACCGAGATAATGCGGTGCATAGCATCGAGGTGTCAAGGCGCACGGCACGAAAGGACGCCGCGATGAGCACTGTCAACGTCAAGGGCATCACCGTCGGATACGAGGACGCCGGCGGGGACCGCCCGGACCTCACCCCGCTCCTGCTGGTGCACGGTCATCCCTTCGACCGCTCGATGTGGGCGCCCCAGCTCGCGACGTTCGCCGCCACCGGCCGCCGGGTGATCGCCCCCGACCTGCGCGGCTACGGCGAGACCACCGTGGTGCCCGGCGTGGTCACCCTCACCGACCACGCGCGGGACCTCGCCGCGCTGCTCGACGCCCTCGACGTCCCGCGCTGCGTGCTCGGCGGCCTCTCCATGGGCGGGCAGATCGTCATGGAGTTCCAGCGGCTGTACCCCGGGCGCGCCGCCGCCCTGCTGCTCGCCGACACCTCGGCCGCCGCCGACACGGAGGACGGCCGGGCCCGGCGGCGCGCCACGGCCGACCGACTGCTCGCCGAGGGCATGGACGGCTACGCCCACGAGGTGCTGCCCCGGATGATGGCGCCGTACAACATCCAGGCGCTGCCCTCCGTCGCCGCCCACGTGCTGCGGATGATGCGCGGCGCCCACCCCGAGGGCGCGGCGGCCGCGCTGCGCGGCCGGGCGCTGCGCCCCGACTACCGCGCCACCCTGGCCGGGGTGACGGTGCCGACGCTGGTCCTGGTGGGCGCCGACGACGAGTTCACGCCGGTCATCGACGCGCAGGACATCCAGGGGCGGGTGGCCGGGGCGCGGCTCGTCGTCGTCCCGGGCGCCGGGCACCTGCCCAACCTGGAGCGCCCGGACGACGTCGACGCCGCCCTCGCCGACCTGCTCGCCGGCCTCCCGGCCCCGGCGGTCGCCGCTCAGCCGCCCACCGGGAACTCGTAGACGAGGCGGAAGCGGCTCGCCGGCACGACCAGGTCCGCCGTCTCCACGGCCCGGTCGCCGGCGTAGTAGGTGCGCTGCAGGGCCTGGACCTGCGCGCCGGCCGCGAGGCCGAGCCGCTCGGCCTCCTCCGGGGTGGCGGCCCGGCCCGTCACCGACTCGGTGGCCCGGTCCACCGTCACCCCGATGTGCGCCATCCGCGCCACCACCCCGTGACCGGCCAGCGGCCCGGCGTCCGGCAGCGCCACCGGCGTGCCCTCGGTCAACGCCAGCGGCTCCCAGCTGCTGGAGAGCATGCCGGCCTCGCCGTCGGCCAGGAACGTGTACTCGCTGTGCACCACCGGCGCCTCCGGGTCGACGCCGAGCCGCTCGGCGATCTCGACGGGCGCCGGCAGCACGGCGGTGGCGACGCGCTCGCGGCTGCCGTCCGCCGCCCGCCCCGTGCCGTCGTCCGGCACGTAGAGGGTGCCGCCGAGCCGCTCGTCGTGCCAGGACCGCACGACGGCCCGCAGCGCGGTCGGCTCCCGGACGAAGACCCCGCTGCCGGCCCGCCCGTGCACCAGGCCCTCCGCCATCAGCAGCCGCACCGCCGAGATCGCCACGTTGGGGCCCACGCCGTGCGCCTCAGCCAGGGCCGCCCTGGACGGCAGGCGGGCGCCGGGCGGCAGCTCCCCCTCGACGATCCGGCGCCGCAGCTCGGCGGCCACCCGCAGATAGGCCGGGGTCTCAGGCATGGTGCGGCGGCTCCCGTCGCGGTCGACCGATGTGACGAACGACACAGTCCGCGAGTTGATGCAACAGGCGCGCGCCGTCCGCACAGGGCCAACTCGCGGTCGGCGCGCGCTATTCCCGCGTTCCGGAAAGCTGATGCAACAGGTTCCGGAAAAGGCGCGCGGTACGTTCGGAAGAAAGCGGCGTCCCGTTTGTTCAGTGAATGGAACAGGCTTGACTGCGGACCGCGCGGCAGGGCACATTTCCCGATCATCGAGACCCGGTCGGGCGGTCCGGCCTTTCCCCATTGACCGACCGCCCGACCGTCCCGCTCACCACTCGCGCCGAATGTGAACCACCATGACCCATAACGCAGCCTCCCCGGACGACGAAGTCCATCTCGTCGTCGTCGGCGGCGGGCCGCGTGGGCTCTCCCTGCTGGAGCGCGTCGCGGCGCGCGTCCGGCAGGACGGCGGCTCCGAACTGCGGATCGTGCTGGTCGAGCCGTATCCGGCGGGCGCCGGCAAGGTGTGGCGGCAGGGTCAGCCGGCCGAGCTGCTGATGAACACCACCACCGCCGACAACACCGTCTTCCCCGACGCCTCGGTGCGGCTCGACTCACCCGTGGAAACCGGCCCCACATTTCTCGAATGGCTGCGCCGGATAGCCGCCGAGGGACATCCCGATCCCGGTTGCCTGGCGTTCGCGCGGAGTTCCGGGGAACGCGACTACGCGCCGCGCCGCGTCTACGGCGCATATCTCGCGGAGGCCCTGGAAGCCGTGCGGGCGCGGCTTCCGTTCCGGGTGCTCGCCGATTCCGCCACCGGCATAGCCGGCACGGCCGACGGCCGTTACCTCGTGCGCCTGGCCTCCGGCGGCCGGCTCACCGCCGCCGCCGTGGTCCTCGCCACCGGCCACCTCGACGGACCGCCGGCGCCGCCCGCCGCCGAAGGACCGACCCTGCTCCCCGGCGGCCACCCCACCGACTACGACCTGGCGGCGACGGCCCCCGGCGCCGAGGTGCTGCTGCGCGGCGGCGGGCTCAACGCCTACGACGTGCTCGCCCTGCTGACCGAGGGACGCGGCGGCCGGCACACCGCCGCCGGATACCGGCCCAGCGGCCGGGAACCCAGGATCTGGATCACCAGCCGGCGCGGCGTGCCGTTCCACGCCCGCGTCGACACCCCCGGGGTACGCGCCCCGGTCGCCCACCTGACGCCGGAGACCGTCGACGAACTGGCCGCACGCCCCCGGCTCGACTTCCGCGCCGACGTCCTCCCGCTGCTCCACGCCGACCTCGAACTCGCGTGGTACCGGCGGGTGTTCGCGGAGCACCCCGAGCTCGCGACGGCCGAGCTGCCCGCCCTGCGCGCCGCCGCGCCCGCCTCCCACCGGCTCGTCCTCGACCGGCTCGCCGCCCCGCTCGAAGGGCGCCGGTTCGCCCACCCCGACCAGCTGCAACGCTGGTTCGCCGCCCACCTCGACGCCGACCTGGCGGCCGCCACCGACCCCGCGCTGCCCCCGGCCGCCGCGCTCGCCGTCGCCATGCGGCAGGCACGGCCGGCCCTCACCCGGCTGATCACCGCCGGCAACCTCACCGGCGAGTCCTACCGCCGCGACGTACTCGGCCACCTCAACGGCCTGCTGAACTTCTTCTCCGCCGGTCCGCCCGCCCGCCGGGTGCGCGAACTGCGCGCCCTGCACGCCGCCGGCGTCGTCCGGCTCCTCGGCCCGGCCACCCGCACCCCCGACGGAGCCTGGGCGTCCACCGTGGCCCCCGGACTCGCGGTGCGCCCCGAGGTCGTCATCGACGCCTGGATCCCCCCGGTCGACGTCACCACCGAGGGGACCGGCATCGTCCGCGCCCTGATCGCGGACGGCGTCGGCCGGCCGCACACCCTGCCGTCCGCCACCCCGGGCGGCGCGCCCCTGCCCACCGGCGCCCTGGACGCGCGGGCGCGCGACGGGCGGCTGCGATGTCCCGGCGGCGGTGTCCACCACGGCCTGTTCGCCGTCGGAGTGCCCCTCGAAGGGGTGCGCTGGACCACCGCCATCGGCGCCCGACCGGGCACCGACGCCGCCTTCTTCCACGAGACCGACCAGGTCGCCGCCGAGGTACTGGCCACGCTGAGCCAGCGGGGCCACCTCGCCCGCGCCCCCCAGGAGATCCCGCAGTGACCGCTGTGACCCCGCCCGCCGCGCACCCAGGACGCTGGCTGGAGTTCGGCCTCGCCGACCACTCCACGCCCACCGGGGCCGAGCCCGCCGCCGGCTACCTCGACCTGTCCGGCACCCCGGCCGAACAGGGCCGGCAGCATGGCGCCGCCGCCCGCGCCGCCATCGCCGCCAACATCGCCGCCGTCCGCCGCGACATCGCCGAACTCTGCGCCGACGAGGAGTCCCGCGCCCGCTACGAGCGCTGCCTCGACGCCAACGCCGACTTCGTGCGCGCCTCGGACCCCGACCAGTACGCCGAGCTCGCCGGCGTCGCCGAGGGCGCCGACGCGCCGCTGCGCGACGTCCTCGCCCTCAACCTCCCCGCCCACATGGTGCTGCGCTGGCTCCCGCAGGAGTGCAGCCAGCTGATCGTCGCCGGCGAGCACGCCGCCCCCGGCACCTCGCTGCTCGCCAAGACCCGCGACATGGCCGGCAATTTCGTCGAGCACGTCGTGCTCCGCCGCCGCTACCCCGACGGGCGGCGGCTCGTCGAGGTCACCGTCGCCGGCAGCGTGCTGTGGCCCGGCAGCGGCGTCAACGACTCCGGCGTCGCCATGTCCACCTCCGGCGTGTGGAGCCACCGCACCGAGGTCGACTGGCGCGCCTCGGGCGCCGGCTGGATCCTCATCAACTCCCACGACCTGCTGCGCCGCGCCACCAGCGCCGCCGAGTTCGCCGAACTGCTGCGCGCCCAGCCCAGGATCAGCGGCCTCAACCTCGCCGTGGCCGACGCCGCCGGCGGCCGCCTGGCGCTGGAGGCCACCGCGGACGACGTGCTCGTCCGCGACGAGGCCGACCGGCACGTGCTCACCAACCACTACGTCTGCCCGGCCACCGCGCCGCTCGCGCCCACCCCCGGGGAGAACGCCTCCACCTACCACCGCGACCAGGTGGCCGGGCGGGCCCTGGACGCGGCCCGGGACATGACCCCCGGGCAGCTCGCGGCGCTCCTCGCCGACCACGACGGCTACCCGCAGAACTCCCTCTGCCGCCACCAGGTCGAGGGCGCGGGATCCGAGACCACCTACGCCTCCATCGCCGTCCTCCCCGAGGGCGCCTTCTACGTCACCCTCGGCAACCCCTGCGCCTCCGACCGCGCCGTCTTCGGAGAGGCCGCCCGATGAGCCCACTGAACCGTCGTGCCCCCTCCCGTCGTGCCCCCTCCCGTCGTAACTTCCTCGGCCTCGGCGGCGGCGCGCTGCTGGCCGGCGCGCTCGCCGGCTGCGGCCTCGGCACCACCACCGCGAGCTCCCGGGCCCGCGACTCCCGGGTGGTCGTCGGCCTCTCCGCCGCCGTCACCACCCTCGACCCGATGAACACCACCTCGGTCGGCACCGACCTCTCCGTGCTGTCCTCGGTGTACTCCTCGCTGGTCACCCGCCGCCCCGACCTGTCCATCGGGCCCGACGCCGCCAGCTCCTGGGAGCGCGTCGAGCCCACCCGCTGGCGCTTCCGCCTCGACGAGCGCGCCACCTTCGCCGACGGCACCCCGCTCGACGCCGACGTCGTCGTCTGGAACGTCGAACGGCTGCTGAACGCCGACAACGCGCTGCGCATGACCTCCAACTTCCCGCTGCTGAGCGGCGCCGAGAAGGTGGACGCGACCACCGTCGACCTGGTGACCAGCGCGCCCGACGCCGACCTGCTCGGCGCGCTGTCCTTCCTCTACCTGCTCAGCCCCGCCTGGGCGGAGGCCAACAACCCGGCCACCGCCACCATGGGCTCGGGACCCTACGAGATCACCCGCTACAGCCCCGGCGGCATCGTCGAACTGCGCGCCCGCGCGGACCACTGGCGTGGCGCCCCCGCCATCCGCCAGGTCACCTACCGCATCACCCCGTCGGCCGCCGCCCGGGTCTCCGGACTGCTCTCCGGCGAACTCGACGTCGTCGCGGGGCTCGACCCCCAGGACCTCGACCGGCTGCGCACCGCCCGTGACCTGACCGTCCACCAACTCGACACCACCCGCATGGCGTTCATCAAGCTGAACACCCTCACCGGCCCGATGCGGGACCTGCGGGTGCGGCAGGCCGTCAACTACGCCGTCGACAAGCGGTCCATCACCGAGAGCCTGCTCAAGGGCACCGTGGAACCCAGCCCGGGACAGCTGCTCACCTCCGACTACGCCGGCTACCCCGAGGGACTCACCGGCTACCCCCACGACCCGGACCGGGCCAGGGAACTGCTGCGCGAGGCCGGCTACGGCGACGGCGAGCGGCTGCACGTCGAACTCACCGTGCCCACCGGCCAGTACGTCGCCGGCGACCTCATCGTGCAGGCCGTGGCCCAGCAGTTGAGCGAGGTCGGGATCCGCGCCGACATCAACAGCATCCCGTTCACCGTCTACATGCAGAAGTACCTGGTGGACCAGGACATGTCGGACATGCAGTACATCACGCAGGCGTGGCCGACGCTGGCCGCCGGCGGCCTCTACGGGCTCTTCGTCTCCGACAGCCCCTACGCCTACTGGGACGACGCCGAGTTCACCGCCGCCGTCACCGAGGCCCGCACCACCGAGGACACCGCGCGCCGCGACGAGCTCTACGCCACCGCCGCCCGCCGGGCCCGCGAACAGGCCCCCGTGCTGTTCCTCTTCCCACAGCCCGGCATCCACGCCGCCGCCCGGAACCTGAACTGGCGCGCCCGCCCCGACGACTGGGTGCGCCCGGCCGAGATGTCCTGGAAGGAGGACGCCTGATGCTCCGCTTCGTCCTGCGCCACCTCGGCCTCACCCTGGTCGCCGTCTGGGGCGCACTCTCCGCCGTCTTCCTGGTCCTGCACTCCTCCGGCGACCCCGCCGTGATGATGGCCCCGGTCGGCGCCGACGAGGACCAGATCGCCCGGCTCAGCCACGCCCTCGGCTACGACCGGCCGCTGGCCGAGCAGTACGTCACCTTCTTCGGCGACGTGCTCCGCGGCGACTTCCCCGACTCGCTCACCTTCCAGCAGTCCGCGCTCCACGTCGTCCTGGAGCGGCTGCCCGCCACCGTCACCCTGGCCGTCACCGCGCTGCTGATCGCCTGCGTCGCCGCCGCGGCCGCCGGCCTGTGGTCGGGCTCCCGCGAGGGCGGCGGCGCCCGCCGCGAGTGGCCCATGTGGCTGGTCTTCCTCGCCCAGTCCGTGCCCGGCTTCTACATCGGCGTCCTGCTGGTGTGGATCTTCGGCGTCCAACTCCGCTGGCTGCCCACCTCGGGCTCCGAGGGCGCCGGCGCCCTGCTGCTGCCCGCGCTCACCCTGGCCTGCGGCGTCACCCCGCCGCTCGCCCGCGTCTTCCGCAACAGCCTGCGCGGCGAGCTGGCCCGCCCCTACACCCGCACCGGCATCGCGCTCGGCATGTCGCGGGCCAGGGTGCTGCGGCACGCCGCCCACGGCTCCATGCTCCCGACCATCACCATCCTCGGCCTGGAAGCCGGCGCCCTGCTCGGCGGCACCGTGATCGTCGAGAGCGTCTTCTCCTGGCCGGGCGTCGGCCAGCTGGTCATCACCGCCCTGCAGAACGAGGACTACCCGCTGGTGCTGGCCGACCTCACCTTCCTGATCACCGCGTTCGTGCTGGTCAACCTGATCGTCGACCTGCTGTACGGCCTGCTCGACCCGCGGGTGCGGCACACGAGTGCGAGGAGCTGACCGATGAAGAACCGACACCTCCTCGGCGGACGCGTCAACGGCGGCACCGTGGGCGCCGCCGTCCTCGTCCTGATCGTCGCCCTCACCCTGCTCGCCCCCCTCATCGCCCCGCACGACCCGCTCGCCCAGGACCTGGCCCACACCAACGCGGCCCCCGGCGAGCACGGCTACCTCCTCGGCACCGACCAGCTCGGCCGCGACCTGCTCAGCCGGCTCCTGCACGGCGCCCGCACCCCGCTGCTGGTCGGCGCGCTCGCGGTGCTGTGCGGCGGGGTCTTCGGCACCGCGCTCGGCCTGGCCGCCGGCTTCGCCCGCGGCTGGCTCGACCAGATACTCTCCCGGATCACCGACATCCAGCTCGCCCTGCCCTCCATCCTGCTGGCGCTGCTGGTGCTCTCCTTCGGCGGCCGGTCGACCGCCGTCCTGGTGCTGGTCATCGCCCTCACCGGCTGGCCCACCTACTTCCGGCTGGTCCGCTCCCGGGTCCTCGCCCTGCGCACCAGCGAGTACGTCGAGGCGTCCCTCACCCAGGGCGTCCCCGCCTGGCGGGTCGCCGTCCGCGACCTGCTGCCCGGCGTGCGCGGCCTGGTCGCGGTCACCGCCACCCTCGACCTGTCACGGGCCGTGCTCATGGAGGCCGGCCTCAGCTACCTCGGCCTCGGCGCCCAGGCACCCGAGGCCGACTGGGGCCTGATGGTCTCCGAGGGCCAGGGCCAGCTCCTCAGCTCCTGGTGGATCGCCGTGCTGCCCGGGCTCTGCCTGGTCGCCCTGGTGATCTCCGCCAACCTGCTGGGCGAACGCCTCTCCCGCCGCCGCGGCGCCCCCCACGTACCGACAACCGCCACGAGGACCGTCTGATGCTGCCCGACACCACCACCGTCAGGGCCCGCTGGGCCCGCGTCCAGGAGAACCTGCGCGCCGCCGACGTCGACGCGATGATCGTCCTCAAGCCGCAGAACACGTTCTACCTCTCCGGCTACACCCCGGTGATCTACTCCCACCCCGCCCTCGTGGTGCTGCCGGCCGAGGGCGAGCCCGTCTTCGTGCTGCACGCGCTGCGCGCCCACTCCTCGCGGCGCGTCTCGCTGATCACCGACATCCGCCCCTACGGCCGGTGGGCCAGGGAGATCGGCCCCGACCACTGGTGGCAGGTGCTGTCCGACGTGCTCGCCGAACGCGGCCTGGCCGGCGGCCGGATCGGCATCGAGGGCGAGTTCCTGCCGCACAACCACCTCGCCAGGTTCACCGAGGCGCTGCCCGGGGCCACCTTCGTCGACGCCGGCCAGGCCCTGATGCGGGCCCGCTACGTCAAGGACGCGGCCGAACTGGAGTCGCTGCGGGTCGCCGCCTCCGTCGCCGACGCCGGCATGGACGCGGTGCTGACCGCCGTCGCCGAGCGGCGCAGCGAGGTCGAGGTCTCGGCCGCCGCCATGCGCGCCATGCAGGAGACGTGGGCCACCCGGCACCCCGACCGGATCGCGATCGACTTCGGCAACCTGGAGGGCGGCGTCTTCAACTCCCTCTGGGCCTACTCCCTGGTCGGCGACCGGGTCCCGATGAACTCCGCCCCGCCCACCGACCGCCGCCCCGTCGACGGCGAGATCCAGTGGACCGTCATCTGGACCGCGATCGACGGCATGCACACCGAGAACGAGCGCTCCGTCGCCGTCGGCCGGCTCGACGCCGAACGACAGGCCGCGTTCGAGGCGCTGCTGGAGATCAACGAGGAGGTCAAGCCGTACCTGCGGCCCGGCCTCAGCTGCGCCGAGGTGTACGAGGCGGCGCGCGCCTCCTATGTGCGGCACGGCTACGGCGACTACCTGCCCGGCCGGATCGGCCACGGCCTCGGGCTCGGCCCGCACGAGCAGCCGAGCCTCGGCCCGCACGACGACCTGGTCCTGGCACCCGGCATGGTGCTGACGATCGAACCCAACCTCCGCATCCCCAGCTTCGGCGGCCTCCAGCACTCCGACAGCGTGGTGATCACGGACACCGGCTTCGAGTACCTCACCACCACCCGCCGTGACCTGATCCAGGTCTGAACCGCGCCCGGGAGCCACGTCATGTCACTGCTGTCCGTCACCAACCTCACGGTCGCCTTCGCGGGCGCCGCCAGGCCCGCCGTGCGGGACGCCTCCTTCGAGGTGCGCCCGGGCGAGATCGTCGGCCTGGTCGGCGAGTCGGGCTCCGGCAAGAGCACCACCGGGCTCGCCGTCCTCGGCCTGCACGACCCACGCACCACCACCGTCACCGGCTCCGTCACCCTCGACGGGCGGGAACTGGTGGGCGCCGACGAGAAGACCCTGCGGGCGATACGCGGCCGGCGGGTCGCGATGATCTTCCAGGACGCGCTCGACGCGCTCAACCCCTACCGGCGGGTGGGTGAGCAGATCGCCGAGGCGTACCGGCTGCACCACGCCGACGCCGACCGCGCCACGGCCCGCGCCCGGGCCGTGGAACTGCTGACCCGCGTCGGCATCGACCGCCCGGAGGAGCGCGCCCGCCAGTACCCGCACCAGTTCTCCGGCGGCATGCGGCAGCGCGTCATGATCGCGCTCGCCCTGGTCAACGAGCCGGAACTGCTCATCGCCGACGAGCCGACGACCGCCCTCGACGCCACGGTCCAGGCCCAGGTCCTCGGCCAACTCGTCCGCCTCCAGCGGGAGACCGGCATCGGCGTCGTCCTCATCACCCACGACTTCGGCGTGGTGGCACAGGTCTGCGACCGCGTGGCCGTCATGTACCGCGGCCGGCTCGTCGAACAGGGCCCCACCGAACGCGTCCTCACCGCCGGCACCCACCCCTACACCCGCGCGCTGGTCGCCTCCGTCCCCCGCCCCGACGACGAACCCGGCACCCGCCTCCCCACCGTCCCCGAGGTCGTCGCCACCCTGGTCGGCGAACTGGACGAGGAGGCCCTCGCCGACCCGACCCTCCGCGTCCCGCCTCCGGCGGAGACCGCCGCGCCCGGCGGCGAAGCCGCAGGGGCCGCGTCCGCGCCGGCCGGCTCCGCCGGCCGCGCGGCCGGGCGGGGCGCTGCGGTGCCGGCCGTCTCCGACGGCTCGGACGCCCTTGCGCCGGGCGGTGGTGAAGCCGCCTCGCCGGAGGCGGAGGCAGCGTCAGCCACCGTCGGCGGCGGAGCCGCCACGGCCGCGCCGCGGCCGAAGGCCGGGCCCGCGTCGGCCAGCCCGGGCGAAGCCCGGTCGGCTGCCGCCGTCTCGCCGGAGGCGGACGCGGCGCCGTTGCTGGTCGTCAGGGATCTGACCGTTTCCTATCCCGGCCGGCTTGGCCGGCCGCGGCAGGTCGCCGTGCGGGGGGTGTCGTTCGAGATCGCGGCGGGGGAGACGTTCGGGCTCGTCGGCGAGTCGGGGTCCGGGAAGAGCACCATCTCGCGGGTGCTGCTCGGGCCCCGGCGGCCGGACTCCGGGACCGTGTCGCTGGACGGCGAGGACGTCACGCACGCCTCCCGCCGCGCGCGGCGGCGCCTCGCGCCGCGGGTGCAGATGGTGTTCCAGGACCCCTACGGCTCCCTCAACCCCGACCGCCGGATCGGCGACACCGTGGGCGCGGGGCTCGCGTTCCACACCGACCTCGGCCGCGCCGAGCGGCGTGCGCGGGTCGCCGGCCTGCTGGCCGAGGTCGGCCTGGACCCGGATCTCGCCACCGCCTACCCGGACGCGCTCTCCGGCGGCATGCGGCAGCGCGTCGGCATCGCCAGGGCCCTGGCCCTCGAACCGCGGCTGCTGGTCGCCGACGAGCCCGTCTCGGCGCTCGACGTCTCCGTTCAGGCGCAGGTGCTCAACCTCCTCACCGAGCTCCAGCGCCGCCGCGGCCTGGCGATGCTGTTCATCTCCCACGACCTCACCGTCGTGCGCCACATGAGCAGCCGGATCGCCGTGCTCCGCGCCGGCGAGATCGTCGAGTCCGGCGACCGCGACCAGATCATGGAGCACCCGGAGTCCGACTACACCCGGGCGCTGCTGGACGCCGGCCACCCCGCCGCCCGCCGAGCGGCCTGAGGAGGTAGCGCCGTGTACGACGTCATCGACCGGCTCGCCGGGGACCTGCCGGAGGTCACCCGGCTGCGGGCCCTGCGCCCGCGCCTGGTGGGGCTCCAACAGCGCGCGCATGACGTCCTGTTCGGCGGCGGTCCCGCGGTGCTGCCCGAACTGCGGGTCGCCGCCCGGGCGGTGGCCGCCGCCCACCGGCACCCCGCCGCGCTCGCGCACTACGCCGCCGGCCCGGAGGAGGGACCGCGCGCGGCCGCGGCCGCCGCCCACGCCAGGCTGCTGACCCACGCCCCGGGCACCGCGTCGGCCGCCGACATCGAGGCCCTGTACGCGGCCGGCTTCGCCGACGCGGAGATCGTCACGCTCTCCCAGGCGATCGCCTTCGTCAACCAGCAGCTGCAACTCGCCGCCGGGCTGCGGCTGCTGGCCACCGGGCGCCCCGCCGAAGGACCGACACCCACCGTGGCCGGCGGCCCGCGCTTCACCACCGAGGTGCTCACCTGGCACCCCACCGTGCGGCCCATCCCGGTCGCGGAGCTGAGCGCGGAGCACCACCGGGCGCTGGCCGGAAAGCGGCCCGACACCCCCTACTTCCGCACCCTCGGCCACGATCTCGCGATCCTCACCGAACGCACCGCCATCGACCTGGCGGCCTTCGCCTCCGAGGGCGGTCTGCCCCGCGCCGAGCGCGAACTCGCCGCGACCGCCGTCTCGTTGCACAACGGCTGCGTCTACTGTGTCTCCGTGCACGCCAGGCTCGCCGCCCGCCACGGTCTCGACCGGGCCGCCGTGGCCCGGCTCCTCGCCCACGGCTCGGACGCCGTCATCGGCCGCCGCGCCAGCCTGGTGGTGCGGCTGGCCGCCGGCCTCGCCCCGGTGCCGACCACCGCCACCGGCGCCGACGTGGCCGACCTCAGGGACGCCGGCCTGACCGACCTCGAACTGGTCGACCTGGTGCACTGCGCCGCCTTCTTCGCCTGGGCCAACCGGCTCATGCTCAGCCTCGGCACCCACCACGAGCCGGCCACGCCATGACCGAGCACCGCCCGCACAGCTCGCACTACGGCGCCTTCCACGCCGCCCACCACCCGGGCGAGGACCGCCTCAGCCTCCGCCCCGACCCCGGCGACCCCGAACCCTCGCCGCTGCTGCGCAACCTGCCGGCGTTCAGCAGGGCCAGGGTCGACCGGCCGTACGTCAGGCGCGGCTGGCTGACCCGGGGCCCCGGGCCCGACCCCGAGCGCGGCCGGGACGCGTTCGTGCCGGTCGAGTGGGACGAGGTCGTCCCGCTGCTCGCCCGCGAACTCGACCGGGTCCGCACCACCCACGGCAACTCCGCCATCTTCGGCGGCTCCTACGGCTGGGGCAGCGCCGGCCGCTTCCACCACGCCCAGAGCCAGGTGCACCGCTTCCTCAACCACCTGGGCGGCTACACCCGCTCGGTCAACACCTACAGCCTGGGCGCCTCCCGGAACCTGCTGAGCCACGTCGTCGGCGACGACCGGTCGATCGTCGAGCCCACCTCCTACCTGGTGCTGGCCGAGCACACCGAGCTCTTCGTCTGCTTCGGCGGCATGCCCGCCAAGAACTCCCAGGTCAACGCCGGCGGCGTCAGCCGCCACACCGCCGCGGGCCAGTTGCGCGCCGCCCGCGCCCGCGGCGCCCGCTTCGTACTGGTCAGCCCGTTGCGCGACGACTTGGCCGACGATCTCGACGCCGAGTGGATCGCCCCGCTGCCCGGCACCGACACCGCGCTGCTGCTGGCCCTCGCGTACGTCCTGCTGGTCGAGCGCCGCTATGACGCCGCGTTCTGCGCGACGCACGTCACAGGCTTCGACGTGTTCCGCGACTACGTCCTCGGCGGCGCGGACGGCGTGCCCAAGACCCCCGCCTGGGCCGCCGCCGTCTGCGGCGTCCCCGCCGACCGCATCGCCCCGCTGGCCCGCGAGATGGCCGCCCACCGCACCCTGGTCTCGCTCAGCTGGTCCCTGCAGCGCGCCCACCGCGGCGAGCAGCCGATCTGGGCCGGCATCGCGCTGGCCGCCCTGCTCGGCCAGATCGGCCTGCCGGGCGGTGGCTTCGGCCACGGCTACGGCGCCACCGCCGGCACCGGCGCCGGGCTGCTGCCGTACGGCCTGCCCACCCTCCCGCAGGGCACCAACCCCGTCCCCGACTTCATCCCGGTCGCCCGCATCGCCGACCTGCTGCTGCGCCCCGGCGAGAGCTACGAGTACGACGGGCAGCGGCTCACCTACCCGGACACCCGGCTCGTCTACTGGACCGGCGGCAACCCGTTCCACCACCACCAGGACCTCGCCCGGCTGCGCCGCGCCTTCACCCGCCCCGACACCGTGGTCGTCCACGAGCCGTTCTGGACCGCGACCGCCCGGCACGCCGACCTCGTGCTGCCCGCCACCACCACCCTGGAGCGCGAGGACCTCGGCGCCGCCCGGCAGGACCCGGTGCTGATCGCCATGCACCGCGTCGCCGAACCGCGCGGCCAGGCCCGCGACGACTACGCCATCTTCGCCGACCTGGCCCACGAGCTCGGCGTCGGCGAGGCGTTCACCGAGGGCAGGACCGCCCGGCAGTGGCTGGCCCACCTCTACGAGGGCTGGCGCGCCGACCTGCCACCCGAGCACAGGCCCACCGAGGACTTCGACGCGTTCTGGCGCGCCGGTCGCGTCACGCTGACCGGCCGGCGCACCCGGCACACCCTCTACGAACGCTTCCGCGCCGACCCGAAGCGGCACCCGCTGGCCACCCCCTCGGGCCGGATCGAGCTGTACTCGGCGACCGTCGCCTCCTTCGGCTACGACGACTGCCCGGGACACCCCGCCTGGCTGCCGCCGCCCGCGCCGGACCCCGAGTTCCCCCTGTGGCTCGTCGCCAACAACCCGGCCACCCGGCTGCACAGCCAGCTCGACCACGGCCCGCACAGCGCCGCCGCCAAGGTCGCCGGCCGCGAACCGGTGCGCGTCCACCCCGAGGACGCCGCCGCCCTCGGCCTGACCGAGGGCGAGGTCGTCAGGCTGCGCAGCGCCGTCGGCTCCTGCCTGGCGGCCGTGGTGCTCAGCGACGCGCTGCGGCCCGGCGTGCTGCAACTGGCCACCGGCGCCTGGTTCGACCCCTCCGCCCCCGAGGTGGCCACCTGCGTGCACGGCAACCCCAACGCGCTCACCGCCGACGTGGGCACCTCACGGCTGGCCCAGGGCTGCACGGGACAGCACACCCGGGTGGCCGTCGAGCGGCTGACCGCGCCGCCACCGCCGGTGCGGGCCCACCAGCCGCCGCCCATAGCGAGCCGGTGAGAGACCTCCCTCGCCGGCACCGATGAGTCCCGCCGTGCCCGCCGGTCTACCCGACGACAGGACAGCTACCGGCGAAGGAGCTCACGATGGACAAGATCACCACCTGCCTGTGGTTCGACGGCCAGGCCGAGGAGGCCGCCACGTTCTACACGTCCGTCTTCCCCGACTCGCGGGTGGTGGACATCACCCGCTACACCGACGCCGGCCCCGGCGAGCCCGGCTCGGTGCTGACCGTGGCCTTCGAACTCGCCGGCCGGAGCTTCGTCGGCCTCAACGGCGGCCCGCAGTTCACCTTCAACGAGGCGATCTCGCTCCAGGTCGACTGCGCCGACCAGGCCGAGGTGGACGAGCTGTGGGCCACGCTCACGGCCGACGGCGGGGAGGAGGGGCCCTGCGGCTGGCTCAAGGACAAGTACGGGCTGTCCTGGCAGATCGTGCCCCGGCGGGCGACGGAGCTGTTCTCCTCGCCCGACGGGGCCGGGGCCGCCGCCGCTATGCGGGCCATGATGGGCATGAAGAAGCTGGACATCGCGGCCCTGGAGGCGGCCTACGAGGGCCGGTCCGCGTCTTGACCACCCCGGGAGGGGCTTCTAGCGTTCCTCCCGTCGGTAGTTAACTACCGTTCAGTCACTTGGGTGGAGGGAAGGGCCGGAGCGTGACCACCGAAGCCTATGTCTACGAGGCCATCCGCACGCCGCGTGGCCGCGGCAAGGCCACCGGCGCGCTGCACGGCACCAAGCCGGTCGACCTGGTCACCGGGCTGATCGGCGAGCTGCTGCGCCGCCTCCCCGGGCTCGACCCGGCGGCCGTCGACGACATCGTGCTCGGCGTGGTCAGCCCCGTCGGCGACCAGGGCTCGGACATCGCCAGGGTCGCCGCGTTGGCCGCCGGGCTGCCGCACAGCGTGGCCGGCGTCCAGGAGAACCGCTTCTGCGCCTCGGGCCTCGAAGCGGTCAACCTGGCGGCCGCCAAGGTCCGCGCCGGCTGGGAGGAGCTGGTGATCGCCGGCGGCGTCGAGTCGATGTCCCGGGTGCCGATCGGCTCGGACGGCGGCGCCTGGTTCGAGGACCCGATGACCAGCATGACCATCGGCTACGTCCCACAGGGCGTCGGCGCCGACCTGATCGCCACCGTCGAGGGCTTCACCCGCCGGGACGTCGACGAGTACGCCGCCGAGTCCCAGGCCAGGGCCGCCGCGGCCTGGAAGGACGGCCGCTTCGACCGCTCCGTGGTGCCCGTACTCGACCGGGCCGGCGTCCCCGTCCTGGAGCGCGACGAACACCTGCGCCCCGGCACCACGGCCGACAGCCTGGCCGGCCTCAGGCCGTCGTTCGCCGCCCTCGGCGAGGCCGGCGGCTTCGACGCCGTGGCGCTGCGCAGGTACCACTGGCTGGAGCGGATCGATCACGTCCACCACGCGGGCAACTCCTCGGGCATCGTGGACGGCGCCGCCCTCACCCTGATCGGCAGCCGGGCGGCCGGCGAGCGCTTCGGCCTCACGCCCCGCGCCCGCGTCCTCTCGGCCGCCGTCTCCGGCTCCGAGCCCACCATCATGCTCACCGGCCCCGCCCCCGCCACCCGCAAGGCGCTGGCGCGGGCCGGGCTCACCATCGACGACATCGACCTGGTCGAGATCAACGAGGCGTTCGCCGCCGTGGTGCTCCGCTTCATGCGCGAGTTCGGCCTCGCCCCCGACCGGGTCAACGTCAACGGCGGCGCCATCGCCCTGGGCCACCCGCTGGGCGCCACCGGCGCCATGATCCTCGGCACCCTCCTCGACGAGCTGGAGCGGCGGGACCTGCGGCGCGGCCTGGTCACCCTGTGCGTCGGCGGCGGCATGGGCATCGCCACCGTCGTCGAACGCGTCTGACCACCCGCCGGGAGAGAGCAGGAGCCGTCGCCATGACCAGCAGCACCGCCCACGACGTCATCCGCTGGGAGCGGGACGCCGACGGGATCGTCACCCTCGTCCTCGACGCCCCGGGACGCTCGGCCAACACCGTCGACGCCGCCTTCACCGCCGCCCTCGACCGGGCCGTCGACCGCCTGGAGCGGGAGCGCGACGACCTCACCGGCGTCGTCGTCACCTCCGCCAAGAAGTCCTTCCTCGCCGGCGCCGACCTGCGCGAGCTGATCGCCGTCCCCCGCGAGCGCGCCGCTGACTTCCTCGCCGCCAACCTGGCGGTCAAGCGCACCCTGCGCCGCCTGGAGACCCTGGGCCGGCCGGTGGTCGCCGCCCTGGGCGGCAGCGCGCTCGGCGGCGGATACGAGCTGGCCCTGGCCTGCCACCACCGGATCGCCCTGGACGCGCCCGGATCGGAGATCGGGCTGCCCGAGGTCACCCTCGGCCTCCTCCCGGGCGGCGGCGGGGTCACCCGCACCGTCCGGCTGCTCGGCCTGCTCGGCGCGCTGCCCACGGTGCTGCTCGAAGGCCGCCGACACACCCCGCGCGAGGCGCTGGCCGCCGGCCTCGTCGACGAACTGGCCGCCGACCCGGAGGAGTTGCTGACCAAGGCGCGCGCCTTCGTCCGCGCGAACCCGGATGCCGGGCAGCCCTGGGACACCGAGGGATACCGGATCCCCGGCGGCACCCCGGGCGACCGCGCCCTCGCCCCCCGACTCATCGCCCTCCCCGCCCAGTTGGAGAAGCGGCTGCGCGGCGCCCCGTTCCCGGCGCCGCGCCTGCTGCTGGCCACCGCGGTCGAGGGCGCCCAGGTCGACCTGGAGACCGCGCTGCTCGTCGAGGGCCGCTACCTCACCGAGCTGGTCACCGGCCAGACCGCCAAGAACATGATCCAGGGCCTCTTCTTCGACCTGCGCGCGGTCACCGCCCGCCGCGACGCCGCCGCCCGGCCCGCCCGGCCCACCCGCCGCGTCGCCGTGCTGGGCGCCGGCGAGCAGGCCGGCGCGATCGCCCGCGCCTGCGCGGCCGCCGGCCTCGACACGGCGGTCACGGAGGCCACCGAGGAGCTGGCCGGCCGCGACGTGGTCGTCGTCGCCGCCCCCGACGAGGCCGACCCGGACCACAAGGCGTTCGAGCACGTCGCGGCGGCGCTCGATCCCGACACCCTGCTGTGCGCGACGAGCCCGGCCGTGCCCGTCGCCCGGCTCGCCGAGCAGACGGGGCGCGCCGAGCTCGTCGGACTGCGCTTCGCGGGCCCCGCCGACCGGGCGCGGCTGGTGGAGATCGTGCGGGGACCGGCCACCGGCGACGCCGCGCTCGCCCGCGCCCTCGACCTGGCCAGGGTGCTCGGCAGGACCCCGATCGTCGTCCACGAAGGACCAGGTGGCTCGTTCGTCTCCCGGGTCCTCGGCCGCTACCTCGCCGAGGGCGCCGCCATGGTCGGCGAGGGGATCGCGCCCGCCAGCGTCGAACAGGCCGCCGCCCAGGCCGGCTTCGGGACAGGGCCGCTGGCGCTGCTCGACGAGGTGTCGCTGCCGCTGTTCCGCCGCACCCGCGGCGGCGCGGCCCCGCACCCGGGGGACGCCGTGGTCGACCGGATGCTCGACACCTTCGACCGCCCGGGCCGCGCCGCCGGCGCCGGCTTCCACGACTACGACGCGGAGGGCCGCCGCACCCGCCTGTGGCCGGGCCTGCGCGAACACTTCGCCAGCGCGGGGGCCGCCCCCGCCGACCCGGCCGAGCTCGGCGAGCGGTTGCTGTTCGCCGCCGCGATCGAAGCGTTGCGCTGCCTGGAGGAGGGGGTGGTCGCCTCGGTGGCCGAGGCCAACGTCGCCTCACTGCTCGGCGTCGGCTTCCCCGGCTGGACCGGCGGCGCCCTCCAGTTCGCGACCGGCCACCCCGGCGGACCGCCCGCCGTCGCCGCCCGCGCCGCGGCGCTCAGCGCCGCCCACGGCGAACGGTTCGCCCCGCCGCCGCTGTTGGCGGCGAAGGCGGGACGCGGCGCGGTCTTCACCGATGGCTGAAGCGCGCCGCCCCTTCCCCGGGCGACCTTGTTCGGTCCCGGGCTCCGGCGTACGGTCGGTCGCGATCGAGAACAGTTGAGTTCGTAAGGCGCCGCTACCGGCCCCCATGGGGAAGGGACGCTGATGAACATCGAGGAAGCCCGGCTGAGATTCCACCACTTGAGGAAGCGGAACGACGGGGTGTCGAGCGTGGAGCTCGACCGGATCTGGTCCTGTCTCGACACGGTGCCGGCCAAGGACATCCTGGGCCGTTGGAAGGGGCAGGGCTTCGCCACCGGACACGGCCTCTACCAGCGGCTGTCGGCCATCCGCTGGTTCGGCAAGACGTTCAACTCGGTCACCGACGCGAAGCCCCTCATCTGCTACGGCGAGAACGGCGAGCTGTTCTCCAACGTCGCGCTCGGCGGGGGCGAGGCCAGCCTGTGGAACATCGAGTTCCGCGGCGAGGTGACGGCCACCATGGTGTACGACGGCCGGCCCGATCTCGACCACTTCAAGCGGGTCGACGACACGACCCTGATGGGCATCATGAACGGCAAATCGGAGCTGGTCCTGCACAATGGCCAGCACTTCTACTTCCTGCTCGAACGAGTCTGAGGCTGCCTGAGGAGAGTCCGCGATGCGGATAACGGCCGCGGTGTCGAGGGCCACGGAATCCGGTTTCACCCTCGAGACGGTGGAGCTCGATCCGCCGCGCGAGGACGAGATCCTGGTGCGGATCGCGGCCGGCGGACTCTGCCACACCGACCTCGCCATCAGATCGGCCATCACCGCGGAACACGGCCCGGTGGTGCTCGGCCACGAGGGCGCCGGCGTGGTCGAGGAGGTCGGCGACGCGGTCGCCGGCGTCAGCCCGGGGGACCGGGTCATCCTCAGCTACCGCAGCTGCCGCCGGTGCGGCCGGTGCCTGGCCGGCCGCCCGGCCTACTGCGAGGACAGCATGCGGCTGAACAACTCGGGCCGCCGCGTGGACGGTTCGGCCACCATGCGGCAGGGCGGCGCGCCGGTGGCCGGCTCCTTCTTCGGCCAGTCGAGCTTCGCCACGCACGCCCTGGCGTCGACCGACAACGTGGTGGTCGTCGCCCCGGACGCCGACCTGACCACCGTGGCGCCGCTCGGCTGCGGCTTCCAGACCGGCGCCGGCGCGGTCCTCAACGTGCTGCGCCCCGGCCCCGACGCCGGCTTCGCGGTCTACGGCGCGGGCGGCGTCGGCCTCTCCGCGCTGCTCGCCGCGAAGGTCGCCGGCGCCGCGAGCCTGGTGGTGGTCGAACCCGTCGCCGAGCGGCGGGCGTTGGCCACGCGCCTGGGCGCCACGGCCGTGGTCGACCCGGCGGCCGGCGACGTGGTCGCCGCCGTCCGCGAGGCCACCGACGGCGGCCCCACCCACGCGCTCGACACCACCGGCATCCCGTCCGTCGTCGCCGACGCGGCCCGCGCCCTGGCCCCCACCGGCACCCTGGTGGTCGTCGGCCTCGGCGACGCCCAACTCACCCTGGACCTCCAGGACCTGATGCTCAACGGCAAGACGGTGCGCGGCTGCATAGAGGGCGACGCGGTGCCGCAGCGCTTCATCCCCGAACTGCTCGACCTGCACGCCGCGGGCCGCTTCCCGGTCGACGAGCTGATCACCACCTACTCCTTCGCGGAGATCAACCGGGCGGTCGACGACCAGCGTTCAGGCCGCACGGTCAAACCGGTCCTGGTGTGGTGACGCGCGCCTCGGCCAGCCGACGGAGGACCGCGTCGACGGTCTCCTCCGGCGTCTGCGCCGAGGTGTCGAGCCACAGCCCGAGCCGCGGCGTCTCCTCACGCAGCGACCGGTCCAACTCGGCCACGGACCAGGCGCCGTACCCCTTCTTCCCCCGCCCCGCCTCGCGCCGTGCCACGGCCTCCTGACCCGGCGCCAGCACCACGACGTACAGCGGCCGGGTCCTGACGAGCCCCACGTAGTGGACCAGGTCCTCGCCCAGCACCACGTCCTGCACGACCGCCGTCCAGCCCGCCGCCGCGTACCCGTCGGCGGCGGCCGCCGCCAGCCGGTAGCGCAAGCGCAGTTGGGCCTCCGCCTCGGGCGAGGCGTCGGGCGTCAGCTCCTCCCGCCCCGACACCATCCACCGCCGGAACACGTCCCCCCGCACATGCGCCGCCCTCGGCAACCGCTCGGCGAGCGCCTGCGCGACGGTCGACTTCCCGGCCGCCATGACGCCGGTGACAAGCACGACGGAGGACGCGAGGGCGTCGGTCGGATTCTGGCGAGCGCTCATGATCGGGGAAACCATCCCGATGTGTTGGAAGTTCCGTCGGCGGCGGTTTCCAGGCTGTCAGGGGAACACGTGGCCCTCAGGCTCCGTGCTCCCGGGCCGACGCGATGCCCGCCCGTACCGCTTCCGGCAGGGCTTCCAGGCCCTGCGCCCGCTGCCATTCCCCGGCCGAGTGGCGCCATGTGTGTCGCGCCGCCGGGGCTTGGGGCGGACCGGCGACGAGCTCGACGGTCCGCCTCCCTGCCTGCCCTGGCCGTGATCTCGTCGGTCATGGCGCGACGCTACACGCGGGGACCGGCGGCTGCCAGGCGCCCTGTGTCGTCATCGTTCGCGGAGCCTCCTGCTACGCGCCTACCAGGGCAACTCCCCGGTCTCGTCCTGGAACGTGCCCGTCGGGCCGTCCGCGTCGAGGGTCGCCAGACGCACGACGGTCCTGGCGCTCTCCTCCGGTGACCTTCCGCCCTCCATGGCCGCGGTCATGTCGGTGGCCGTGAAGCCGGGTTCGAGTGCGTTGAACCTGATGCCCGGGTGGGCCTTGGCGTACTGGACGGTGAGCATGGTGGCCGCCGACTTGGACGCGGAGTAGAGCGTGGCCGTCAGGTGGAACTCCGGTCGGTCGGGGTTGTTCACGGCCCAGAACGAGCCGGCGCTGCTCGAGACGGTGACCACGTTGGGGTTCGATGATCTGCGCAGCAGGGGGAGTGCCGCCTCGGTGACGCGCACGATGCCCACCGCGTTGGTGTCGAAGACCCGGAGCGCCGTGGGACCGTCGACGGCGCCGGTCGTCAGGATGCCCGCGTTGTGTACCAGCACGTCGAGCCGGCCCTCGGCCGAGTCGATCCTCGCCAGCGCGCTGTTCACCGACGCGTCGTCGGTGACGTCGAGTTGTACGAAGCGCGCGCCGAGTGCGGCCGCGGCCTTCTCGCCCCGCTCGACGTCCCGCGCGCCGAGGTAGACGACGTGGCCCAACTCCAGGAGCTGTCTCGCCGTCTCGAAGCCGATGCCCTTGTTGGCCCCGGTGATCAGGGTGATGGTCATGCGGTTCCCCTTCGAGGTGTGTGTTCCGGTCACCGGGTCAACTGCCGGAGCAGTTCGCCGGCGTCGTGCAGGGCCGTCATGTGCACGAACCGCCCGTCGCGCACCTGGTAGATGGCGTACTCGACGATCTCGAACGACGCTCCGGTGGGAGCTACGCCGAGCCACTCCTTCGCCGGAGTGCCCGTGTTGACCAGTCGCGCGGCCAGCCGGTCGCCGTCGAAGAGCAGTTCCTCGAGCTCCCAGTGGAGGTCGGGAACCGCGTCCACGTCGGCCTTCTGGACCGCGATGACGTCGTCCCGGGTGGCCGGCTCGCCGTTCAACGTGGGCCGGTCGGCGATGAACTCGTCCATGGCGTCGAACTCGTGGGCGTTGAGCTGGTCGATGTAGCGCAGGTAGAACGCGCGCAGATCACCGTCGGACATCTGATGGCCCTTCCGTGGGGCGGGCCCGGCTCGGCCCGCTTCGACTTCCGCATCGATCGCTGCAGAACTCGAACGATAGCAGTTCTGTAGCGATCGATGCGGAAGAGGTAGGCTGCGGGAGTGGAGACGAAACAGAGCGGCCCGATCGGGCGACCACGGGGATTCGACGCCGACGAGGCTCTCGAGCGCGCCGTGCTGGTCTTCTGGGAGCACGGCTACGAGGGGGCCAGCCTGGCCTGCCTGACGAAGGCGATGGGCATCTCCACCACCAGCATGTACGCCGCCTTCGGCAACAAGGAGGAGCTGTTCCGCAAGGCCCTGGAGCGGTACACCGAAGGCCCCGGCGGATACCTGGCCCGGGCCCTTGAGGAGCCGACCGCCCTCGACGTCGCCACCGCGATCCTGGCCGGCGCCGTCCGAAGCACCACCCGGCCGACCCGTCCGCACGGGTGCATGGGCGTCCAGAGCGCCCTGACCACCAGTGATTCGGGGCGGGAGGTCCGCGACCATCTCGTCGCCTGGCGCAACGACAGCCACTCCCGCGTCCGAGAGCGGTTCCAGCGCGCCGTCGACGACGGCGACCTGCCCCCGGAGACCGATCCCGGGCTGTTGGCCCGCTACGTCACCACCCTGGCCTTCGGTATCGCTGTGCAGGCCGCGAGCGGTGTCGGCCGCGACGAACTCCAGGGGATGGTCGACGCCGCCCTGCGTACCTGGCCGCTCCCGCAGAACCCGTCGCCCGGCTAGACCAGCGGTGGTTGCGCGGGGGGCAGTGGCTCCCGGGAGGGGAGCGGATCCGCGGGCAGGCGCGGCTCGGGGACGACCGGGGGTGGTTGCATGTCGGCGAGGACCAGGGCGCTGGACGGCACGGCCCTGCGCTGGCGGGTGAGCGCGGCCAGTGCCCGGTACAGCTGCTCCTCGCCCTGGTAGGCCTCACGGGCGAGCACCAGCCGGGCGTCGGTCTCCAGGTTCTGCCAGGCGTACCGGCGCATCAGGTTCACCCGTTGCCGCTCGAAGCTGCGCAGGAACTGGGAGCCGGCGCTGAAGCCGGCGGCGAGCAGGGCCAGGATCGCGGCGGGCACGCGGGCGTCGGGGGAGGCGAGCCCGGCCGCGCCGGAGACGCCGGCCAGGACGGCGGCGGGAAAGCCCAGGACGAGGTAGGTGGCGTTCCACAGCTTGGCGCGGCGCTGGGCGCGGCGGGCGCCGATCCTGGCCTCCTCGATGAGCTTCTCGACCTCCGAGCGCAGGTGCCGGAGCTGCGCGCTCTCACCCGGGCCGGGCAGGGGGGCCGGCGGCTCCGTGCTGTCGCCGTCGAGCATCGGCCTCCCCCGGAAGACGCTGGTTCGGCAACCTGACCGTCTGCCGAACTCGCCTGCCCTTCATGCTAGTTGGCCGAGGCCGGCCCGTCAGGGGAGCGCCACGGCCAGTTTGCCCACCGCGCCGCGGTTGAAGTCGGCCAGGGCCTCGGTGGCGTCGGCCAGCGAGTAGGTGCGGGTGATGGGGACGCGGATCGCGCCGGAGGCGACGTCGGCGGCGAGGCGGTTGAGGGTGGCGATGTCGGGCGAGGCCGTCACCGCCGTGACGCCGAAGCCGCGGCCGGCGGCCTGTTCCGGTCCGAAGCCGAGCGTGGAGGCCATCCGGCCGCCGGCCGTGACCAGCTCCGCCAGCTCCATGCCGTTGCCGGCGAAGTGCAGCGCCGCCGAGACGCCCTCGGGGGCGATGGCGCGCACCTGCGCCAGCAGGTCGCCGGCGTGGTCGACGATGCGGGCCCGGTCGCCCGAGAGGCCCTGGACGAACTCGGTCGGTGGTCCTGGGCGGGCCGTGGCGATCACGTCGGCCCCGGCCGCCAGCGCGTACTGGAGCGCGAACGCGCCCACGCCGCCGGTGGCGCCGGAGATCAGGACGACGTCCCCTGGTGCCGGGGCGATGGCGGAGATCGCGTCGAGCGCGGCCGTGCCGGCGAGGCCGAGCGCGCCGGCGTCGGTGGGGGTGACCCCGGCCGGGATCCGGCTCACCCCGAACTCCTCGGCGACCGTGACGTACTCGGCCAGCGCGCCGGTGCCGGGAAACGCCCCGGTCACCACCCCGAAGACGGCCTCGCCCACCGAGAAGCGGCCCACCCGCTCGCCGACGGCGTCCACCGTGCCGGCGAAGTCCTTGCCGAGCACGAAGGGGAGCTCCGGGTCCGGGTGGGGGATCAGGCCGCCGGCCACCGCGGCGTCGTAGCCGTTGACCGAGGAGGAGGCCACCCGTACCAGCAGTTCGCCGGCGGCCGGGGACGGGTCGGGCAGTTCGGCCACCACCGGGTCGCCGGGGATCTCGTACATCGTCAGCGCGCGCATCGTCGTGGAGGCTAAGGGAAGGGCGCCGCGACATCACCGCACCACACAGTTCACGTCCACGATGACCAGCCATTCGAGCTATTAACCGACGGGGCAGATAGGGTCTGGGAATCATGGAATACCGACACCTTGGCCGCAGCGGTCTGCTGATCAGCGAGATCGCCTACGGCAACTGGCTCACCCACGGTTCCCAGGTCGAGGAGGAGGCGGCCACCGCCTGTGTCCGCGCGGCCCTCGACGCCGGGATCACCACTTTCGACACCGCCGACGTCTACGCCGAGACCCGTGCCGAGTCGGTGCTCGGCCGGGCGCTGAAGGGCGAGCGCCGTGAGGGCCTGGAGATCTTCACCAAGGTCTACTGGCCGACCGGGCCCGGCCGGAACGACCGGGGCCTGTCGCGCAAGCACATCATGGAGTCCATCGACAACTCGCTGCGCCGCCTGCAGACGGACTACGTCGACCTGTACCAGGCGCACCGCTACGACCGGTTCACCCCGCTGGAGGAGACCATGTCGGCGTTCGCCGACGTCGTCCACTCCGGCAAGGCGCACTACATCGGCGTCTCGGAGTGGCCGGCCGAGCAGATCCGTCGGGCCCACGCGCTGGCCACCGAGCTGCGCATCCCCCTGGTGTCCAGCCAGCCCCAGTACTCGATGCTGTGGCGGGTCATCGAGGGCGACGTCATCCCCACCTCGGAGGAGCTGGGCCTCGGGCAGATCGTCTGGTCGCCGATCGCCCAGGGCGTGCTGACCGGCAAGTACCTGCCGGGCCAGCAGCCGCCGGAGGGCTCGCGCGCCACCGACACCAAGGGCGGCGCCAACATGATCAGCCGCTTCATGCGGGACGAGGTGCTGGAGGCCGTGCAGCGGCTGCGTCCGCTGGCGGACGAGGCCGGCCTCTCGCTGGCGCAGCTCGCGGTGGCCTGGGTGCTGCAGAACCCGAACGTCTCGGCGGCGATCGTGGGCGCCTCGCGTCCCGAGCAGGTCGGCGAGAACGCCAAGGCGGCCGGCGTGAAGCTGGACGCGGACCTGCTGAAGCGGATCGACGAGGTGATCCTGCCGGTCGCCGAGACCGACCGGATCAAGGCCTACCAGAACGTGCCGGCTCAGCGGCCGTGACGTCCGCCGTCCGGCGGGGGTGACGCCCCCGCCGGACGTGGTTCCGGGTGCCGCCCGCCCGGCGGAGCGCTCAGGCTCCGGCCGCGTCCAGCCTGGCCAGCTGCTCCTGGCTCAGCTTCACCTCCAGGGCGGGCAGCGCGGCCCGGTAGTGCTCGGTGGTGCGGGGCCCGACGAGCGGGATCACCGTCGGGTCGGTCTGGTGTAGCAGCCAGGCGAGCGCCAGCTGGTTGCCCGTCACCCCGGCCTCCGCCGCCACCTCGTCCAGCACCGCCAGCCTGGCGTCCGCGTCGGGACCCGCGTAGGACGCCATCAGCCAGTGGTCGCGGCGCCTGGCCGGGTCGCCGTAGATCCCCTTGAGGATGGGGGAGTAGGCGACGAGCCCCAGGTCGGGGTGGGCGCGCAGGTAGTCCAGCTGCTCCCCGCCGGTGATCGAGACGGCGTCCAGGCCGGCCTTGGGGCGCAGGTACGAGTGCTGCTGCTGGAGGGCGACCGGCGCCGGCCAGCCGTGGCGCTCGCACAGCTGCCTGATCCGCTCCAGGCGCCAGGTCCGCACGTTGGACCAGCCGAGGTACCGGACCTTGCCGGCCCGCACGATGCCGGCCAGCGCCTCCAGCGTCTCCTCCAGCGGCGTCGACAGGTCGTCGACGTGCACGTAGTACAGGTCGATGTGGTCGGTGCCGAGGCGGCGCAGACTGTCGTCCACGGCCCGGCGCAGCGTGTCGGCCCCGGCGCCCTCGAAGCCGCCGTCGTGCGCGGCCTCCCAGATCGGCTCGTCCCCCTCGCCCCAGACCCGTGACAGGTCGGGCACCCGCGCGGCGCCCTTGGTGGCCAGGAACACCTTCTCGCGCCGCCCGCCGCCGCGCGCGAACCAGCGGCCCAGCAGTTCCTCGCTGTGCCCGCCGTGGCTGCCCCGGTCGTTCCACCAGGCGTAGCAGTTGGCGGTGTCCAGGAAGGTGCCACCGGCCTCGACGTAGTCGTCGAGCATCGCGAACGAGGTGGCCTCGTCCGTCAGCGTGCCCATGTTCATGCAGCCGAGCGCGAGCTGACTGACCTGCTCGCCGGTGCGGCCAAGTTGCACGGTCTTCATACGGGTTCGCTCCCCACGGCTCCACGTGTGTGACAACGCGCCGACGCTACGAGTTGGAGCGCACGCCAAGTCAACGGCGGATCAGGGCGCCGGCGGTCGCCAGGCGGCGACGAGCGCCAGCAGGCCGGGGAAACGCGCCTCCAGGTCGTCCACCCGGACGTGACTGCGCCGCTCCAGCCCGTACTGCCGCTGCCGGATCAGCCCGGCCTCGCGCAGCGCGCGGAAGTGGTGGGTGAGCGAGGACTTGGGGCGGTCGATGCCGAACCAGCCGCAGGGGTGGTCGAAGGCCTCGGACTCCATCAGCAGGGCGCGGACGACGCGCAGCCGCAGCGGATCGCTGAGGGCGCCGAGCACGGCCTCCAGGCGCAGTTCGGCGCGGGCTGGCTCGGGCAGCGGCTCCGGGGCGCCGGCCGGCACGGGGCGGGGGGCGGGGAACGGGCGGGTGGCTGCTGCTTCCGGCATGGCGGCCTCCTCGACGACTCTCGTTGTACGGGTTGCATCGTACAACGGGTTATGTTCGACTTTCCTCGCACCAATAGTACGACTCCAGTCGTACTGTGTTCTTCGAGGGAGAGTCCATGGCAGCCGCCCATTCCCACCGTGCGGTGTGGTTCGCCGCCTGGCCGGTGACGGCCGTCTTCGCGCTGTCCAACACCGCCACCCCGCTCTATGTGCTCTGGCAGGAGCGGATCGGCTTCTCGTCCGGGACGCTGACGGTGATCTTCGCCTGCTACATCGTGGGTCTGCTCGGTGCCCTGCCGGTGGCGGGCGTGACCTCGGACCGGATCGGCCGCCGGCCCGTGCTGCTGCCGGCGCTGGCGCTCGGCGTGGTGGCCGGCGTCGTCTTCGCCACCGCCACCTCGGTGGCCGCGCTGGCCGTGGCCCGGCTGCTCACGGGCGTCGCCGTCGGCGTCGTCGTCTCGGCGGGAATGGCCGCGGTGACGGACGTCGCGGGCCCGGAACGGCGGCGGCTCGGCGCGCTGCTCGCCTCCACGGCCATGGTGCTGGGCGCCGGGCTCGGACCGATGCTGGCGGGCGTGCTGTCGCAGACCCTGCCGGCGCCGACGGTGACCGTCTTCCTGTTGGAGATCGCGCTGCTCGGGCTGGCCGTGCTGGTCGTGCTCCGCCTGCCGCTGCGCGGGCCCGCGCAGCCGGCGTCGACCGGGCCGTGGATCAGGCTCCCGTCCGTCCCCCGCGCCAACCGGCGTGCGCTGCTGCTCGGCATCGCCGTCTTCGCGCCTGGCATCACCGCGACGTCATACGTCCTCTCGCTCGGCCCTTCGCTCCTGTCGCGCCTGCTCGGCACCGACAACCGGATGGTCGCCGGCCTGATGGCGTTCGTCATGTTCGGTGCCGCGACGGGCGTCCAGTTCGCGGTGCGGCGGGTGGCGGTGCGGAGCGTCCTGCTGGCGGGGGCGGTCGCCGGCGTGGCCGCCATGACCGGCCTTGTCGTCGCCGTCCACCAGGCGTCGGTCCCGTTGCTCCTGGGCACCGCGGCGCTGGCCGGCACCGCGCAGGGGCTCGGCCAGCTCGGCGGCCTCACGCTGCTCGGCGAGGCGGTACCGGCGGCGCGCCGCGCCGAGGCCAACGCCGCGCTGAACACGGGCGGTTACGTCCCGGCCGGGCTGCTTCCCGTGGCCGCCGGCTACCTGGCCGACGCGGTCGGCCTCACGGCCGCGACGACGGCCTTCGCCACGGTGGTGCTGCTCGCGGCGGCGACGGGTGCGGTCCTCGCCCTCGGCGTGGCGCGGACGGCGTCGGAGACGCCGAAGGCACCGTCGGCCAGCGCGGCGCGCTGACCGCGCCGCGAAGCGCCGCTTCGCGGCGCAGGCGACCGACTGTCACGGCGGCGTCCGCGCCGCCGGTGGAAAGGTCTCGAAAACGTGCCGAAAGCATTGGCCCGTCAGGGCCAACCCGCTTTGCTGGCACACGCGTTGGCCGCGGGGGCGGTTCACCGGAAGGGTGTGCGTGATGCGATTCGCGAGATGGTTGGTCGCCGCCGTGCTGATGGCGATGGTGGCGACCGGGGCCCTGGCGCCGGCCGCCGTGGCCCGGCCAGCGGAGGCGGCAGCCACGGTGGCGCCGACCGACCCCACCATCCGTTTCACGGGTCGCTGGGACACCAGCGACCCGACGGCCTACACGCCCTACTGGGCGGGCGCCTATCTCACCGTCGGCTTCACCGGAACCACCGTGCGGCTCCAGCAGCGCGACACCATCGACCTGTACGCCAGCATCGACGGCGGCCCGACGGTCGCGTTCACCAACGTCAGCGGAGTGGTCAACCTGACGCCCCAGCCGCTGGCGGCCGGCAACCACACGCTGGTGGTCAGCTACCGCGTGGTGGCCGGCTCCTACCGGGGCGACGCGGTGTTCCGCGGGCTCACCCTCGACGCCGGGGCCCGGACGTTCGCCACGCCGCGCCGGGAGCGGCTGATCGAGTTCGTGGGCGACTCGATCACCGTGGGCACCACCACCAGCCGCAACCACCTCACCGCCTACCCGTGGCTGATCGGCGAGCAGCTCGGCGCCGACCACACCGCGATCGCGCAGGGCGGCGCCTGCCTGGTGGCCGCCGACTGCGTGGGCCTCGAGCAGCAGTTCACCAAGCTCAACCCCAACGCGCCCACGCCCGACTGGGACTTCTCCCGCTACCGGGCCGACGCCGTGGTGATCAACCTCGGCACCAACGACGTGGGGCACGGCGTGAGCGGCGCCCAGTTCCAGGCGTCGTACACCAACCTGCTGCGCACCGTCCGGCAGAGGTACCCGAACGCCTGGATCTTCGCGCTCGGCACCTTCCGCGGGCGGTACCTGACGGAGACCAGGGCCGCGGTGTCGACCGTCACTGCGGGCGGCGACGCCCGGGTGTCCTTCGTCGACACGGCCGGCTGGCTCGGCTCGGCCGACCTCTCCGACTCCGTGCACCCCAACGACCAGGGGCACCGGACCATCACCAGCCGGCTGGCGCCCGTCATCGCCGCGCGTCTCTAGTCCGCCGGTCCGCTCAGATTCACCCGTGGAGAACGGCCGGCCCGGTGCGTCGCTTCCCCCAGGCACCGGGCCGGTCATTCAGGATGACCATGTGACTACCTCCGGTTCGCTGCCCCACGACCCGGTCCATGCGGTGCCCCCGCCGACCAGACGCCTGACCCAGGCGGCGCTCCGCGAGGCGGTGGGGCACCTGGACGCCTCCCTTGAGCGGATGTTCGGCTACCACATGGGCTGGTGGGGGGAGCGCGGCGACCCCTGCCCCGAGGCCGCCGAGGGCAAGGCGCTGCGGCCCACCCTGGCCTTCCTCGGCGCTGACGCCGCCGACGTGCCGACCGCCACGGCCGAGCCGGGCGCCGTCGCCGTCGAGCTCATCCACAACTCGACGCTGATCCACGACGACATGATGGACGGCGACACCGTCCGCCGTAACCGGCCGGCGGTCTGGCAGGTCTTCGGCACCGGGCCCGCCATCCTGCTCGGCGACGGACTGCACGCCTGCGCCGTCGCCACCCTGCTGCGCCGCGGCGGCCGGCACGGCCCCGACGCCGTCCGACTGCTCTCCGGCATGCTGATGCGGCTGGTCCGCGGCCAGGCCAGGGACCTCGCGCTGGCCCGCCGCCCCTGGCAGGGACCGGAGACCGTCGCCATCACCGAGTACCGGGCGATGGCCGCCGACAAGACCGCCTCGCTCCTCGGCTGCGCCACCGCCATCGGCGCCCAGCTCGGCGGCGCGTCACCGACCACCCTGCGCACCCTCGTCCAGGCCGGGGAACACCTCGGCCTCGCCTTCCAGTTCGTCGACGACCTGCTCGGCGTCTGGGGCCCGCCGCGCGCCACCGGCAAGCAGACCTCGACCGACCTCGCCAGGGGACAGAAGACCCTTCCGCTGCTCACCGCCGTGGGCTCGGGCACCGACGACGGGGCGCGCCTCGCCGCGATGCTGGAGCGCGGGCTGGCCGACCCGGACGCCATGGCGCACGCCGCGGAGCTCGCCGAACGGGCCGGCGCCAGGGCCGCCACCGAACGCGCGGCCCGGCACCACCTCACCCTCGCCCGACGCGCCTTCGCCTCCCTCGCCCCGCCACCCGAGGCGCGGGACGCCTTCGACGAGCTGGCCACCACCGTCATCGGCCGGGCCGCGCTCGCCGCCGACGCGCCCGGGGAACCCGAGGGCGGCGCGCGATGAGCGGGCGGGCCTGGGCCCACCACCGCACCGGGCCGCCGCCCGGCGCCTTCGACGTCGCCCCCGACGCCGACCCGACCCCGGCCATCGCCCGCTTCGCCTCCCCGCTGACCCGGATACTGCTCAGCAGCGAGGGACTCACCACCACCCTGCTGGCCGCGCTCACCGCCGTCCGCCCCCGGCTGCGTCCCGTGCACCAGGGCCGGCTGCCGGCCGCCGAGGCCGCGCCCGGCGCCGCCGAGCTGCTGCGCGCCGGCGCCCGCACCGAGGTGCTGACCCGGCACTCGCTCAGCCTCGGGCACCAGGACCGGGCGCTGTCCGTGAACCACGTGGTGATCCGCCTCGACCTGCTGCCGCGCCTCGCGGAGCGGCTCAGCGTCTCGGCGCTGCCGCTCGGCGCGGTGCTGTGGGCGATGGGCACCGGGCACCGCCGCACCGTGCTCGCCGCCGGGCACCGGGCCTGGCCGCACGACCCCGAGGTCGGCCCGGGCTGCTTCAAGACCTATGTGCTGTGGCACGACGACGAGCCGCTGGCCGCCGTCACCGAGACGTTCAACCCGGCCGTGGTGCCGGCCGCCACCGGCGAGTGAGGGGGCGGGCGTGTCCGTTCAGCCGAGCACCACGACCCTCCCCGGGGCCTCGGGCGCCGGGCGGGCCGTCTACGGCCTCTTCCGCGGCACCCAGGCCGCGCTCAGCGTCGCACCCCTGCTGCTGGCCGCCCTGCTCGCCGACGACCGGCCGCCACCGGGCCGGCTGGCCCTCGCCCTGGTGGCCGGCGGCGCCGGCGTGCTCGCCATGTTCGCCGCCCACGACCTGCTCGACCTGCGCCACGACCGGCGCCGCCACGACCTCGTCGCGACGCCCGGCACCCGCGACCTCGACGCCGCCGGCGCCCGCCACCCCGTCGCCCAGGGCCGGCTCGGCGTCCCCACCGCCATCGCCCTCACCCTGGGGCTCGGCGGTCTCGCGCTGGCGATCGCCACCGCCCTCAACCCGGTCTGCGCCGCGCTCCTGTTGCTCGCCGCGCTGCTCCAGGCCGGCTACTGCGCGCTGGCCGCCGTCACCCCGTGGAAGGCCCTGCTGTCCGGGGCCATGATCGGGGTCAGCGCGCCCGCCGGCTGGTTCGCGATCACCACGCGGCCCGACTGGCCGCTGCTCGCGCTGCTCGTCAGCTGGCTGGCCGCCTGGGAGATCGGCGGTCGCAACCTCCCCAACGACCTGGCCGATGTGGCGGAGGACACCAGGCTCGGCCTGCGCACCGTCCCCGTGGTGCACGGGACGCGCGCCAGTGTGGCGCTGATCGAGGGCTGCCTCGCCCTCACCACGCTGACCGGCGCCGCGCTGATGGTGGCCGCCTGGCCCACCGCGGGGCCCGTCGGCCTCGCCGGCACCCTGCTGGCCGGCGTCCTCGGCCTCCAACTGCCGGCCAGGCGGCTGCGGCGGCGGCCGAGCCAGCGGGCCGCGCTCGCCCTGTTCACCGGCGCCAGCCTCTACCCGGCCGCCGTGCTGGCCGCCGTCCTCCTCGGCAGCACCACCTGGCCCCTGCCGGGCGCCTGAGCCCGGTCAGCGGTCGTACGGGTCGTCCGGGTCGGTCGCCTCCCGGCCGACCCGCAGCATGCCGCCGGTGCCGTCCTCCGGGCCGAGCTCCACCTGGATCCGGTGCGTGCGGTCCCGGCTGACGCCTCCGCCCACGTCGGCCGTCAGCACCCCGATGCGCAACCCGGCACGGCCGTCCCCGGCCTGATGGACCTGCACCGCGAACTCCAGGCTCACCTGCCGCACCGCGAAGCGCACTCCGTCGTCCACGCCGTCCGCCCTGGCCTGCGCCAACTCCCGGCGCACCTGCCGGATGACCTCCGCGAGACCGACGACTCCCTCACCCGACGCGCTCATCTCCACCCCCGATCGTCCGCTCGTCGCCTCCGGAGTCTACGGCTTGTGCGGGTCTGACCGGTATGCTGCGACCTATGGGGGACAATCCGACAACGTCGTCGAACTCCCCGGGGGATTCGGAGAGTTGGAGAGTCCGGCTACGCCGGCCCGGGGGACGCGTGCTGGGCGCCGGGGTGCTGGTCTCGCCCGACACCGTGCTCACCTGCGCGCACGTCGTGGGCACGCCCGACCGGCCCGTCCTGGTCGACCTGGTCGGCGTGCCGGGGGCCGGGGCCGTGCGGGCCCGGGTGGACGTGGGGAGCTGGGTGCCCGAGCGCGGCGACCACGGTGACCAGGGCTTCGGACCGACCGGCGACCTCGCGCTGTTACGCCTGGAGCGGCCGCGGCCGCCGGGCCACGCCACCAAGCTGCGCAGGCTCTCGCCCAGCTGGGACCGGCGCGTGCGCATGTACGGCTTCCCCGAGGAACTCGACCAGGGCATCTACCTGCGCGGCCGGCTCGCCGGCGGCACCGGCGGCGACGGGCGGGTGCAGATCTTCCCCGAGGAGCCGGCCGAGTGGGTGCGCCCCGGCTTCAGCGGCGCCGGCGTCACCGACCAGCTGACCGGCCAGGTCATCGGGATCGTGGTCAGCGCCTACGTCGGACAGGGCCTGCGGCTGTCGTTCATGATCCCCACCGAGACGGTCATCCACCACCTGCCGGAGGTCGAGCGGTGGACCGACGGGGACTCCGTCGTGGACCGGGCGCTCGTCTCCACGAGCGAGGACCCCCTGGAAGAGCCCGCGTTCGCCACCTGGCTCGCCGACTGGCTGCGCGGCGGGCCCGAGGTCCCGCCCGCCGAGGCCGTCCTCGTCGAACCGGCCGACCGGGCCAGGAGCCTGACGCTGCGCCGCGCGCTCACCCGGGCCGACCGCGAACTGTCCACCACGGGGCGTGCCACCGCCGGCCCACGACCCGAGCCCGGCACCCTCCCGCCCGTCGGCTCGCTCGACCTGGCCGTCGACGCCAGCAGCCAGACCCCGGCCGAGCTCGCCGAACGGGTCTGCCGGCGGATGGGCCTCGACGGCGGCCCGGAGCGCCTGGCCGTCACCGTGCTGCCGCTGACCATCGTCGTGGACGGCGTCGACCGCGCCCCCGAACCGGCCGGCCTCACCGAACTCCTCGAACTCCTCGCGGAGCAGGGCAGCCGGCTGCTGCTCGTCTTCCACGCCGCCGACTCCGAGACCCGCCGCACCGCCGTCGCCGCCCTCCGGCTGCGCCACCGCCTCGGCCCGCTCGCCCGGTGCCTTGACGAGACCGCGCCGCTCGAGGCCAGGCTCCACGAGCGGTACCGGCAGGTCTGCGCCGACCTCCGCCGCGCGACCGACGCCCTGGCCACCGCGCACGCGCTGCGCCGCCTCGTCGCACGGCTGCGCCGGGAGTGCTCGGCCCCCGGTCGCACGGCCGCCGGACTCGACCGGCTGCACGGGGAGTTGGACAGCTACGAGGGGGAGGCCCGGAAGGCCGCGGCCCGCATCGAGGAGGCCGTGACCAGGCTCGACGCCCTCGTCGTCCGGCGGGCCGAGTTACGCGGCCGGCTCGGCGCGGCCCAGGCCAGGGCGCGCGCCGTGCGCGACGGGGAGGACCTGGCCCTCGCCCACGCCTACGCGGTCGCCCACGAGCTGCTGTGGCGGGCGCCCTGTGACGTGCCGGCCGCGGAGCGGGCCGTCGCGGACTACATCCTCGCCGTCACCCGACGCCCGGACGAGCCGGCGGCGGGGGTGTCGACGCCATGACCGCCTGCGACCGGCCGCCCTGCGACGGCACCGTGACCGCCACCGGCTACTGCGACACCTGCGGCCGGCGCCCCGCGGCGTCGACGGCCGGGGCCACACCGCCGAGCCCGTCACCCCCCACGTCGGACCGGACAGCCGACGTGCCGTCCCGGGCGTCCGCCGTGCTGTCCACCGCGGGCGGCGGCGAGATGTCCCTGCCGGACGTCTCCGTGCTCGACCCGTCCGAGCTGGTCGACGACAACCCCCGCCCGCCCAAGGACGGCCGGCGCTGCGGCAAGGACGGCTGCGACGAGACGATCGGCGTCGGCTTCGGCGGCCAGCCGGCCAGGCCGAGCGGCTACTGCCCGCGCGGGCACCCCTACTCCTTCGAACCCCGGCTCCACCGCGGCGACCTGCTGGGCGGCCAGTACCGCGTCGAGGGCCCCGTCGCGCACGGCGGTCTCGGCTGGATCTACCTCGCCAGGGACACCCAGCTCGACGACCGTCCCGTCGCCCTCAAGGGCCTGATCAACGCCAACGACCCCACCGCGCTCAGCGTCGCCGAGGCCGAACGCCGTTACCTCACCGCCCTGGACCACCCCGACATCGTCCGCATCATCAACGTCGTCACCTGGCGGGACACCGGCTACCTGGTGATGGAGTTCGTCGGCGGACGCTCCCTCAGGGAACTCGTGACCCGCCGGGGCCAGGAGCGGGTGCTCGGCGGCCCGCTGCGCCTGGAACACGTCGCCGCCTACGGCTGCCGCATCCTCGACGCCCTCGACTACCTGCACAGCCGCGGCCTGCTCTACTGCGACATGAAGCCGGACAACGTCATACACCACGGCGACCGGATCAAGATCATCGACCTGGGCGGCGTCCGCCGCATCGACGACCACGTCTCGAACATCGTGCGCACCCGCCCCTACCTGCCGGACGAGGAGCTGTACCACGACTCCGAGCCGGCCGAGGAGCACGGGGAGCGCCGCCCCCGGGTCACCAAGCTCTCCGACCTGTACACCGTGGCCGTCACCCTGAGCGAGCTGGTGGAGGCCGCCGTGCCGGGGCCGCCGGTCGCGCAGGACTCGTTCCGCCGGCTGCTGGACCGCGCCACCGCCGTCGAAACGGGCGCCAGGTTCGCCACCGCCGCCGAGATGTCCACCCAACTGCGGGGCGTCTGGCGCGAGATCCACTCCCTCAGCACCGGCGTGCCGCACATCGCCCGGTCCACCGTGTTCTCCCCGGGCGCCGACCCGCTGGACGCCGGCCTCGGCGCCGTGCCACCGCCGGACCACGAGGCGTCGGAACCCGACCTCGCGCCACCGGCTCCGGAACACGTCGCCCTCCGGCTGCCCGTGCCCATTCCGCACCCCGACGCCCCCGCCGCCGCGCGTGAGCTGCTCACCTGCGCCACCTCCCTCGCCCTCGGCGACCTGGACGCGGCGGAGGAGGGGCTGCTGCGGGCCTGCCGACTGCTCGGGCCCGCCATCGCCCGACACGACTGGCGGATAGCCTGGCACCGCGGGCTGCTCCTGCTGGCCAGGGGCGACGTCCAGGACGACGGCGCCATCCAGCGGCTGCTCGGCATCTCGCCCGGGGCCAGACCACGAGCCAGGGACTGGTTCGAGGCCGTCTGTGACGCGCTGCCAGGCGAGCCGGCGCCCAAGCTCGCCCTCGGCTACTGCGCCGAGCGCGCCGGCGAGCCCGAGGTCGCGGCGCGCCGCTACGAGGCGGTCTGGCTGCGCGACCCGTCCGACGGCGCCGCCACCTTCGGCCTCGCCAGGGCCCGGCTCGCCGCCGACGACCGGGCCGGCGCCCTCGCCGTCCTCGACCAGGTCCCGCCCCACGCGCCGCACCATCGTGCGGCCCGGCTCGCCGCTGTCCGCGTGCGGGCCGGTTGGCGTGGCGAACGCCCCCCGACCGCGGAGGAGTTCCGACACGCCCAGGAACTCGCCGGCCAGCTGACGCTGGACGGCGGCAGAACCGAGGGCCAGGAACGCGCGCGGTTGGCCGCCGAGATCAGGGCGTCGGCGCTGCGCGCGCTCGGTGTGGGCGCCCTGGCGCCCGACGAGCTCGCCCCGGGGCCCCTCTTCGGCGACCCACCCGGCGAACGCCGGCTACGGAAACTGCTGGAGGCTTCCCTCCGGGAGATCGCCGAGGGGGCCAGGACCCGCGAGGAGCACGCGGCGCTGATCGACCGCGCCAACCGGGTCCGACCGTGGACCCGGTTCTGAGCGCACGACACCGGCAGGAGGCACCACAGGGACAGGGGGAACGACGATGACCGACCGGAACGGCGAACCCGCCGTCACGCTCACCGTCCACCAGGACGAGGAACTCGCCGTCAGCGCCGCGAAGTCGGGCGTGCACGGCTTCCTCAGCGTCCGGGTCAGCGGCGTCGACCCCGCCGCGCACGGCGGCCCGCCGGCCAGCGAGGTGATCGTGATCGACTGCTCCGGCTCCATGGCGACCCCGAGCAGCAAGATCGCCTCCGCCCGCGAGGCCGGAATCGCCGCGGTCCAGGCGCTGCGCGACGGCACCAGGTTCGCCGTCGTCGCCGGCACCCACCAGGCCCGCATGGTGTACCCGTTCGACGGCCGGCTGGAGATCGCCGACCACGACTCCAAGGCCCAGGCCGCCGACCAGATCCGCTACCTGTACCCCAACGGCGGCACCGCCATCGGCGCCTGGCTCAGGCTCACCCGCCGCCTGATCACCGACGGGGAGCGGACGCGGGGCGGCTCCCCGGGACACCGGCACGCCCTGCTGCTCACCGACGGCTGGAACGAGCACCACGCCGAGCTGCTGGCCCCCGAACTCGACGCCTGCCGGGGCCTGTTCGTCTGCGACGCGCGAGGCATAGGCGACGGCTGGAACGCCAGGGAGCTGGCGGAGATCGCCAACCGGCTGCACGGAACCGCCAGGGCGGTGCTCACCGACGCCGAACTACGGGCCGAGTTCGAGGAGATGGTGCGGGCCTCCATGACCCGCACCCTGTCCGGGGTCACCATCCGCCTGACCCCCATGCCCGGCGTCACCATCCGCTTCCTCAAGCAGGTGCACCCGGTGGAACACGACCTCACCGACGGCGGCCGCCCCGCGAGCGGCAGCACCGTCGAGTACCCCACCCTGGCGTGGCAGGACGGGGAGGAACGCTTCTACCACGTCTGCCTGGACGCCGATCCCACCGGGCGGCCGCACTTCGAGGACCTGCAGATCGGCTACGCCGAGGTGGCGCTCGCCACGGCGCCCGCCGCCGGCTCCGAACCGAAGGCGATCGTCGTCCGCTGGCTGCCCGGCGACGCCCAACCCACCAGACGCAGCGCCGTCAGTGAACACTACGGGCTCTGGGGCGACTACGGCCGGGCCGTCGCCGACGCCTTCGACGCCCACCAGGCCGGCGACCTGCCCACCGCCCAGGCCAGGCTGGGCACCGCCGTCCGCATCGCCCACCGGCTGGCCGACGCCGACAAGCTGCGACTGCTCGCCGAGATCGTCGAGATCGGCGACGCCGCCACGGGCCGGGTCACCCTCCGGGGCTCCTTCGACCAGCGCCTCCTCGGGCAGCTCCTGATGACCCGCAGCCACACCACGCTCGTCCCCGGCGCCGTCCCCGAGGGACCGCCCGGCGAGCCGCGCCGCTGCTCCCGGCCCGACTGCGACGCGCTCTCGGCGCCGCACGCCGAGTTCTGCGTCGACTGCGGCCACCCGCTGCCGCCCCCCGCCGCCGGCAGGGAGCCGGCATGAGCGACACCCGCCGGGCGCTGCTGCGCCGGCTCACCCTGTTGATCGCGCTCACCCTCGCCACCGTGCTCGCGCTGTTCACCGCCTACGCCGGCGTGCACCGCGACGCCGGGGCCGTCAGGCACGGCACCGCCCCCGCCGTCCTCGACATCACCACCGCGCAGGACGCGCTGCGCCTGGCCAACGCGGCGGCCAGGGACGCCCTGGAGTCCGGTCAGGACACGCTCGTCGGCGCCGGCGGCGGCTACCGGATCCAACTGGCCGTCGCCAACCAGAGTCTGGCCGGCGCCGCCGAGGGCGACGTGGCGGGCGACGCCGGGCTACGGGTCCTGCAGACCGTCAGCGGCCTCATCGTCGCCTACTCGGGGTGGATCGAGCGGGCCGCCGCGGCGGACGAGGACGCCGAACTGCGCGGTGCCTACCTGCACTACGCCGACACCATGCTCAACCGGGAGGACAGCGGCATCCTCGCGCGCCTCGACCGGCTCCAGACCGAACAGCGCGCCGAGTTGGCCGCGCAGACCGTCTTCGACTGGCCGGAGCTGCTCGCCTGGGGTGCGGCGCTGCTGAGCTCCGCCCTGCTCCTCGGCTTCCTGGTGGAGACCCAGCGTTTCCTGCGCCGCCGGTTCCGGCGTCGACACAACCCATGGCTGCTCGGCGCCGTCCTCGCGTTGCTCGCGGCCTGCGCGCTGCTCGTCCTCGCCACCGTCCAGACCCAGCGCGCCAAGGACGAGTCCCGCCGCGACCTCGCCGAGACCGTGGCCATCTGGCAGGCGGTCGCCGGCGGCGCGGCGACGGGCGAGGGAGAGGACGTCGCCCGATCCATCCGTAGCACGGCGGAGGAGGTCGAGACGGAGATGCGGGACACCGGCTGGCGGGTCGGGATCGTCGGCTGGGTGCCGGCGCTCGCGCCCGTGCTCGCCACCCTGATCGTGTGCGGCTTGGCGCCGCGCCTCGCCGAGTACCGGTTCAGGGCGCGATGAGGGGCCCGCGCGTCGCCGCCGCCGCGGCCCTCGTCCTGGCCCTGCTCGTGGCCGCCCACGGCGTGGTCGACCGGGTGGGCAGGTCCGCCTCCTCGGCCGGCACCGTCACCGTGTTCGCCTCCTGGACCGGCTGGGAGGCCAGGGCGTTCGAGGCCGTGCTGGCCGAGTTCACCGAGGACACCGGCATCGACGTCGAGTACCAGGGCACCACCGCCCAGCGCGAGGTGCTGATGTCCCAGGTGCGGTCGGGCTCGCCGCCCGACGTGGCGATCCTCTCCAGCCCGGGCGAGCTGGCCGAGTACGCCGGCCGCGGCGAGGCGTTCCCGCTCGACGAGGCGCTCGGCGAGCAGCGGTCCGCCTACGACGCGCCCTGGCTCGCGCCCGTCGCCGGCGGCACCGAGACCTACTGGGTGCCGGTCAAGATCGACCTCAAGAGCGTCGTCTGGTACGACCCGGCACGCCACCCGGAGCCCGCGGACGTCGCGGCGCTCGCCGGCGACGGCGACTCCTGGTGCGTCGGGATGGGCTCGGACGCCACCTCCGGCTGGCCCGGCACCGACTGGGTGGAGGACCTGCTGCTCCAGACGGCGGGACCCGACGCCTACGAGGCATGGGCCACCGGAGCCCCCGGCAGCTGGACGACCCCCGAGATGGCCGCCGCCTGGCGCGGCGTCGCCGAGGTCCTCACCGGCCGGGGCTCCGACCGCGCCACCGAGTCCCTGACCCGCGACCACGGCCCGGCGTCCCGTGAGCTGTTCGCCGACCCGCCGGGCTGCGCGCTCGACCACCAGTCGTCGTTCATCCGCGCCGAGTACGGCGCGGCGGCCCCCGGCGGCGGCGTGCCGCCGGGGGCGTTCCTGCCCTCGTCCAGCGTGCTGCCCGGCACCGCAGGGGAGCAGCGCGGCTGGGAGGTGGCCGGGGACTTCGCCGGCATGTTCCGCGACACGCCGCAGGCGCGACGGCTCGTCGGCTACCTGGCATCAGCCGAGGCCCAGCGGCTGTGGGCCGGCGCGATGCCCGACGACATGCCGAGCCCCATGTTCGCCAACGCGCGGGTGGGCGAGGACGTCTACGCGGGCGACGCGGCCGGCGCCGAGATCGCCCGAATCCTGCGGGGCCCCGGGCCGCACTGCCTCGACGCCTCGGACGCCATGCCGCCGCCCGTGCGGGACGCCTTCCAGCACGCCGTGCTGCGCCTGCTCGCCGAGCCGACCGAGCCGCCCGACGAACTCCTCGCCGACCTGGAGCGGGTCAGCGCGACCGTGACCGAGGACGGCGCGGCCTGGCCGTCCTCGGTCTGCGGCTGACCCGGCCGCCCCGGCCTCAGCCGGCGGCGACGTCGATCTCCTTCCGGCACGGCATCGACGAGGAGGCGCCCGGGCGGGTCACCGACAGGCCGGCCGCCGCCGAGGCCCACGCCAGCGCCGCCGCCATCGGCCGGCCCTCGCCGCGCGCCACGGCCAGGGCGCCGACGAAGGTGTCGCCGGCGGCCGTGGTGTCCACCGCGCGCACCCGGGTAGCCGGCACGCGCACCGGCTCCGCGCCGCGGGCCAGGAACAGGCTGCCGGCCTCGCCGAGGGTGACGACCACCTCCGGCACCCGCTCCAGCAGCGCGGCGGCCGCCCGGTGCGGGTCCCGGTGCCCGGTCAGCGCCGCCGCCTCGTGCTCGTTGGGCACCAACAGGTCGGTCAGTTCGAGCAGTTCGTCCGGCAGCTCACGGGCCGGCGCCGGGGTGAGCACCGTCCGCACCCCGTGCGCCCTGGCCGCCCTGGCCCCGGCCAGCACGCCCGCCATGGGCAGTTCCAACTGGAGCAGCAGCGCGTCGGCGGCCGCCACCCGCGCCTCGTCGCCGGGTGCGAGACCGGTCACCGTGCCGTTGGCGCCCGGCACCACCACGATGGAGTTGCCGCCCTCGTCGTCCACCACGATGTGCGCGGTGCCGCTCGGTCCCGGCACGGTCCGCAGGCCGGCCGTGTCCACCCCCGAGTCGGCGAGCGCGGCGCGCAGCCGGGGGCCGAAGTCGTCGTCGCCGACCGCGCCGATCATGGTCACCCGGCCGCCGGAACGGGCCGCCGCGATGGCCTGGTTGGTGCCCTTGCCGCCCGGCACGGTGCGGAACTCGCGCCCCGAGACGGTCTCGCCGCGCCGGGGCGCGACCGGCACGTAGGCGACCAGGTCCATGTTGGTCGAACCCAGCACGGCGATCGCGGGGGCCGGGACCTCGGTGGGGTGGCTCATGCGACGACCTCCAGGGTGAGCGCCGCCAGCTCGTCGAACCCTATGCCGTCGAAACCGGCGATCGAGGTGGCGAGCCGGTTCTTCAGCGGCGCCGTCCACCGGGCGGGCAGCGCCTCCGGCGCGCCGGCCAGCAGCCCGGCCAGCGAGCCGGCCGTCGCACCGTTGCTGTCGGTGTCCCAACCGCCGGACACCGCCCGGCACACGGACGCCGTGAAGTCGCCGTCCGCGTGGGTGAGCGCGGCGGCGAGCAGCGCCGCGTTGGGCAGCACATGCACCCAGTGGTGGTCGCCGTAGCGGGCGTGCAGCCGGTCCACCACGGCGTCGAAGTCGGCGGCCGCCGGCAGCTCACGGGCCGTCGCCACGCCGAACCGGACGGCCTCGGCCAGCCGGGACTCCGCCGGCACCACGGCGAGCCCGGCGCGCAGACAGCCGTGCACGTCCACGCCGCCGCCGGCCGCCGCGGCGATCGCGGCCGCCGCGAACATCGCGCCGTAGACGCCGTTCGCCGAGTGGCTCAGCACCGCGTCCCGGTAGGCGAGTTCGGCGGCCCCGGCCGGGTCGCCAGGATGCGTGTACCCGTAGACGTCGGCCCTGATCAGGGCGCCGATCCACTCCCGGAACGGGTTGTGGTGGGTGGCGGTGGCCGGCGGCTCCCACCCGGCCAGCAGGTTGCGGTAGGCGACCCGCTCGGCGGTGAAGGTGCGGCCGGCGGGCAGTTCGTCGAGCCAGAGCCCCGCCACGTCGGCCGTGTCGAAGCCGTGGCCGTGCCGGTGCAGCAACAGCAGCCCGAGCAGCGGGTAGTTGAGGTCGTCGTCCTCCGGGGCGCCGTCGATGTTCTCGGCCAGCGAGTTGGCCGCCGAGCGGCGGTTCCACGGGTGGGCGGCGGCCAGCTCGGCGGGCAGCCCGCGCGCCGTGAACCAGGTGTCGAGCGGCCAGTTGCCGGTCGCCCGGCCGATGGCCCGGATCGCGGCCAGCGGCAGCTTCTCCACCGGCTTGCCCAGCACACAGCCGACCGCCCGGCCCAGCCAGCCGGCGTGCAGCCGGGTCTCCAGCGCCACCCGGTCGAGCGGCGGCCGGGCCCCGGGGGCCGGCCAGTCGGGGCAGGCGGCCCTGATGGCCGCCAGCCCCGCCGGCTCCCGGTCGGCCGACGGCGTCGGCAGCCAGGCCAGTTCGTCGAGCAGCCGCTCCGCGAGCCGGCGCAGCGCCGGATCCTGGGGCCCCGCCGAGGCCCCGGCGCGCTCGGGCGCCGGCCGGCCGCCGGCGGCCAGCCAGCGCCGCTCGACCGCCGAGGCGTCCCGCCCGTCCTGGGCGGCCTGCCGCAGCTCGTGCCCGAGCAGGTCCTCCGGCCGCACCCATGTCAACCGCAGCTCCCCGCTCATGGCCGCACCCCCGAGATGGCGGCGAACAGCTCCTCGTGGGCCCGCCGCCGCGTCACGTCCCGCGCGAACACCTCGCGTGCCACGGCGGACAGCGCCTCGGCCGGCGCCCGCAGGTCGAGCCGGCTGGCCCTGGCCACCTCGCCGCTCCACTCCTCCGGCACCGCGTCCTCGCCGTGCAGCGCGCCCACGACGGCGCCCGCCATGGTGGCGATGGAGTCGCAGTCCCGGCCGTAGTTGACCGCGCCGAGCACCGTGTGCCGGAAGTCGCCCCGGCCCACCAGCAGCATGCCGAGCGCGATCGGCAGCTCCTCGATGGCGTGCAGCCTGGACGGCCTGCGGGCGCCGAGCGAGGGCTTGCGGTAGTCGGCGCCCACCGTGTCGAACGGCGACACGGCCGCCCGCAGCGGGCCGAGCGCCGCCTCGAAGTCGTCGAAGCCCGACGCCACCTCGCACACCGCCTCGATCGCCGCGCGGGTGCCGTCCTTCGCCAGCGACAGCGCCTCACCCACCACCGACTCCGGCGTGGCGCCCGGCTTGAACGCGGCCGCCACCGCCGCGGCGAACACCCCGGCCGCCTCCCGCCCGTAGGACGACTGGTGCGCGCCGGCCACGTCGAGCGCCTCCGCGTAGGCACTGGCCGGGTTGCCGGCGTTGACCACGCCCACCGGCGCCATGTACATCGCGGCGCCGCAGTTGACGATGTTGCCCACCCCGGCCTCGCGCGGGTCCACGTGGCCGTAGTGGATCCGGGCCACGATCCACTTCTCGGCCAGGAAGATCCGCTGCAACGGCAGCGCCTCGGCGTCGAGTTCCGGGATCCAGCGCGGGGTGGTGATGAGGTCGGGCACCAGGTGGTCGGCGACCGCGTACGCGTCCAGGTGGTCGCGCACCTTCTCGTAGACCCGCACCAGGGCGTGCGTCATCAGCGTGTCGTCGGTGACGTGCCCGTCGCCCTTGTGGTACGGGGCGATGGGGCGGGCGGTGCGCCACTGGTCCCGGTGGAACGGCTCGACGATGCCCCGCACCCGGCCGCCGTGCCGCTCGACGATGGCCTCGGGCGTCCAGCCCTCGACCGGGCCGCCGAGCGCGTCGCCGACCGCGGCGCCCACCAGGGCGCCCACGGTGCGGCTCTCCAGGGAGAGGTGGGGTCGGTCGGAGAGTGCGGAAGGGCTGGACGAAGGGGTGGCAGAGGTCATGTGGTCGATCCCTTCTGGCGGGCAGAGCTCTCCACGGCCGCGGCGCGGCCGGGAGCGGGGGTGAGGTCGGGTTCCCGGGGGAGCGAGGAAACGGGGCAAGGGGACGCCGGCCGCCCGGCGAACGGCGTCGCGGCGAGCCGCGCGGCCAGCTCCACCAGATCGGTGCCGGCGAGCCTCGGCAGGGCGCAGCCGGGCAGCGTCCGGCAGGCCGCGCGCCAACTGGCGGGCAACGCCCCGGCGCCCGAGACGGCCCCGGTCAGCGCGCCCGCCAGGGCCGGCGCCGAGTCCGCCACCCGGGACAGGCAGGCCGCCGTCGGCACCGCCTCGCTGACCGCGCCGCCGGCCGCGATGGCCACCGCGAGGGCGACGGGCACCGTCTCGGCCGCGGCGATGCCGTAGCTGTAGACGTGGTCGACGATCTCGTGCTCCAGGACCGGCACCAGCGCGAACGCGGTGCCGGCCGGGCCCGGCGCGGCGGCCACCGCGGACCTGGCGAGGCCGACGGCGTGCAGCGCGTTGCGGCGGATCTCGGTGCCCTCGGGCAACTGCCGCAGCGCCGCGTCCACGCAGGAGTCCACCGGGGCGCCGGCCAGCGCCACGGCCGTCGCCGCCGCCATCGCCCGGGCACCGTGCACCCCGTCGCCGTCCTGCGTGTAGCGGGCGTCGAACTCGGCCAGGGTGGCGGCCGCCTCCGGATCGCCCGGGTGGGCCACGGCCAGCACGGCGGCCCGGACGCAGGCCGCGTCGTCGAAGTAGTGCGGGTTGTCGTGGCCGGTGGCCGGCGGCCGGAGCCCGGCCGCCAGGTTCCCCAGGCCGGCCCGCACCGAGATCCTGGCCCGCAGCGGGATGCGCGCCGACTCGATCTCGTCGGCCTGCTCGGCCGCCGCCGCGACCTCGTCGGCCAACGCCGTCCAGGCCAGCGCCAGCGCCGAGCGCACCCGGCCGCCGATCTCCTCCGGCGCTCCGCCGCCGCTGGCCGCGGAGAGCAGGGAGAGCGCCGTGAACGCCGCCCACTCGGCGTCGTCCGAGGGGCCGAGCCGCAGCGGCTCCGGCGGCTGGTTGAGCGCTATGGGCACCGGCAGCGTGGTGGTCGCGTTCTGCTCGGCGAAGGTGTCGAGCTCCCTGGTGAGCCGCCTGGTCCACTCGGGGAGCCGGGCGGCCCGGTGTCGGCCGGAGGGCCAGCCGGCGGCGTCGCCGGCGGCGATCCCCAGCAGCAGGCCCTCGATCCGGCGGCCCACGGACTCCACCGCGCGGGGCTCGGTCATCGCGCCGCCTCGGCGAGGCCGTTCGGCGGTCCGGTCCGCGTCGGCGCCAGGCGGTCGGCGACGTCGAGCACGTGGCGGCCGGCCATCGACGGCAGGCAACTGCCGCGCACCGGGCCGATGGCCGCCGCCCAGTCGGCGGGGATGGCCGCCTCGCCGCGCAGCGCCCCGCACAGCGCCCCGGCCACCGCGGCCGTGGTGTCCGCGTCCCGGCCCATGTTGACGGCCGTCTCGACCGCCCGCGCGAAGTCGCCGCGGGCCGCGTCGAACGCGCCGAAGGCCAGGCCGACCGCCTCCGGAGCCAGGTCGGTCCACGGGTAGCCGCCGATCACGGTGGCCGACCTGACGGCCCGCTCGACGGACAGCTGGCTGGCCGTCGGGTCGCGCCGCGCCCGCCGGGCCGCCGTCACCGCGCGCTGCAGCGAACGCGCCGTCCACGAGTCGTCGGGCACCACCGAGAGCGCCGCGAGCACCACCACGTCCGGGCTGTGGCTCACCATGGCCGCCGCCACCCCGGCCGCCACCGCCTGCCCGCCGTAGATGCCCTCGCCGTCGTGCGAGACCGTGCCGTCGATCGCCACCAGCCGGGCCGCCTCGGCCGGCCGGCCGGCCGCGAACACCCCGAACGGCGCCGCCCGCATCGCCAGACCGTCGCTCCAGGCGTGCCGGTGCTGCGCCGAGATGGGCGCGGCGAGACCCCGGCGCAGGTTCTCCAGCGTGCCGCGCTCGCTGAACCCGGCGCCCCGGAACGGGCCCTCGTCCAGGTCGGCGATCCACTCGTGCCACGCCGACTCGACGTGCTCGACGGTCAGCTCCGAGCCGTGCTCGGCGAGCAGCAGCCCGGAGAAGATCGCGTACTCGGTGTCGTCCGTGCCCGCCGGGTCGTCGGAGACGAACCCCACGATGCGCCCCCAACGCTCCCTGATCTGGGAGGGCTTGAGGTTCTCCGCCGGCGCGCCGAGCGCGTCGCCGACGGCGAGGCCCAGCATGGCGCCCCGGGCGCGGTCCCGCGGCACGACGGCGGCCGGCGGCGGCTGCTCTGGCACGGCCCGCAGCCGGCGCGGGGCCGGTCGCGCGGCCGGGTCCGGTTCCGGGGCGGTCATGGGGGTGGCGCTCATGGTGTGGTCAGAGCTCTCTTCCGTCGGGTGTGGGGTGGTGCCGGGCGCGGGCGGGCGCGTCAGCGCTGGTAGCGGTTGAGGATCCGGTTGCCGTCCTCCGCGAGCTCCTCCCGCAGCCCGGCGAGGTCCAGGGCGCCGGCGTAGTACTCCTGGAGGGCGGGGGTGGCGACCTTGTCCTTCCACTCGGGGTAGCCACGCACCCCGAGCACCGGCGAGGGGCGCAGCCGGTCGGCCAGTTCGGCGCCGACGTGCCACCCGTCGTCCGTCGTGTTGAGCGCGGGATCGGTCAGCGCGGTGCGGCTGGTGGGCAGCATCCAGTCGCCGCGCGCCAGGTCGACGGCGTGTTCTGGCCGGGTGAGGAAGGCGATGAAGTCGACGGCGGCCTGCTGGTGTTCGCTGTCCTCGGCCACCGAGAGGGTCTGCGGCACCACGCCCTGGGCGAGCCCCCGCTCCCCGCCGCCGGTCGGCATGGGCAGCACGGTCCACTCGAAGCCGTCGGGCGCCTGCTGGCTCACCTGCTGCCGGAAGGAGAAGTTGAGCGGCACCATGGCGTAGCGGTCGGCGAAGAAGCCGGGCAGCGTCTCGGAGCCCGACATGCCGAGGCTGCCGCTCGGCGCCGTGCCGTCCCGGTGCACCTGGCGGTTTATCAGCTCGGCGACGGCGGAGTCGGCCGCGTCGAAACGCACCTCGTTCCTGCCGTCCTCGCGGTGGAAGACCTGGCCGCCGGTGCTCAGCGAGAGGTTGACGGACTGGGCCACCGGTTCGCGCATGGACCAGGCGACGCCGTAGGTCTCCGGGGTGCCGTCGCCGTCCTCGTCGGTGGTCAGCGCCCGGCAGGCCTCCTCGAACTCGGCCCAGGTCCACGGTTCCTCGGTGGTGGGCACCCGCACCCCGGACGCCTCGAGCAGCCGGCTGTTGGCGATCAGCACCCGCGGCTCCTGGAGGAACGGCACGCCGTAGACGCCGCCGTCGAAGGTGGTGGAGTCCCAGGACTCGGCCGGGATGTCGGCGCGCAGGTCGTCCGGGAGCAGCCCGCTCAGGTCGGCGAGGAAGCCGCCGTAGGCGAAGTCGGTGAGGTCGGAGGCGTCGTTGTGGATGATGTCGGGGGCCTCGCCGCCCTCGAACGAGGTGAGCAGGTGGTCGTGGATGTTGTCCCAGCTGCCCTGCACGTAGCGCACCCGGACGTCGGGGTGGGCGGCGTTCCACTCCTCGACGAGCGCCTCGTTGGCGGCGATCGACTCCTCCTGCCAGGCCAGGCTGAGGAACTCGAGGGTGATCGTGCCGTCGTCGGCGCCACCGTCGTCGGCGCCGGCGCAGCCGGCGAGGGTGACCAGCGCGAGGGCGGCGGCCGCCGCCCTGGGGAGTCGTCGGCGCATCAGCCCTTCACCGCCCCCGCGAGCATGCCGCCGACCAGGCGCCGCTGGAGCAGCGCGAAGAACAGCAGCGTCGGCAGGGTGGCGAGCACCGAGGCGGCGGCGAGCGGGCCGAGGTCCGCCACGCCCTCGGCGCCGATGAAGTGGGTGAGGATCACGGACATCGTCTGCTTCTCCGGGGACTTGAGGAGGACCAGGGCGAAGAAGAACTCGTTCCAGGCGGTGACGAAGGAGAACATCAGGGTGGCCACCAGGCCCGGGGTGAGCATCGGCAGCACGACGCTCGCCAGGGTGCGCAGCCGGCCGGCGCCGTCCATCGCGGCGGCCTCCTCGAGTTCGCGCGGCACCGCCCGCACGTAGCCCTGGAGCATCCAGAGCGCGAACGGCAGGTTCCAGACCACGTAGACCAGGACGAGGCCCGGCAGCGAGTTGATGAGGTGCAGGTTCCGCAGCACCAGGAACAGCGGGATGATGACCAGCACGAAGGGGAACATCTGGCTGACCAGGATCCAGACCGTGCCGGCCTGGCTGATCCGGGAGCGGAAGCGGACCATCACGTACGCCGCCGGCACGGATATCGCCACGGCTATCAGGGCCGCGCTGACCGCCACCAGCAGGCTGTTGAGCGCCGACCGCAGCAGCGGCTGCGCGTCGAACGCGTCCCGGTAGTTGTCCAGGCTCGGCTCCCTCGGGAACCACGTCGGGTCGATCGCCCCCAGCTCTTGCGGCGACTTGAACGAGGTGGACACCAGCCACAGCAGCGGGAAGGCGAGGAAGACGAGATACGCGGCCAGCGCGAGGTACTGCCCCGCGCGGCCGACGCGAGCGGCTCGGCGCCGCGGCGGCGCGACCTTCGCGAGCCCCGGGTTCGTGGCGTCACTCATCGTTCTCCCCCTTCAGCCGGTTCCGCAGGAACACCGTCAGGAAGACGGCGACGACCCCGACCAGGACCAGGCCCATCGCGGCGGCGTAGCCGTACTGGCCGTAGGTGAACGCCTCCTCGTAGACGAAGAGGCTCGGCAGCCTGGTCTCGCCGGCGGGGCCGCCGCCGGTGAGCACGTAGACCAGGCCGAAGGAGTTGAAGTTCCAGATGAAGTTCAGCGCGGTGATGGCCAGCACCACGGGGCGCAGCGCCGGCCAGGTCACCGTCGTGAAGCGGCGCCAGACGCCGGCGCCGTCCAGCTGCGCGGCCTCCCGCAGTTCGTGCGGGACGTTCTGCAGGCCGGCGAGGAGCACGACCGTGGTCTGCGGCATCCCGGCCCACACGCCGACCACGATGACGGCGGGCAGCGCGAGCGACAGGTCGGTGAGCCAGTCGACGTTCTCCGTGATCAGGCCCAGGTCGGTCAGCGCCCCGTTGAGGATGCCGGCGTCCTGGTGGTAGACCAGCCGCCACATGATGCCGACGACCACCTCGGGCATGGCCCAGGGGACGATGGCCAGCGTCCTGGCGAGCCAGCGGAACCGCAGGTCCTGGTCGAGCAGCAGGGCGAGGCCGAGCGCCAGCAGGAACTGCAGGGTGGTGACGCAGACGGCCCACACCACGCCGATGCGGAACGACTCCCAGAACAGGTCGTCGTGCCACAGGTCCTGGAAGTTGAGGCTGCCCACGAACTGGGTGGGGGAGGTGCGGCCGGCCTGCGCGTCGGTGAACGCGAGCGAGATGCCGTACAGCAGCGGCCCGACGCTCAGGACGAGTATCGGGAGCAGCACGGGGAGCAGCAGGAACCAGGCCCCGCGGTCGAGGCCGAGCGCCCGTCGGCGACGGCCCGGTGTGCGGGGCGGCGGGGTGCCGCGGCTGCCCGGGGCGGCGTCGGCCCGAGCGGCGGTGAGACTCATGGTCACCTTCTGGGGTCGGTCGCCGGCGCGGTGGAGGCGCGCACGACGAGGCGGGGCGGGGTGGTGGTGGTCCTGGGCGCGGGCACGAGCGGGTTCCCGGCCGGGACTTCGAGTCGGTCGAGCAGCATCCGGGCGGCGCGCCGGCCGCGTTCGGCGGAGCCGAGGTCGACGCTGGTCAGCGGCGGCCAGCCGGCCTGGGCGAGCGTGCTGTCGTCCATGCCGGCCACGGCCAGGTCGTGCGGTATCCGCAGGCCGTGCGCGAGCAGGGCGTGCGCGGCGCCGAGCGCCAGCTGGTCGTTGGCGCAGAAGACGGCGTCCGGGCGGGCGGGGAGCAGCCGCTCGGCCGCGGCCCGGCCCTGCTCGATGCCGAAGTCGGTGTGGACGACGAGGTCGGGGTCGTGGGGGAGGCCGCACTCGGCGAGCGCGGCGCGGTAGCCGAGGTCGCGGTTGTGTCCCGGGACCGTGTCCGAGGGGCCGCCGATGTACGCGATCCGCCGCCGCCCCGTCTCGTACAGGTGGCGCACGGCCAGCGCGGCGCCGGCGACCGAGTCGGCCCGCACGCTGTCCACCGGGCCGGGCTCCGGCAGCGAGCCGATCACCACCACGGGGCCGGCGGCGGAGGCCAGCGCCGCCAGGTGCGCGTCGGTGATGCGGATCGGGCAGAGGATGAGCCCGTCGCTGGTGCGGTCGCCGAGGCTGCGCAGCACGGCCAGTTCGTCCTCGGCCACCGCGTCGGTCGAGTGCAGCAGCAGGCGGTAGCCGGCGGCCTTGGTGACGGCCTGGATCGCCCGGACCATCGCCACGTAGACGGGGTTGCCGATGTCGGGCACGGCGAAGGTGAGCTGCCTGGTCCTGCCGTCCTTGAGGGAGCGGGCCACGGCGTTGGGCACGTAGCCGAGCTCCGCGGCGGCGCGGCGCACCCGCTCGGTGGTGTCCCGGCGGGCCCCCTGGCCGTTGAGCACGCGGGAGACCGAGGCGGTCGAGACGCCGGCGCGCCGCGCGATCGACACGATGGTCGGTTGTCCACCGTTCGACATCCCAATCCGTCCCTTTTGTTGGGGGAGTTCCCGATCGCTGTAATCGTTTCCAGCGGCTGTAATCGTTTACAGATGTTGCTGCCGTGTTTCCCGGCCCGTCAAGGGGTGACCGCGGATCGATACCGGCCCGACACCCTTGGGGCGAGCGGCCGTTGGCCGAAGGTCAGCTGTCGCCGGCCGCCAACAGGCCCTGGTCCTCGGCCGACTTGGCCAGCAGGTCGAGCATCGCCAGCTCGGCGCGCGCCGCGTCCCGGTCGCGGACCGCGTCCAGCACCGCCCGGTGGCTCGGCACCGGATCGCCGGCCGCCGGGTGGGCGTGCACCAGGCGGTCCCGCTCCCGCAGCCCGGGCTCTAGCAACAGGTCGAGCCGGCTGAGGAGTTCGTTCCCGGTGGCGGCCAGCAGGGCCCGGTGGAACGCGGTGTCGGCCTCGGTCGCCGCCGCCGAGTCGCCGCGCGCGCCGGCCATCGCGGCCAGCGCCGCGTCGAGCGCGGCCAGGTCGGCCTCGGTCCGGCGCAGCGCGGCCCGGCGGGCCGCGGCCGGCTCGACTATGGAACGCACGTCGGCCAGGTCCCGCAGCAGCTGCCCCGAGTCGCCGCTCACCACCCGCCAGCGCATCACGTCCGGGTCGAGCAGGTTCCAGGCCGAGCGGGCGCGGACGAAGGTGCCGCGCTTCTGCCGGGCGTCGATCAGCCCCTTGCCGGCCAGCACCTTCAGCGACTCGCGCATCACGGTGAGGCTGACGTCCAGCTGCTCGCCCAGGGCCCGCACGTCCAGCGTGTCGCCCTCGGCGAACTCGCCGCCGACGATGCGCGCGCCCAGGTGGTGCACCACCTGTCCGTGCACGCCGCGGGCTGAGTAGGCCGCCATGACGAGCTCCCAGGAGTGGACGGGGACCTGACCCGCCCAGTCTAGCCTGGCTATTATTTATGAATAGTTCTTGACAGGCCGATGAGCCGATCGGACGATGAACCCACTTTCCGAGCCGCCCGGAGCCGTCAGCCGCCGACCGCCCGGAAGGGCCGACACAGAGAGGCCACGACCACCGTGCCCACCCCGCTCCCCGACCAGCTGCCCGAGAAGCTGGTCATCTCCCTCTGGGACTTCACCTGGTACACCCGCACCGGCCCCGGCGAACCCTTCGAGGACCTCGACCGGGCCTTCGCCGAGGCCGTGGAGCGCGGCTACAACACCGTGCGGATCTGCGCCATGCCGTACCTGCTCTTCCGCTCGGGACTCGACACCGGCCGACTGCGCATCGACCCGCTCGGCGGCGAGTTCGGGCAGCGGGTCCGCTGGTACGACGTCCGCGCCAGCACCGAGATCGACGGCCGCGCCCACCTGCTCGCGCTGTTCGAGGCCGCCCGCCGGCACGACTGCTTCGTCATCCTCTCCAGCTGGGAGTACCAGCAGAGCCCCTCCTTCGCCGGCGACCGCCGGTGGTTCGACGCGCTGATGGCCATCGACCCCGAGCGGCGCGCCGAGGCGCTGGCCGACGCGCAGGCCGACCTCATCGACTTCCTCGCCGCCCACGGCGGGCTCGACGACCGGGTCGCCTTCACCGAACTGCACAACGAGGTGCAGGCCGGCCGCCTCGCCGACGGGCTGCCCGCCGACGCGGACCGGGTCGTCGCCCTCCGACCGCGCCTCGAACGCGGCATCGCCCGCTTCAGGGAACGCCACCCGGACCGGCCGGTCACCGTCAACTACGCGACCGTGCCCGTGGGGTCACTGCGCGGCATCCCGGCAGGCGCGGACGTGGCGGCCTTCCACCCGTACGTCTACGGCGTCCTCGACGAGCTCATCGACACCTACGCGCTGCGCGCCCCCGACCGGCCCTTCCCCCAGGACGCCGTCCGCCACGACCTGCTGCGGCCCGACGCGCCCGACCTCGCCGACTGGCTGCCGCCGGCCGAGGACCGGTGGCGGCTCGACGCCACCATCGTCCAGCACCGCGAGCTGTACGTCCACGACTGGTGCGACCCGCGGAAGTGGGACGCCTGGCTCTACGACCGCTACGCGATCCACCGCCTCGCCATGGAACAGCGGCTCGTCACCTGGATCGACGCGGCCGCCGACTGGGCGGCGGCGGCCGGCGTGCCGCTGGTCTTCGGCGAGGGCTGGATCGGCTACACCCCCCGGCTCGGCACCTTCGAGGAGGGCCCGGTCGGCGCGGCGTTCTGCCGCCGCGCCATCGCGGAAAGCGCCCGCGTCGGCGCCCGCGGCGCCGTCGTCTGCTCCAACGCGGCGCCGCACCACAGCATGTGGTCGGACATCGCGCTCCAACGCGATTGCGCTGTCGCCCTGGCGGGCGGGACCGCCCTGGCGGGCTGAGGGCCCTCGAAGGGGCGCCGGTCCCGGGTGGGGCGGTGGTCGGGGCGCTATCGCCCTGGCGGGCTGAGGGCCCTCGAAGGGGGCGCCGGCTCTGGGTGGGGCGGTGGCCGGGGCGCAGCCGCTCGGCCCCTGCCTGGCCGGCGGCCAAGGGCTCGCGCAGGTGTTCCGCCGGGCGGCCGCTTCGTGGCGCCCGGCACCGCCGAGCAGCCCGGTTGGCGGGCGGAGGCGCTTGGAGCTGTCCGCCACCCCGGCTTGTTCCGTCGTCGCGGGGCGGCGGACTTGCCGAGGGCCCGGCCTGCTGTCGTCGGGCCCGGCGCCGGCCCCCCGGCTGCGCCGGGCCGCGGCGAACCCGCCGGGCGGGCCTGGCTTGGCAGGCGTTGACCCGCCCGCCCGGGCCGGGCGGGCGGCCTGGTGCCAGCCGTCCCCGGCCCGTTCCGTCGTGGGGCTGGGGCGGGCTGGCCGAGGGCTCGGCCGGTTCCACCGTTGCGGCCTGGTTCGCCCGGCTTCGCCGGGGCCCGGCGAAGCTTGCCTGGTCGCGGTTTGCCGAGTGTCTTGGCGCTGAAGGCCCGAGCGCCGTCGGCGTTCCGGAACCCGGCGGGCCGGGCGGGGCTGACCGGCCCGGCGCCGGCCAGCCGGCGCGCCGGGTTTGGTGGCCCCGCCCGGCTGGGCCCGGCCGGGCGCGCTTACCAGCGGTGGTGGACGAGGGGGCGGATGCGGCGGTCGTAGAGGTCGCGGATGGCGTCCAGGGTGTGGTCCGGTAGCGGCGGGAGCGCCGCCGCGGCGGCGTTGGTGGTGGCCTGCTCGCGGTCGCGGGCGCCCGGGATCACCGTGGAGACCCCCGGCTGTTGGAGGATCCAGCGCAGCGCCGTCTGGGCCGGGCTGGCTCCCCCGGGGGCCAGTGCGGCGAACTCCACGGCCGCCGCCACGCCCGTCGCGTAGTCGACGCCGGAGAAGGTCTCGCCCTGGTCGAACGCCTCGCCGTGCCGGTTGTAGGTGCGGTGGTCGTCCGGCGGGAAGACGGTGCGCTCGGTGTACCTGCCGGACAGCAGGCCGCTGGCCAGCGGGACCCGCGCGATGACGCCGACGCCCGCGTCGGCGGCGGCCGGCAGCACCTCCTCCAGCGGCTTGAGCCGGAACGGGTTGAGGATGATCTGCACGCTCGCCGTGCCGGTCCTGGCGATGGCGGTCAGCGCCTCCGCGCACGTCTCGACGCTCACCCCGTACGCCGCGATCCGCCCCTCGGCGACGAGGGTGTCCAGCGCGTCGAAGACGGCGTCCGAGGAGAACACCGGCGTCGGGGGACAGTGCAACTGCACCAGGTCGAGCCGGTCGACGCCCAGGTTCCGGCGTGAACGATCCGTCCAGGAGCGGAAGTTGTCCAGGGTGAACAGCGCCGGGTCCTGGGCCGTGCGGCGGCCCATCTTGGTGGCGACCAGCACCCCGGCGTCGGGGCACTCCCGCAGGAACCGGCCGATCAGCCGCTCACTGCGCCCGTCGCCGTAGACGTCCGCGGTGTCGAAGAAGGTCACCCCGGCCTCGACGGACGCCTCGAGCACCGCGAGCGCCTCGTCCTCCTTCACCTCGCCCCAGTCGGCCCCGAGTTGCCAGGTGCCGAGGCCGACCGCGGACACCCGCTGGCCGGTCCGGTCGAAGATCCGCTGCTCCATGTTCTCCCTCTCCACTGGTTTACAGGATGCGCGCGATAGTCCACATCGTGCCCCTGATCGTCCACACCGGACGATCTAGCCTGAACTCCGCCCGAGCCGCGCGGCCCCCCACCCCCCATGCAGAGCCGTCTGGGAAGGAAGGCACGACATGCCCGCACGAAGGAAAGCGAGAACGGTGGCGACTGCCTGGTGCGCAGGTCTGCTCGTCGCCGGAGCGGGACTGACCACCATCGGCACCGCGCAGGCGGCCCCGGTCGAGGCCGCCGTCGCCACGCTGTACGTGGCGCCGAACGGCACCGACGGCGCCGCCGGCACGATATCCGCCCCGACGACGCTCACCTCCGCGATCAGCCGCGTCGACCCCGGCGGGACGATCTATCTGCGCGGTGGTACCTACAACTACTCGCAGACCGTCACCATCCCGGCGGGCAACAACGGCACGTCGAGCGCCCGCACCCGGCTGACCGCCTACAACGGCGAGCGGCCGGTGCTGAACTTCTCCGCGCAGAGCGAGAGTTCATCCAACCGTGGGCTCGCCGTCAACGGCAACTACTGGCACGTCTACGGCATCACCGTGGAGCGCGCCGGTGACAACGGCATCTTCGTCGGCGGCAACAACAACGTCCTGGAGCGGACCGTGACGCGGTACAACCGCGACACCGGGCTGCAGATCGCGCGGATCTCCTCCAGCACCCCGCGCGCCCAGTGGCCGTCGAACAACCTCGTGCTGAGCGCCGAGTCGCACGACAACGCCGACTCCGACGGCGAGGACGCGGACGGCTTCGCCGCCAAGCTCACCGTCGGCAACGGCAACGTCTTCCGCTACGCCGTCGCCCACAACAACGCGGACGACGGCTGGGACCTCTACACCTACGCCGACGAGGAGGCGATCGGCCCGGTGACCGTCGAGGACTCCCTCTCCTACGAGAACGGCACCCTCAGCGACGGCACCCAGCTGTCCAACGGCGACCGCAACGGCTACAAGCTCGGCGGCGAGGACGTCCCGATCAACCACGTCATCCGGCGCAACATCGCCGTCGACAACGGTCAGCACGGGTTCACCTACAACCGGAACCCGGGCACGATGACCATCTCGAACAACGTGAGCATCGGCAGCGAGGAGCGCAACTTCAACTTCGACGCCGGCACCTCGGTGTTCCGCAACAACACCTCGTGCAACGGCGGCTCGAACGACCGGATCGTCGGCAACTCCGACAGCTCCAACCAGTGGTACTCCGGCAGCAACGGCTCCCGTTGCGCCACGTACTCCGGCGCCCTCGGCTGGTCCTTCGCCTCCGACGGCCGCCTCAACGTGACCTTCGGCGGCCGGGTCGTCACGCCGTAACCGCGAACGGCCAGGTCCGCCACGGAGCCGGCACCCGTCACCACGGGTGCCGGCTCCCTACCATGGCCCGATGGAAAGCGACGAAGGTGACGCCGAGCGGGTCGAGGAGCTGGTCTCCTCGTTGATGGCCGCCGCCCGGCTGATGGTGGGGGTGTCCGCGCGGGCGCTCGCCAGGGTGGACGAGACCCTGTCACTCGCCCAACTGCGGTCGCTGGTGGTGCTCGACGCCTGCGCCCCGGCCAAACTCGCCGTGCTGGCCCGGGCCTTGGGAGTGAACCCGTCCACGGCGCTGCGCACCGTGGCGCGGCTTGAGACGGCCGGCCTGGTGGACCGGCGGGTCAACGAGGACAACCGGCGCGAGGTCGTGCTCACCCCGACCGCCGCCGGGCGCGACCTGGTGGCGCGGGTGCTCGACCAGCGCCGCCGGGAGATGGCGACGCTGGCCGACCGGTTGCCGGCGGAGCACCGGCGCGGGCTCGTCGACGGGCTGCGGGCGCTGCTCGCGGTGGCCGACGAGCCCGACCTGTGGACGCTGCCGCGGTTCGCCGACGTCGTCGCGAGCAGCGACGACGGCGCCTGGCACCGGAGCGCCTCCTGACGCGGCCGCGGCATGACCGTGGGCCGGATTCAGGCGTTCGTGCCGCTCGGCGTCGTGACGAGGGTCAGCTCGTTGTCGAAGGTGAAGGCGAGGCGCAGATCGACGCCGTCGCGGCTGACCGTCGGGTGCGCGCCCGTCCTCCTGCGGTCGGCCGTGTCGCCCGCCAGCCGGGCCAGCGGGACGGGCGGGCCTTCGGGAACGGTGAGCTGGAGAAGCCAGCTGTCGGCGGCGGCCAGCCGGGAGGCCAGCTCGTGGCGCAGGACCACCCGCGGCCGGCCGTCGCCGCCCCGCTCCACCGGCAGCGCCAGCGGCTCGCCCTCCCCGGGCCTGGCCACGGCGCCGCGCACCTCGGTCGTGGCCGGCAGCGGGGTGACCGTGACGGTGGTCGCCTCCTCGGTCACCTCGACGGACTCCACCTCGGCGTGCGCCGGGCGCCGCCACACCCGCAGCGTGAGGTTGCCGTCCTTGGTGGTGTAGGGGATCCAGGCGCTGACGCCCCCGGCCCCGACGGTCGGGCGGGCCGTGACCAGGGCCGCCTGCTCGACCAGCCGCGCCGCGATCCGCCGGGGCCTGCCGAGGCCGGTGGCGGCGAGGAAGGCGTCCCAGCGGCCCTCGGCCAGGTCGTGCGCGTCCCGCGCCACCACGGCCCGGCCCTCGCGGTCGAGCGGCACCCGCACCTCGGTACGCCGCGCCGCGCCCCGCAGCCTGAGCACCAGATCGCCGCGGGCCGCCGGGGCGACGTGGACGACCAGGCCGCCGTCCCGGCGGGCGACGGCGTGCGCGGCCGGCCCCCGGCCGGGCTCCGGCGTCGTCGAGAGGGCCCCGGCCCGCGGCCTGGGCCCGCGGCGGCCGAGCAGGCCGCGCAGCCTGCCCCCGAGGCCGGCCCTGGCCGCCTCGGGACGCAGCCGGGCGAACAGCTCCTCGTAGCGCTGGGCGACGACGTCCGGCGTGTAGCGCCCGGCGGTCTCCAGCGCCGCCTCGCCCATCCGGCGGCGCAGCGCGTCGTCCGCCATCAGGGTGCGCAGGCCGCGGGCGATCGCCTCGGGGCCGCCGTCCTCGGGGACCAGCAGCCCGTCCCGACCCGGCGTGATGATCTCGGCCGGGCCGGTCGGGCAGTCGGTGGACACCACCGGCACCCCGCAGGCCATGGCCTCCACGATGGTCAGGCCGAACGACTCCCACCAGGACGTCACGGCGGCGATCGAGCCCTTGGCCCATTCCGTCTCGATCGGGGAGACCGCGCCCATCAGCCGCGCCCTGTCCCACAGGCCGAGCTTCTCGATGCGGGCCCGCAGCTCGCCGCGCAGCGGCCCCCGGCCGTAGATCCGCAGCCGCCAGTCGGGGAACTCGTCGGTCAGCCGCGCGAAGGCGTCGAGGAGGCGGTCGTAGCGCTTCTGGTCCACCAGCCGGCCGGCGGCCACGATCACCCGGCTGTCGCCGGTGGACGGCGCGACGGCCGGCGGGATCGAGGAGTTGGGGATCCGGACGATCCGCTCGGCGACGGCCGGCAGCGCCGCGCGGTAGGCGTCGGCGTCCGCGGCCGAGACGGGCGCGAAGGCGTCGAGCAGCGGCACGGCCGCCAACTGCAGGTCCCGCGCGGCCCGCTTGCGGGTCCCCAGCGTGGAGTGCTCCTGGCCGACCCGCAGATACGGGCGTCCGGCGCCGAACGAGCCCAGGTAGTGGCTGAGCGTCGGCCGGGTGGAGATCACCACGTCGGCGTCCAGGGACGCCAGGTGGTCGGCCATGCGGCGGTCGCTCAGCAGCGAGACGCCGTCCCGCCAGTGCGGCAGCAGCTCGCTCGGCGCCGACGCCTCGGGCAGCGCGAGGTCGCGCGAACCGGGCCGCTGGTCGATCAGGGTCTCGATCGGCACCCGCGGGTCGAACGCGAAGCTGGTGGTGTCCCGGTGCCGGTACAGGCTCGTCACCCGCACCCGGTGGCCGCGGGCCGCGAGTCCCCCCGACAGGTTCGCCACGGACCGGATCGTGCCGCCGATCCCGTAGGCGTTGTTGAGCAGAAAGGTAATCCTCATGTCAACCCCCCAAAGCTGATCACGTGTGGAACAGAAGATGGCGCACAAGGGTGACTGGTATGGACCGCGAAAGGTTGGGTACCCGAGGCGGACTTCTTGATCCCTCGGTGGCGGAAGGAGAGGCGCCATGGCACGGGAGACCCCCGAGATGCGGGAAGACGGGGCCACGCCGGCCGCTCGCCGGGCCGCCGCCCGGCGGCGCGCCCTGCGGAAGGGGCAGCACGACGACATCGTCAGCGTGCTGATGCTGATCGCCGGGGCGGCGCTGTTCTTCGGGCCCTGGGTGGCGGGTCAGATGGCGGACAACGCCAGGGACGCCAGCAGCAACGAGCTGGTGATGGGCCTGATCGTGGTGTTCGTCGCGGGGCGCCGGCTCTCCAGGGGCGCGGGCGTGTGCTCGGACCTGGTGATCCTGCTGGCCGGCGGGTGGATGATCGCGGCGCCCTTCGTCCTCGGCCGCGGCGACACCCGGGTGAACGGGCCGAGCACCTTCGACATCACCGTCGGGATCGTGCTCGCGGTGCTCGCGCTGGTCGGCCTCGGACTGCTGCGGGCCGCCAGGGGACCGGGGCGCCGGGCGCGGCACGCGTGAGGGCGGCCGGGCCCGGCGGCGCGGTGCGCGTCAGGCGTTGAGGATCCAGGACAGGTTGAAGCGGCGCCACAGCAGGGCGCGGTACGAGTCGGGCCCCGACTCGTCGTTGAAGAAGTCGGTCTCCACGAGGGCACCGACGCGGTAGTCGGCGGTCTTGGTCAGGCTGGTGTAGCCGCCCTCGTAGCCGACCCCGGAGACCGGGGCGTCGGCCAGGGCGCGGCTCGCCGTGTAGGTACGCGCGTCCGCGTCGTAGCTGATGCGGACGCGCAACGCCCGACGGCTGCTGGTCGAGGCCGAGTTGAGGAAGATGGTGCGGGCGGGCGCGTCGATGTTGTAGGCGAGCACCGAGCCCTGGCACATCGGGTCAGGCAGCCCGGTGTCGGCGGCGAACGAGCCGAAGCCGTTCAGCGTGCCGCGCGCGACCATCCGGTAGTCGCCGTTGAGCGGGCGGTCGTTGCGGTACAGGTTGCCGTCCGGGGTCTGCGCGACGGTGCCCTCGTTGTAGAGCTGCGGCAGCGTCTGGTAGCTCCACGTCCGGTTGCCCGCGGTGCCCCGGCCGACGATGTTCCGGCCCTGCGCCGGGATCACCAGCTCTCCCGAGCGCATCCGGATGCCGTTGCCGGGGCCCACGGCGTCCCAGGCCCAGCCGGCCGGCGTGAGTTGCGAGGTCAGCCGCTGGGGCGTCGACCAGGTGGCGCCGTCGTCGGTGCTGGCGCTCAGGTAGAGGTGCCGGCGGCCGGCGTCGGTGGAGTCCACGGCCCGGGTGCGGGAGCCGTCGGGCAGCGGTTCGTTCCCGAAGTAGCTTCGGTCGCCCGCGTTCCACGACATGAAGAGGTAGACGGTGTTGCCGTCCACCACCGGGGTCGGGTTGCCCCAGGTGCCGTTGCCGGACCCGACGACCTCGCGCAGCGGCTCCCAGCCGGCCGGGTCCGCGCCGTGGTCGGTGGTGGTCCTGGTGCGCTTGTAGACGAGGTTGATGTCGCCGTAGTCCTTGTTGTTGTGCCGTCGGCCCTCGGCGAAGGCGAGGATGCGACCGGTGCTCGTGGTGACGACGGCGGGGATCCGGAACGAGTGGAAGCCGACCCCGGAGGAGAGCCGGTCGGGGGACGACATGTTGGCGCTGCGGAACAGGGGGAACGCCCGGTGGTACGGCGCGGCGCCGGCGGCCGGGTCGTCCACGGCGGCGGGTGCGGCGCCCGACGCGGCGGCGTGCGCGGGGCGGGCCAGGGTGGCGGCGAGGGCGGTGCCGAGGCCGGCCGCGATCGCGGTGCGGCGGTTGAAGCCCGAAGAGGCCACTTCGACTCCCAACTCCCTTGTGGGGCGTTGTTGTTGTGGGGGAACGAGCTGAGTGGTGGCATGCACCTGATCGGTGCCTCTCGGTAAGGTAAGACAAGGGACGTGGGACGTCCAGCGTTGCGATCGCGACCATCTGATGTCAGGTCAGCGGCCGCCTCGCCCTCGGCCTCCGCCGCGCCCCCCGCGCCCTCCGCGCCCTCCGCCTCCGCCTCGGCCGCCGAACGGGTGCATGGGGGAGCGGTGCGGACCCTCGTGTGGCCCGCCGGGCGGACCCTCGTGCGGTCCGTGGGGTCCGTCGTCGTGCCGGTGGTCGTCCGGCTCCGGTGGGCCGCCGGGGCGGAAACCGAGCGGGACGACGTCCGTGTAGATCACCCGCCGCTCGGCCGGGTCCGACGACTCGGCTTCGCTGTCCGGTCGCAGCCCTTCCGTCTCGCACACCATCAGCCGGATCGGCCCACCGTCACCCGCCGGCGGCACCTCGCCGGAGAAGACGGTGCCCGTCGCCGTGTCCTCACGCGTCAGCTCCACCCGGGACTCCGGGATCTCCGCCCAGCCGAGCGCGTCGTCCGGCACGTCCGGATCCCGCCGCTCCAGGACGGCCACCACGCGCGGAGCGCCGTTGGGCCCCGGCTTGTACGAGGGACCCTCGACCCGCACCGACACCGGGCCGGGACGGTGCTCATGGCCCTCGTGACGGTCGTGGTCGTGGTCGTCGTGGTCGTGCCGGCCGAAGCGCCCCATGAACTCGCGGAACCGGCCGGGCCGCTGTCCGTCGTCGGACCGGGGGTGTACGACGGTGAGCAGCCGTTGCGGCAGCACGCGGACCAACTCGGTGCGTACGACGGGCGACAGGTGGTGGCGTTCCAGCGCGTTCGGCTGGTACCTGGCCAACGCCAGCCGGGCGAACGGCAGATAGGCGTTGCCGGCGTCGATGTCCAGATCGCAGTACCAGCGGTTGCTGTCCGGGTCGAACTTCGGCGCGTAGCCGACGACCGTCACCTTCAGGCCCTCGGGGACACCGGGGCCGTGCAGCGACACGCCCGGGTCGGTGCGGGCGGCGCCGGGGAAGGTGGCGGCCGAGGGATGGGAGACGGCGGTCGAATCGTGGATGGGGTCGCGCCCCAGCAGGGTCACGAACGGCAGCACGTTCTCCGGCGGGTCGCCCGTCCCCTCGTGCAGCAGAACGCCCAGCAACTCCCCGTCGCCCGAGGAGAACCAGGGGCGGGCGAGATAGATCCGCAGACCGCCACCCCGCCGGCGGCGGACCGTGGTGCCGGCCTCGGCCTCAACGTCCTCGAAACGGATGGTCGGCATGCAGTACAGCAGGTTCGGCGCCGCCGGCCGGGCGCTGCTGCGCACCACGTGCTCCACCTTCTCACCGCGCGTCAGGAACGCCTCCGGGTCCTCATCGGTGAGCGTGGCCGGGAAGCAGTCCGCGAAGGCCGAGGCCGCCACCGCACGGTAGGCGATCACCCGGTGCTTGGTGTCGCCGAACTCGTGCCTGGCGGGGACCGGCGGGGTGTTGGGGCGTCCGTCCCGGGTGAAGGCCTCGGCGGCGCGGGCGTCGAACGTCAGGCGGTCGCCGTCCAACCGGCAGGGGAAGCCACCGGGAGGCGCGTCCGTGAGCGCGAACTCCCTCGCCAGGGCGAGCGGGATGTGCCAGACCGCACTGCTCCTGCTCTGAGGCCCCGGGAGGTTCTCCTCCTTGCCGTCGTCGATCTGCTCGGTCCACTCCGCCAGCAGGTCGATCCGTTCGGTGCTGTCGGCGTGCAGGTCGACGGTGCCCGACAGGTAGGCGGCCGTCTCGTACTCCTGGCGTTCGGTACCGTCGCCGAAGTCGAGCCGGGGCGGCGCCAGGGGCTGTTGTACGGCGTGGACGAGGGTGATCTCCTGCCAGGGCGTCACCATCCAGTGCTGGTTGGCGGCGACGGCCTCGCGGATCGCCGTCATCTCGGCCTGTCGGTCCCGACCGTCCTGGGCGTCGGGCTCGTCCTCCTCGAGACCGCGACGGCACAGCTCGACGGCGCCCAGGATGGGCTGGACCGCCGCCATGTCGAGCCGGGAGCAGACGCGGAGGGTACGGGTGGCCGCCTTGGGCAGCGGAACGGTCAGCACCCGTTCGTCCGGGTCGAACCGGTGCTCTCCCTCGCCCTCCACGAGGCGCAGCCGCAGCGACCTCGGCTCGTGCCAGGTGGGGCCGTCCCACCCGATCGGGAGGCCGCCCGCCGCGCCGGGCAGGTCGAACACCAGCACTCCGGTTGCGGTCGGATCCGGCAGGTGCGGGGTGACGGCCTGTTCGCCGGTGTGCACGGCGTACCGCCGGCTCCGCTGACCGGCGTCGGGCGTGACGATCTCCACCCCCGGCAGCCTCTCGTCGTCCAGCCTGCCGCTCTCCCGGATCGCCAGCTCGTAGGCCCTGCGGCGCACGGCCGGGTCCTGGGAGGACATGTCCTGGTCGAGCATGCCGTGTCGCTCGACGCACTCCAGCGAAGCCCGGGGGGCGACCAGGTGCCGCTCGTCCACGCCCCGGTACGGCTCGTGGTGCCGGTGCGCGTCGTTGAACCGGGTGGCGAACTCCTCGGGGGACTGGTCGACGACGCTGCGGATCACCATCCGGTGCTCCGACTCGGCCTCGTTGAAGCGGAAGCGCGGGACGACGGTGGGTGGCGGCACCGGGTCGAACCGCTGGAAGACCACGGGACCGGCCTTCGGCTGCACCAGCTGGCCCTCGCCCTCACCCGGCCCTGACGCCTTGACCAGCGTGTCGGCCTGGTCGAGTGTCAGCCCGTTGCCCGCGAGATCCACGGTGCGCACCCGTACCTGGTAGCCGTGGCCGAAGCGCAGCCGGGGGAGCGAGCCCGGGTGCACCGCCGCCTCGATCCGCAGCGGCAGGTCGGTCGCCGGCTTGTCGTCGACCGCCGTCACCTCGCCCGTCCCCTCCGCTCCGGTTCGTCCGCCGGCGGCGGCCGGGAGCACCCTGCCGGGGCGCGGGGCGGAGCGCGACCAGCCGTCCCAGGTGACCAGGTGCTCGTGGAGGGCGACCACGTCGGGCTGCTCGGGGTGGGAGACGAGTGAGTCCTGGAAGAATCCCTCGTCGGTGTGCGTGGCGATCACGTCGTCGTGGTCCCGGCCGCGGTAGGTGACGTCCCGCTGGTGCAGCGAGCACCACTTCCCGCGTGTGTCGTCGAGCACGTCGAGTCGGTGTCCCCGGACCAGATCCTCGGCGTGCAGGAGCACGAAGGGGTCGGCGGCGGCGTTGAGCCTCGCCTCGTTCGTCACCGACCGCGCCAGTTGGTCGTGCAGCGAGGCGGCCCGGTCCCGGTGGACGAGGACGAGGCCCTTGGTGCGCAGGGCGGGGGCGGCCGGCCCCGTGGCGTCCTGGCCGGTGGCCATGACGGCGGTGGTGGCCACCTTGGCGGTGATCGTCTTGAGGGCGGTGCTGTCGATGTCGCTCTGTTCGAGGGAGAACTCCTCGTCGGGCAGGGCCAGCAGGCCCCGGGTGAGGGGCCCTTCAGGGATGTCCCGGCCGGCGGCGGCGAACAGCCCGGGATCCTGGCGGAACACGAACGCCGTGCCCGGCCGGATGTTCCTGGTGGCCTCCGCGGGGCCGTCGGAGGCGAAGGTGGGCAGCACGCGCAGGCAGCGTTCCCCCGGCCCGTCGGGCGTGATGGCGTCGGCCGGCAGGAGGAGGTCGAGCACCAGGCCGAGTCGGCGCAGCAGGAAGGGATGGTCGCCGAGCGCGGAGAGCATCCGGTGGAAGTCGACCTTCTCCGGCTGCTCGACGGGCCGGGGCGGGATCGGCGTCGAGCTGGCCGGGCGCGCCGGCCGGTGGAAGGCGCGGTGCTGGTCCCTGCGGTTGAGCCCGCTCAGCGTGATGAACCGCGGCTGGAGGTCGACCTCACCGCCGGCGAGGGCCGAGGTGTGCCGGTCGCGCGCCTGGGCGGCCTTCGCGCGGGCGTCGGCGAGTGCCGTGTCGATGCGTTCGTCCGAGGCGTGGAGCGCGTCGGCGGTCATCATCTCGGAGTCGTCGGCCCCGCCGCCGGTCGTCAGGACGCGGAGTTCGCCCGGGCCCCCCTCGTCCGACGTCCGGCTCACCCCGGCCATCTGGGAGGCGGTGGGCAGGCCCCGGGGGGCGGCGCCGGCGACCCGGGCGAACTCGACACGGTTGTCACGCGCCACCTCGCGGGCCGGGTAGCTGACGTAGACCTGACTGGTGTGGTCGTCGGGGGTGTGGGGCTCCACGGGCGTCGCCTCGGAGAAGAACCGCCCCCACAACGCCTGGTCGGGCGGGGTGTCGCCGAAGTCGGGCGTCGTGTCGAACGGTCCTCCCAGCGGGTTGCCTTCGGTGTCGGTCACGACCAGTTGGAAGGTGGCCCGGGTCATCCGGTCGGCCCACGTCAGGAAGTCGGGGAACTCACGCAGGGTGGCGGCCCTCTCGGGGCGGAGCCGGGGCGCGACGAACACCGACAGCCTGGGGCGGCCGTCCTGCTCGCCGAGCCCGGCGGGGAGGGCGATCCACTGGATGTCCTGGACGGGGTTGGCGTTGGGCATGCTCGCTCCCTCAGGCGGCGAAGGCCAGGCAGTACTGGTTCCAGTCGTCGGGGCCGACGAACTGGCTGAAGGGGGGATCGCCCTCGTCGCCGCGGAAGCGGCGCTCCAGGTGCAGCGACACCGACTTGCTGAAGAAGGCGATCCGCACGCTGACCGTGAGCGTGCCCTCGCCGTAGACCTCGGGGAACTTCTTGCCGCCCTCGGAGATCTTCTCGTAGCTGAGTGCCAGGTAGAACTCGACGGACACGGTGACGATGCCGAGCACCGACAGGTGTCCGGAGCAGCGAACGTAGCCGCTGATCAGCACCTTGTCGGGGCCGAGGGCGAAGTAGATGCCGGCCATGAGGGAGACGCCGCCCTCCGCGATGCCCAGGTTGATCGCGGCGCTGCCGCCGAACTCCAGGGCGCCCTCGATGAGTTCGGGCTTGTCCCCACGCACGGTGATGGCGAGGAAGCCGCCGCCGCTGAACGGCGCGATGCTCACGTTGAACGGCTTGTGGCGTTCGGAGAGCGCGAAGCGGAACCGGAAGGGCTCGTCGTCGAAGGGGACGGACAGCTCGGCGGCCAGCACCATGTTGGTGAGGCTGAACACCCCGATCGCGAGCGGGGGGAGGGCGAGGGAGTAGCCGGCGCGGATGCCGCGCGGCGAGACGTCGACGAACGCGCCGGAGCCGAAGCCGTCCTTGGGCAGCACCTCGCGCAGGTCGTTGACGAACTCCAGGGCACCCTGGAACGACATCTCGATTCCGGAGGCCGAGACGTCGGGCTTGGAACCCGGCCTGCTGACGAAGGAGAGCTTCTCGGCGGAGACGCCGATCATGCCGGCGAAGTCCAGCTTGAGGTTCTTCAGCAGGCCGGTGACCTGTGAGGCGGCGAGGCCGTCCGGGGACACCTCGGTCCTGGCCTCGAGGGCCAACGTGGCCTTCGAGACGTCGATGAAGCCGAGGTCGCCGACGTTCTGCAGCTTCGGGGTCCACAGGTAGCGGACGACGCGCTTGAGCGTGGCCGGGTCCTCGAAGGAGCGGAGCACGGGCACGGGCAGCCCGGCGCTGGCGAGCAGGTTCTCGACCTGGTCGTCGGCCAGGTCGCGGACCTTCGCCGGGTCGAACGGCGGGACCGGGCCGAGCAGGTCGCCGAGACTCACGGTGCCCAACAGTCTCGCGTCGCCGAAGGCCTTCTTGAGGTCCGCGGGGACGGCGTCCTGGACACCGGTCATCGCGCCGGGCAGCGGGCCGGCGAGGCTGGTGATCTCGTTGATCCTGACGTCGGGGCGGGCGAGGCCGCCGACGTTCTGCGGGCCGAAGGCCAGGGGGAGGTCGGCGGGTTTGAGGTGTTCGTCGACCACGGACAGGAAGGAGCCGCCGGGCCGGGCGCCCGGGCCCTGCTGGACGTAGGGCGTGGCCAGGGCGACCATGGTCTCCCCGCCGGTGTTGGTCACGTGTTCGAGGGCCGGGACGCGGACCTTGGCGCCGGCCATGACGGGCAGGGCCTTCAGCGGGTGCTTGGGGGCCTTGGCCAGTGTGAGGACGAGCGAGGTGACGGGCAGGGCGGTGGCACCGGCCGCCTCGCCCGGCGGCTGGGCGAGGGCGACGACCTGGCCCGCCAGGTCCGCCGTCCGGAGGGCGGCGTCTCGGCCCTGGTAGTCGTTGATCGCGTCCTGTCCTGTCACGTTGTCGGGGTAGAAGACGAGCGGCGCCCGCAGGGTGACGCGACGCCCCTCCCGATCGGTGCCGATCAGGGTGAAGCGGTAGGGGCTCATCGCGTTGTCGACCGGCACCACGAAGGGCCTGGAGGAGTCGACGCCGGCCACCTCGGGCGTCCTGGTGTCCGTGATCCGCAACGAGGTGAACGGCATGTCCCGCCCGTCGTTCTCGTAGCCGACCGCCGCCGCGTCGTACCGCACCTCGGGTTCCCGGACCGTGACGTACGTCCGCTTCCGCAGGTAGGCCACGGTGGACGTGCCGTCCGGGCTGGTCTCGAACCGCCGCTCGTAGGTGTCCACGACGGTCGCGCGGTGGCCGGTGCACAGTCGGCCCACCTTGACGAGGCGGACGAGCTGGTCCCGCCCCAGTCCGCTGGTGTGCTGGTAACCACGCAGGTTGCCCAGTGGCCGGCCCTGCTCCACGGCCCTGTCCAGGGCGGGGTCGTCCCACACCCCGCCCAGCTCGACGGTGGCGCCCAGCGGGGTGAGCAGGAACCGGTGGGCGATCAGCGGCACGGGGACATAGTCCGCGATGTCCGTGGCGGTGGTCAGGGTGACGATGTCCTGCAGGTCCTGCGGCTTGAGGGGGAGCAACGGCTCGCCGTGGTCGGGGCGGCCGGGGGGCACCGCGAAGGCGCGCAGCGAGAGGTCGCCGCCGTCCTCGGCCTTGAGGAAGGTGTGCCACAGCTCGGTGCGGCCGTCGAGGTCCACCGGGGCGGCGTGCGACGTCCAGGCGACGGGCCCCTCCGGGGTGAGCAGGAGCCGGGTGGGGAACTCGATGGCGGTGACCGGCTGACCGTCGAGGGCCCGGGGGTCGTCGTCGTCCGGCTTTCCGCCCGGCGGCAGGCAGCGCAGGCCGAGGGCGGCCCAGTCGAGCAGGTCGCCGACATCGAAGCCGACGCCCGGCCGCCCGGGTGGCACGGTGAACGCCAGTGTCGTCGACCCCGAGGACCAGGCGGCCCGTCCCGGGGCGGCGTCCGCCACGGTGTCGGCCGAGACCTCGGCGACGTGCTGGGGCGGCAGGTGGAAGACGACGAGTCCGGGCCGCGCCTGGTCCTCGACGACCAACCGGCCGCGCCGCTGCGTGAGGTTCACGAGGTCGACGGGGACGAACAACATGTCCTGGGGGCGGTGCAGCAGCAGGCGCCGGGCGTCGGACACGGGTCCTCCGGGGGTGGGGGCGGGCGGGCTCTCCCGCATCCTTGCGGCGGCTCCGAGGCGGCACGGCCCGGCGCGCTCGCCATGTCACGCGGTAGGCGGTCACCGTTTCGGCGCAGCGACTCGGCGGGTGATCGCGGCGAGGGCGTCGGCGAGGGCCGCGTCGTTCGCCGGGCGGTCGTCCCAGCGGGCGGCGATGTGGCCGTCGGGGCGGACCAGGAGCGCCCCGTGGGAGCCCAGGCCGAGGTGTTCCGCCGGCTCGGGCCGCAGCGGCTCGACGCGTAGCGGCCACGGCGCGGCGGTCGGTGGCGCCCAGCGGTCGGGCTCCGGGCTGAACAGGGTGAACCACTCGCCGAGGGCGTCGAGCGTGGAGCGGCCGTCGGGAAGGGGGAGATGCGGCATGCGGCGTCCCGGTTCCGGCGTGGGCACGTAGTTCGTGCCCGGGTCGGGCGGTTCGAGCGTGGTCGCGTCGTCGGGCAGGACGGCCGGGGAGCGGTAGGCGACCCCGAGTACGAGGCCGAGCTGGGCGAAGTACCGCTCGGACCAGGGGAGTTCGAATGGGGCGGTGGGGTCGCCCGCCGCGTGCTGGTCGCGGCGGCGGTGCTGCACCTGGAGCATCAGCCGGGTGTTCGCCACCGCCTGGTCGAGCGTGCGGCGGGCGACCGGGTGGCGTTCGGTCTCGTACGTCTCCAGCAGGCGCGGGCCGGCCCAGCCCTGGAGGACGCCGGCGAGCTTCCAGCAGAGGTTGTGCGCGTCGGCGATGCCGGCGTTCATGCCGAGGCCGCCGACGATGGGGATCGCGTGGGCGGCGTCACCGGCCAGCAGGGCCCCGCCGTGCCGGAACCGTTCGGCGACGAACCCGTTCATCACCCAGTGCCCGACCCGCAGCACGTCCACCCGCGTCTCGGGTCCCGGTCCGAGGGCGCGGGCCACCAGGCCCGGCCAGTCGGCGTGGTCGGGGTCCTCGGGGGTGGGCGCGAACCAGGCCCAGCCGCCCTCCGGGTAGAGCGGGGCGAACAGCCCGTGCGCCGTGAAGTAGACCCCGGCCGGCTGCCGCGCGCACCAGGCGTCGAGGTCGGCGTCGAAGACGACGGTGGTGAAGCCCCGCATCGCACCCGGGCCCGTGGTGCCGATGCCGAGCAGCTCCCGGACGGTGGAGTTCGCGCCGTCGGCGGCGAGCAGGTGGCGGGTGCGTACGCGGGTCGTCTCGCCTCGCTCGCGGTCGGCGAGTTCGGCCACGATGCCGTCGGGCCGCTCGGTGAGGCCGAGGAGTTCGACCCCGAAACGGACCGGCGCCCGCGCGGCGGCGAGCAGCACGGGTTCCAACCGGTCCTGCGAGGTGACCGCGCCGATCTCGGGGCTCTCGGGCACCGGCTCGTTCACCCCGATCATCGCCGCCGTGGCGAAGTCGCCGTCCCGCAGGGTGTCGCGGAAGCGGATCCGGCCGTACCGCGGCGCGAACGCCCTGGACGTGACGTCGGCGGCGAGCCCGAGCTGGCGGAAGATCTCCATGGAACGCACGTTGACCAGCCGCGACCGTGGCAGCGGCGAGAGCGCGCGGTGCCTCTCGACCAGCAGCGTCGACACGCCCCAGCGTTCGAGGAGGGCCCGGGCGGTGAGCCCGACCGGCCCACCGCCGACGATCAACACCGCGGTCTCGGCGTCCGTCCCGGTCATGGCAGCACTGTCGCGCACCCGGCGGCCCGCGGCCCGCGCCGGCTCGTCGGCGTGCCCCCGGACGGGTGGCTATCTTGTGCCGCATGACCACCGTGCCGGTCACCGGCTCCCCACCGCCGCCTCCGCCCGGGACCGGTCGCGCGCCCCGCCGGGTGGTGGTCGCCGCCACCCCGCTGCACGGCCACGTCACCCCGCTGCTCACCGTCGCCGCCGACCTCGTCGCACGCGGCCACCACGTGACCGTGCTCACCGGCGCCCGGTTCGCCGGCCGGGCCACCGCGCTCGGCGCCCGCTTCGTGCCGCTGCCCGCCGAGGCCGACTACGACGACCGCGCGATGGCCGCCGGCTTCCCCGGCTTCGCCGAACTGCGCCCCGGGCTCGCCATGGACGCCTTCTACCTCCGGCGGGTGTTCACCGACGCGGCCCCCGGCCAGTGGCGCGGGCTGCGCGCGCTGCTGGCCCGCCACCGGGCGGACGCCGTCGTCGCCGACATGCTCTTCCTCGGCGCGCTGCCACTGGTGCTCGGCGCCGCCCGGCCGGGGCCACGGCCGCGGCTGGTCGCGCTCGGCGTGCTGCCGCCCATGGCGCTCAGCGCCGACGCGCCGCCCTACGGCAGCGGGCGCCCGCCGGCCCGTGGCCCGCGCGCCCACCGGACCCACCGGGCGCAGGGCGCGCTGGTCAGGAGCCGGCTCGCCGCCGCGCAGGCCCACGCCGAGCGCGTCTTCGCCGGCCTCGGCGCCCCGCTGCCCGGCTTCCTCTACGACCTCACCGTCACCGCGCCCGACGTCTACCTCCAGCTCACCGTCCCCGAGTTCGAGTACCCGCGCCGTGATCTGCCGGCCTCCTTCCGGTTCGCCGGCCCGCTGCCCCCGGCGACCGTCGCCGGCTTCGCCCCGCCCGACTGGTGGCCCAGGCTCGCCGAGGGCCGGCCGGTGGTCGTGGTCACCCAGGGCACCCTGGCCAACGCCGACCTCACCGACCTCGTCGTCCCCACGCTGCGTGGCCTCGCCGGCCGCCGCCCGCTGGTGATAGCGGCCACCGGCCGCCCCGACGGACCGGCCGAGGTCCGCCGCGCCCTCGGCGGGCTTCCGGAGAACGCCGTCGTCGCCGCCTACGTCCCCTTCGACCGGCTGCTGCCGCACGCCGCCGCGCTGGTCACCAACGGCGGCTACGGCGGCACGCACGCCGCGCTGGCGCACGGCGTGCCGCTGGTGGTGGCCGGCGCGACCGAGGACAAGCCCGAGGTCGCCGCCCGGGTCGCGTGGAGCGGCGCCGGCCTCGACCTGCGCACCGCGCGCCCCGGCGCCCGCGCCCTGCGCCACGCGGTGCAGCGGGTGCTGACCGACGGCCGCCACCGGCGGGCCGCCCGGCGGCTGCGCGACGCGGCCCGTCGCCACGACCCGCACCTGGCGATCGCCGAGGCCGTGGAGGATTCGCCGGACAAATCCTGATTCTCCCGGTCCCGGGGTGTTGGGTGGTCCGCGCCGGCGGGTACGCGGACCGGGATCCCGAAGAGACACGAGAGACACGAACGAGGGATGCCACCATGGCCAAGACCAACCCCATCGAGGTCCAGCAGGCCCTCAAGGGCGCCGCCTACCCGGCGGACAAGAACGCCCTGGTCGACCGGGCCAAGCAGAACCACGCGAACAGCGGCCTCGTCCACCAGCTGGAGGAGCTGCCCAGCAAACAGTTCAACGGACCCAACGACGTCGAGAAGGCGATCTTCAGGTCCTGACCGGCCCCGTGCCGTGTGGTCCGCCCCGTCGCCGCGGCGCGGGGGCGGACCACACGGCATGAACCGCGTCCCGGATCAGGCCGCGGATGCCATGACCTGGCCGGGCGCCGGCGCCACGGCCGGAACCGCCACCGGGGTCCTGGCCCGGCGGCCGTGGACCAGCAGCCCGGCCGCCGACGCGCCGGCGATCAGCACACCGCCGAGCACCAGCGCCGCCCTGGCGCCGGCCAGCTCCATCAGCAGGCCCATCGCGGGCGGCCCCACCAGGCCCCAGCCGGTGCTCAGGCTCCGCCACACGCCGAGCACCCGGCCCCGCATGTGGGCCGGCGGGTCGGTCTGCAGGACCGTGGTGCCGGCCGTGTCCGAGACGGACTCCACCATGGCCATCGGGATCACCAGCAGGACCAGCAGCGCCAGCGAGGGCGCGAGGCCCGCGGCGACCTGGAGCAGGGCGCCGATCCCGGCCATCGCCGCGACCAGGCGCACCGAGGGGCGCTGCAGGACACCGGCCACCAGGGCCCCCACGATGCCGCCGACCGCGAGCGCCGTGGAGACGGTGCCGAACGAACCGGCGCCGGCCGCCAGCGGCCCGGTGACCAGCACCGCGAGCGTCAGCGTGTAGTTCCGGCCGAAGACGGCGGACAGGCCGGTGATGGCGGCCAGCGCCACGAGACGCGGCCGCCGCAGGAAGAAGCTCAGGCCCTCCCGGGGGCTCGTGCCGGCCAGGGCCGCGCCCCGGGCGCCGGCGGTCCTGGACTCGGCGGGCTCGGGCGCGGGCGGTGGGGGAGCGGCGTCCGGATCACGCGCCCGGTCGACCAGCCGCAGGAACGGGATCACGGCGGCGACGAACGCGAAGGACAGGCCGTTGGCCAGGAAGGCCGCCGAGGTGCCGAAGAGCACCACGGCGACGCCGGCGAGCGCGGTGCCGGCCAGCCGGCCCACGCTGTGCACCGCCGAGCCCAGGGCGATCGCCGAGGGCACGTCGCGCGTGTACACCAGGTCGTTGCCGAGCAGGGCGCACGCCGGCCCGTCCACCGTGGCGATCACGCCGGTGACCGCCGCGAGCAGCAGCAGCGTCGGCACGTTCAGCAGGTCGAAGGCGACCAGTCCCGCGGTCACGACGGCCACCGCGCCCAGCGCGGCCTGGCTGACGGCCGCGGTCAGCTTGCGGGGCCAGGCGTCGACGACGGCGCCGCCGAACAGGCCGAGCAGCAGTCCGGGGCCGGCCTGCACGGCCAGCGAGAGACCGGTCATCGCGGCCGATCCGGTGACCTGGAGCACCAGCAGGTTCTGGACGGTCAGCTGCATCCAGGTGCCCGCGTTGGACACCAGGTTGGCCACCGACCACCAGCGCATGCTGGGGTAGCGGAGCGAACGCCACGGGTTGCGGTCCGACCGCGCGCGGTCGGCGGCGGCACGGCGCCTCAGGCGCGCGGGGGCGAGAAGAGACATGCGGATACCAGGGCCTGGCAGCAGGCGGGGTGAGAGAACGCGGGCGGGGCGACGGCGTCCCGCCGATCAGCGCTGACCACCATGACAGACCGGTATCCGGCCGGGAAGACCAAGATCGTCCCAGGCCCCCGCGAGGGCCACGCATCCCTTGTGCCGCAAGGGAAAGGCCCGCCCCGTGTGGTTCCTCACACCGGGCGGGCCCCGCCTGACGCGGCCCTCGGGCTCAGGTCCGGAACACGACCTTCGTCGCGTCCTTCCGCTGGAACATCTCATACGCCTCGGGAGCCCGGTCGAGCGGCAGCCGATGGGTGGCGAAGTCGTCCACGCCCAGCGGGTCGTCGTCACCCAGCAGCGGCAGGATCTCCGGCGCCCAGCGCCGCACGTTGGCCTGCCCCATCCGCAGCTGGATCTGCTTGTCGAACAGCCGCATCATCGGCAGCGGATCGGCCATCCCGCCGTAGACGCCGCTCAACGAGACGGTGCCGCCCCGGCGCACCATGTCGACGGCCAGGTGGAACGCGGCCAGCCGGTCCACGCCCGCCGTGCCGGCCACCTTCTCGGCGAGCCGGTCGGGCAGCAGGGTGGTCAGGTTCTGCACCATCCTGCTCGGCGTGGAGCCGTGCGCCTCCATGCCCACCGCGTCGATCACGGCGTCGGGACCGCGCCCGCCGGTGCGGTCGCGGACGGCGCCGACGATGTCGTCGTGCGCGGTCAGGTCGAGGGCCTCCACCCCGCGTGACCTGGCCCGGGCCAGCCGCTCGGTCACCAGGTCGATCCCGATCACGTGCCCGACGCCCCGGTGGGCCGCGATCCGGCAGCACATGTCGCCGATCGGGCCGAGGCCGAGCACGACCAGGCTGCCCCCGGGCGGCACGTCCGCGTACTCCACGGCCTGCCAGGCGGTGGGCAGCACGTCGGACAGGTAGAGATACCGGTCGTCCGGCACCTCGGGCGGCACCGGGATCGGCCCGTAGTGCGCCTGCGGCACCCGCAGGTACTCGGCCTGCGCCCCCGGCACCGAGCCGTAGAGGCGCGTGTAGCCGAAGATCGCGGCGCCCGAGCCCTGGCTGGCGACCTGGGTGGTCTCGCACTGCGTCTGGAGCCCCTGCCGGCACATCAGACACGCGCCGCAGGAGATCTGGAACGGCACCACCACCCGGTCGCCTGGCCGCGGCGACGCCACCTCGGGGCCGGTCTCCTCGACCACGCCCATCGGCTCGTGGCCCAGCACGTCACCCGGGGTCATGAACGGCGCGAGCACCTCGTACAGATGGAGGTCGGAGCCGCACAGACCGGACGAGGTGACCCTGATCACCGCGTCCGTGGGCTCCCTGATCACCGGGTCGGGGACCTCCTCCACCCGGACGTCGCGCTTGCCGTGCCACACGGCGGCCTTCATCGGGCACACCTCCCGTCGTCGGCCGTCCGGTCCTGGGCCCCGGGCGTCACGTCAGCTCCGAGTAGCCGAACAGCTCGGCGTAGCCGGACGGCAGCTGGCTCAGCAGCTTGTTCATCTCGCCGCCGCTGACCTGGTCGGAGATGGCCGAGAAGACCACCCGGGTGTCGGTCTCCGCGGTCTCCTCGTCCTCGTCCGCGTTCTCCGCGACGTGGGCCACGAACTCCTCGACGCCCCAGCTCCGCCCCGAGCCGTCGGCCGCGTTGTCCAGGATCAGCGCCAGCTCGGCCGGCAGCTGGTCGCCCAGGTGCGACGAGGAGTGCGGGGGAAGGCGCTCGCCCAGGGTGCTGAGGACGGCCTCCACCACCCGTTCCGCCTCGTCGTTCGGGTACTCGCCGCGGTCCCTCACGGTCGCGACGAACTCTCCATAGGACACGGCGTGCCTCCTTCCGCGCGGTCTGCCTTTGCGCCCGAGTACCACGCGACCGGCACCTGACACGGCATGGCCGCGGGCGTTTGGCGCCCGCCGGGCGTGGGGACCCGGCGGCGGTGACGGGCGACGACGGGCGGACGCTGCTGACGGGCTGGTTCAGCTTCCTGGACGGAGAGATCACGGCCGGTGACGTGCTGGCCCTCGAACGGGTGCGCGCGCTGCTCCTCGCCCGCGGCGTCCCCCACGACGTGGCCTGGAGCCCGCGCTTCGAACCGGGCGGGCCCACCCTCGACGACGTCGACCCGGCCGCCTACGACCGGCTGGTCTTCGTCTGCGGCCCGCTGCACGGCCCCGACATCGCCGAGCTGCACCGCCGCTTCGCGCACTGCCGACGGGTCGCCGTCGGCACCTCGGTCCTCGACCCCGCCGACCCGGCCGCCGCCGGCTTCCACGCCGTGCTCGCCCGGGACGGCGCCGGCCTCGCGCCCGCGCTCGACCTGGCGCTGCGGGCGCCCAGGGTGCGGCGCGAACCGGTGGTGGGGCTGCTCCTCACCGAGGGCCAGCACGAGTACCGCGGTCGCCGCCGCCACGCGGAGGTCGCGCGGACCGTGACCTCCTGGCTGGCCGACAGCCGGGTCGCGCCCGTGGTGCTCGAGACCCGGCTCGACGCGGCGGACGGGCGGCTCTGCCGCAGCCCGGGACAGCTGCTCTCCGCCCTGGAACGCCTCGACGCCGTCGTCACCGACCGGCTGCACGGCCTGGTGCTCGGCCTGCGGGTCGGCGTCCCGCCCATCGCCGTCGACCCGGTGGCCGGCGGCGCCAAGGTCACGGCGCAGGCCAGGGCGTGCGACTGGCCGGCGCTGCTGTCGGCGGAACGCCTCGACAGGACCGCGCTCGACCACTGGCTGGCCTGGGCGCTCGGCCCCGGCCGGCGCGAGGCGCTGCGCCGCCGCGTGCTGCTCGCCACCGCCCGCGATCCCGCGAACGCCCTGGCCGATTTGTGGCACTCATCCTGAGATAGCAGGGTAGATCCGGATGGTCGTGGGTACCGGACGGCCGTCACACGCCGCAGACGACCGTCCAGGAGGGCAGATGCCAGACCGCGCCGACGACGCCGTGCCGGAGAAGCAGGAACAACTGGAGCCGCTGCGCGACCGCGGTGAGGACGGCCCGCTGACCACCAACTTCGGCACCCGGGTGGACGACACCGACAACTCGCTCCGCGTGGGCGAGCGCGGCCCGACCCTGCTGGAGGACTTCCACTTCCGGGAGAAGATCACCCACTTCGACCACGAGCGCATCCCCGAGCGGGTGGTGCACGCCAGGGGAGCCGGCGCCTACGGTCACTTCCGGCCCTACGCGTCGCTGGCCGAGTACACCAGGGCCGACTTCCTCCAGGACCCGAACCGCAGCACCCCGGTCTTCGTCCGCTTCTCCACCGTGGCCGGCTCCCGCGGCTCCGCCGACACGGTGCGCGACGTGCGGGGCTTCGCCACCAAGTTCTACACCCGCGAGGGCAACTACGACCTGGTCGGCAACAACTTCCCGGTGTTCTTCATCCAGGACGCCATCAAGTTCCCCGACTTCGTGCACGCGGTGAAGCCCGAGCCGCACAACGAGATCCCGCAGGCCCAGTCGGCGCACGACACCTTCTGGGACTTCGTCTCGCTCCAACCCGAGTCCACCCACATGCTGATGTGGCTGATGTCCGACCGGGCGCTGCCGCGCAGCTACCGCATGATGCAGGGCTTCGGCGTGCACACCTTCCGCTTCGTCAACGCCGAGGGACGCGGCACCTTCGTCAAGTTCCACTGGAAGCCCCTGCTCGGCACCCACTGTCTGGTCTGGGACGAGTGCCAGAAGCTCGCCGGCCAGGACCCGGACTACAACCGCCGCGACCTGTGGGACGCCATCGAGCGCGGCGACTTCCCCGAGTACGAGCTCGGCGTCCAACTGGTCTCGGAGGACGACGAGTTCGCCTTCGACTTCGACCTGCTCGACGCCACCAAGATCATCCCTGAGGAGCTCGTCCCGGTCCGGCCCATCGGTCGCATGGTGCTCGACCGCAACCCGGACAACTTCTTCGCCGAGACCGAGCAGGTCGCCTTCCACACCGCGCACGTGGTGCCCGGCATCGACTTCACCAACGACCCGCTGCTCCAGGGCCGCAACTTCTCCTACCTGGACACCCAGTTGATCCGGCTCGGCGGGCCCAACTTCGAGCAGCTGCCGGTCAACCGCCCGGTCGCCACCGTCCGCAACAACCAGCGCGACGGCTACGGCCAGCACCGCATCCACCCCGACCACACCAGCTACGCGCCCAACTCGATCAGCGGCGGCTGCCCCGTGCTCGCCTCCCCGGACGCCGGCGCCTACGTGCACTACCAGGAGCGCGTCGACGGCGCCAAGATCCGCCGGCGCAGCCCCAGCTTCTCCGACCACTACAGCCAGGCCACCCTCTTCTGGAACTCGATGGCCGACTGGGAGAAGGAACACATCGTCGCCGCCTACCGGTTCGAACTCGGGAAGGTGACCAGGCGGGAGATCAGGGAACGCACCGTCGAGCAGCTCAACCACGTCGACAACGACCTGGCGCGCCAGGTCGCCGAGGGCCTCGGCCTGCCGGCACCCGAGCAGGCCGCCATCCCCAACCACGGCCGCTCGTCCCCCGCGCTGTCGCTGGCCAACCCCGTGGCCGGCGTGGCCGAGGCCGCCGGCGAGGAGGCGTCCATCGCCACCCGCCGGATCGCCATCCTGGCCGCCGACGGGGTGGCCGCCGGCGACGTGCTCGCCCTGCGCGAGGCGATGGCGCGCGGCGGCGCGGTGCCCGAGGTGCTCGCCCCGCACGCCGGCGAGCTGCGCACCACGGACGGCGGCACCGTCACGGTGGACCGGGCGATGTCCACCATGGCCTCCACGATGTACGACGCGGTCTGCGTGCCGGGCGGCCCCGACAGCGCGCGCGCCCTGGCCGGCGACGGCCTCGCCCTGCACTACGTGGCCGAGGCCTTCAAGCACGGCAAGGGCATCGCGGCGGTCGGCAGCGGGATCAGCCTGCTGGGCGCCCTGAACCTCCCGGGACTGCGGCTGTCCGCCGACGGCGACGGCGTCGTCGACGACCACGGCGTGGTCACCGCGGCGGACGGCGCCGACCTCGACGCCGTCACCGCCACGTTGGCCGACATCATCGCCGAACACCGCGTCTGGACCCGCGACCAGGACGCGACGCCGGCCTGACGTCCCCCACTCCGCGACACGGCTCCGCGATTCGGCTCCGCGATACGGCTCCGCCGGCCGGGCGGTCACCCCCGACTGCCCGGCCGGCTCCGCCAAGGGCGGTCGGGGGCCTAGGCTTCAGCCGACACCACGGCACGGCGAGCGGAGGAAGCGGATGGAGATCGACACCTCGAAGGCGCACTCGGCCCGGGTGTGGAACTTCTGGCTGGGCGGCAAGGACTGGTACGCGACGGACAAGGACGCGGGCGAGCAGATCACCCGCGTGTACCCGGGCATCGTGCGCACCGCGCAGTACCAGCGGATGTTCCTCTCCAGAGCCGTCCGCTTCCTCGCCGGGGAGGCGGGCATACGGCAGTTCCTCGACCTGGGCACCGGGCTGCCGACGGTGGACAACACCCACGAGGTGGCGCAGCGCGTGGCCCCCGAGTCCAGGATCGTGTACGTCGACAACGACCCGCTGGTGCTCGCCCACGCCCGCGCGCTGCTCACCAGCACCCCGGCGGGCCAGACCGCGTACATCGACGCGGACGTGCGCTCCCCGGAGGCGATCCTGGAGCGGGCCGCCGAGGTTCTGGACTTCTCCCGACCCATCGCCGTCACCATGCTCGGCATCCTCGGACACATCCCCGACGAGGACGCGCCCGCGGACATCGTGCGGCGCCTGCTGGCCCCGCTGCCCGCGGGCAGCTACCTGGCCATCAGCGACGGCACCAACACCAACGCCACGCTCAACGAGGCCACCACCAACTACAACGCCCGCCTGGCCGGCGACTACACGCTGCGCGGCCCCGAGGAGGTCACCGCCTTCTTCGACGGCCTGACCCTTCTCGAACCGGGTGTCGTCACCATCGAACGCTGGCGCCCCGAGCACCCCGTCTTCGAGGACGAACAGCCGGTGGACGCCGTGTGCGGCCTCGCCATCAAGCGCTGACCCTGCCGGGGGCTGTGCGGGTTGCGTGGGGCGCGGCGGACGAGGCGAAGCCGAGGCCGGCTGGCGGGTACCGCCGGCCCTGGCCGCGTCGGCCGGGGCGATCCGCCGGATTCCGGTGGGCTGGCCGCGTTGGCCCCACGCCGCGTGCGATGACGGCGGCGTTCGAGCCGCGCCGCGTAGGGCGCCGCGCCGGCCGGGGAGCCGTCCGCCGCTCGTCGAGTCACTCCGCGGCCTGGGGGCAACCTGTCCCTTCGAGGGCCATCAGCCCGCCAGGGCGTGGTCTCACCACTCCGCGTGGGAGCCGTCCTGGTGGCGCCAGATCGGGCTGTGCCAGGACGGCTGGGTGTCGTTCGCGGCGCGGACGGCGGCCTCGTCGACCTCGATGCCGAGGCCGGGCGCGGTGGGGCGGTTGAAGTGGCCCTCGTGGAAGCGGAACACCTCCCGGTCCACCACGTAGTCCAGCACCTCGGCGCCGGTGTTGTAGTGGATGCCGATGCTCTGCTCCTGGATCAGGAAGTTCGGCGTGGCGAAGGCGATCTGCAGGCTGGCCGCCAGCGAGACCGGGCCGAGCGGGCAGTGCGGGGCGATCTGGACGTCGAAGGTCTCGGCGAGCGCGGCGATGCGGCGGACCTCCGAGATGCCGCCGGCGTGCGAGAGGTCGGGCTGGAGGACCGCCACCCCGGCCTGGACGGCCGGCAGCGCGTCGGTGCGTGAGTAGAGCCGCTCGCCGGTGGCGATCGGCACCGGCGAGGCGGCCACCAGGTCGCCCAGCAGGTGGGTGTACTCGGGCAGCACCGGCTCCTCGGCGAAGAGCGGGTTGGTGTGGGCGAGGCGCGGCAGCACCTTGCGGGCGTTGGCCGCGCTGAAGCGGCCGTGGAAGTCGATGGCGAAGTCCCGGTCGGGGCCGAGCGCCTCCCGCGCGGCCTCGGCGCGCCCCACGATCCGGTTCAGGTCGGTGACGGTGGCGAGGCGGTTCATCCGCCCGCTGGCGTTCATCTTGACGGCGGTGAAGCCCGCCTCGACCTGGGCCGTCACCGAGTCCGCCACCTCGGCCGGGTCGTCCCCGCCGACCCAGCTGTAGGCCCGCACCCGGTCCCGGACGGGGCCGCCGAGCAGCACGTGCACCGGCACGCCGAGCGTCTTGCCCGCGATGTCCCACAGGGCCTGGTCGAGGCCGGCGACCGCGCTGGAGAGCACCGGGCCGCCGCGGTAGAACGAGCCCTTGGTCATCAGCTGCCAGTGGTCCTCGATGCGGGACGGGTCCTTGCCGACGAGGAGTTCGGCGAGTTCGTGGACGGCGGTGCGCACCGTGGCGGCACGCCCCTCGACGACCGGCTCGCCCCAGCCGACGACGCCGTCGTCGGTCTCGACGCGGCACAGCAGCCAGCGGGGCGGGACGGCGAAGGTCTCGACGCGGGTGATCTTCAAGGCGTTACTCCGGTACTCCTGGGAACTGTTCTTCAGCACGCTCCAGCCGGGAGCGGGCACGTCGTCCTCCGGTGTCTTCCTCGGGTGCCGTCCCGGGCACATGACCTGAGCTCGATGATATTAAATGTTAATTATTGAGGGTTGCCAAGCCCCTCGATGGGGCGTTCGGATTTCGGGTGCGCCCCTGGAGGCGGCGCGCGCGCCGGATGTGTGCGCCGCTGGATGCGTTCAGCGCCGTGGGAGTGCCGCGTGCAAGGTTGTGACATGGCCCACAGCGGCGACGGATCGGTGATCCGCGTAGATTTCCTGGCCGTGGCAGCGCTGTGTCATCGGTGTTGGCTCAGAGTGAAGGCGATGAGAAGCGCCAGCTCGCGCTCCGACGGCCCGCCGGCGGGGCCCTCCGCGCCCTGATCGTTCGCTCACACACCGTCACGTTCCCCCCTGGGCGGGCGGTTGACTGGGCGAAACGGGCTGCGTGTAATGCGGACGTCTGCTTGTCTCATGATCGTGAGTCGGGAGAGTCCATGCGGATGCCGGAGCCCGGCATGTCCCCCCAACCCCCGCACCCATCCCCGCCCCAGCCCCCGCAGTCGTGTCTCGTCGTCGTGGTCAACCCCCTGCACCGCCCCTCGCCGCGGCTCACCGTCGCCGCCGCGCGAGCCGGGGCGCTCGGCGTCCTCGAACTGCCCGACGGCGACGCGCGCGGCGCCGTCGAGGCGCTGGACCGCACCGCCGGCTGGTCGAGCGCGCCCTTCGGCGTCCGGGTGCGGCCCGGCTGCCCCCTCGCCCCGGCCGCGCTGCCGGCGGCCGCCGCCACCGTGCTGCTCGCCGACCCCGGGCGCGCCCCGGCCGAGTTCCCCGGGCGTCGGGTGCTCGTCGAGGTCACCCACCTCGACGAGGCCCGCGCCGCGGCCGCCGCCGGCGCCGCCGGGCTGATCGTCCGGGGCTCGGAGTGCGGCGGCCGGTCCGGCGGCTCCAGCACCTTCGTGCTGCTCCAACGGGTGCTGGCCGGCCTCGGCGACGCCCTGCCCGTCTGGGCCGCCGGCGGGATCGGACCGCACACGGCCGCCGCCGCGGTCGTCGGCGGCGCGGCCGGCGTCGTGCTCGACACCCAGCTCGCCCTCTTCGACGAGGCCGCCCTGCCGCTGGACGTCGCCGAGACCCTGGCCACCCTCGACGGCACCGAGACCGTCCGCCGGCACGGCGTCCGGGTGCTCCGGCGGCGCGGCCCCGGGGCGCCGGAACTGCCGGACGACCCGGCCGAGTTCCTCGCCCGAGTGGGCGCCGACCCGCGCACCGGACTGCTGCCGGTCGGTCAGGACGCGCCGCTGGCCGCCGCCTTCGCCCGCCGCTGGTCCACCGTCACCGAGGCCGTGCGCGGCGTGCGCCGGGCCGTCGCCGACGCGGTGCGCGACGAGCGGCCGGCCACCGCGCTCGGCGCGGACGCCCCCGCCACCCGCGTCCTCGGCACCCGCCTCCCGGTCGTGCAGGGGCCCATGACCCGGGTCAGCGACCAGCCCGAGTTCGCCGCCGAGGTCGCCGCCCACGGCGGCCTGCCGTTCCTCGCCCTGGCCCTCTCCGACGCCGAGCGGACCCGCGACATGCTGGAGCGCACCAGCGCCGCCCTCGGCGACGCGCCCTGGGGCGTCGGCATCCTCGGCTTCGCCGACGAGGCCGTGAGGACCGCCCAACTCGACGTCGTGCGGCGGGTTCGCCCCACCCACGCCATCGTCGCCGGCGGTCGCCCGGCCCAGGCCGCCGCCCTGGAGGCCGAGGGCATCGCCACCTTCCTGCACGTGCCGTCGCCCGGGCTGCTGCGGCAGTTCCTCGCCGCCGGCGCCCGCCGGTTCGTGTTCGAGGGCGCCGAGTGCGGCGGCCACGTCGGGCCGCGCAACAGCTTCCCGCTCTGGGAGGCGCAGCTGGAGGTGCTGCTCGACCACCTCGCCGGCGAGCCCGACGGCGCCCGGCTCTCCGTGCTCTTCGCCGGCGGCGTGCACGACGCGCGGTCGGCCGCCATGACCGCCGCCCTCGCCGCCCCGCTCACCCGCGCCGGCGTCGCCACCGGCGTGCTCATGGGCACCGCCTACCTGTTCACCGAGGAGGCCGTGGCCGCCGGCGCCATCAAGCCGCTGTTCCAGCGCCACGTCGTCGCCGCCGAGGACACCGAGCTGCTGGAGACCGCGCCGGGACACGCCACCCGCTGCGCCCGCAGCGCCTTCGGCGCCGACTTCGAACGGCTGCGCGCCGAGCTGCGGGCCGAGGGTGTCCCCGAGCGCGAGATCTGGGAGCGGCTCGAGCGGTTCAACGTGGGCCGGCTCCGGCTCGCCAGCAAGGGCGTCGAGCGGGTCGGCGCCGAGCTGCGCGCCGTCGACGAACGCCGCCAGGCCGCCGAGGGCATGTTCATGGCCGGCGAGGCCGTCGCGCTGCGGGACCGGGTCACCACCCTCGCCGAGCTCCACGCGTCGGTCTCCGAGGGCGCGGAACGCTGGCTGCGCGCCCGCGCCGCCCAGCTGCGCGACCGCCTCGGGCTGCCCGCGCCGGGGCGGGCGGAGCGGGACGCGCCGGAGCCCGCGCCCGAGCCGCTGCGGGTGGCCGTCGTCGGCATGGCCGGGATGTTCCCCGGCGCCCAGGACCTGTCGACCTTCTGGGCCAACGTCCTGGCCGGCCGGGACTGCGTCACCGAGGTGCCACCCGACCGCTGGGACCCCGAGCTCTACTACGACCCGGACGGGGACGGCGAACGCACCCCGTCCAGGTGGGGCGGCTTCCTGCCCCCCGTCCCCTTCGACCCGCTGCGCTACGGCATCCCGCCCGCCTCGCTCGCCGCCATCGAGCCCGTCCAACTGCTGGCCCTGGAGGCCGCCAGCCGCGCCCTGGCCGACGCCGGCTACGCCGGTCCCGACACCGACCACCGCCGTACCTCGGTGATCTTCGGCACCGAGGCGGGCAGCGACCTCTCCAACGCCAGCGCCCTGCGCAGCGTGCTGCCCGGCTACCTCGGCACCGTCCCGGCCGCGCTCGACGAGCAGCTGCCCCGGCTCACCGAGGACTCCTTCCCCGGGATGCTCGCCAACGTCATCGCCGGCCGGATCGCCAACCGGCTCGACCTCGGCGGGGCCAACTACACGGTGGACGCCGCCTGCGCCTCCTCGCTCACCGCCGTCGACGCCGCCTGCAAGGAACTGCTCGCCGGCACCAGCGACCTGGTGCTCTGCGGCGGCGCCGACCTGCACAACGGCATCAACGACTACCTCCTCTTCTCCTCCGTGCACGCGCTCTCGCCCAGCGGCCGCTCCGCCACCTTCGACCAGTCCGCGGACGGCATCGCGCTGGGCGAGGGGGTGGCCTGCGTGGTGCTCAAACGGCTCGCCGACGCCGAGCGCGACGGCGACCGGATCTACGCCGTCATCGACGGCGTCGGCAGCGCCAGCGACGGCCGAGCCCTCGGCCTCACCGCGCCCCGCCCCGAGGGCCAGCGCGCCGCGCTCAGCCGCGCCTACGCCAACGCCCGCGTCTCGCCGGCCGACGTCGGCCTGATCGAGGCCCACGGCACCGGCACCGTGGTCGGCGACCGCACCGAACTCACCACCCTCACCGAGGTGTTCGAGGAGGCGGGGGCCGCGCCCGGGAGTTGCGTCATCGGCTCGGTCAAGTCCCAGATCGGGCACACCAAGTGCGCCGCGGGGCTCGCCGGCCTGATCAAGGCCACCCTCGCCCTGTACCACGGTGTGCGGCCACCGACCCTGCACCTCACCCGGCCCAACGAGGCATGGTCCGCGGCGAGCAGCCCGTTCGCCTTCCACACCGAGGCACTGCCCTGGGCCGCCGCCCCCGACCGGCGGATCGCCGGGGTCAGCGCCTTCGGCTTCGGCGGCACCAACTTCCACGTCGTGCTACGCGCGTACCAGCAGCCGCCCGCCGCGCACGCCCTCGACGAGTGGCCGGCCGAGCTGCTGCTCTTCCGCGGCCGCGACGCCGCGGCCGCCCGCGCCGCCGCCGCGTCGCTGCTCAGCCTGGTGGAACGCGGCGGACCCTGGCGGCTGCGCGACTACGCCCGGCAGGCCGCCCGCCGCGCCGACCTCGCCGCGGCCCGCGGCGAACCCGTCCACCTCGCCCTCGTCGTGGACCGCCTCGACGCCCTGCCCGCCCTGCTGCGCCGGGCCGCCAGTGGCGAGTCCGCGCCGGCCGACGGCATCCACACCGCCCCGCCCGACGCCGGCGAACCCGGGAAGCTCGCCTTCCTCTTCCCCGGCCAGGGCAGCCAACGCCCCGGCATGCTCGCCGAGTTGCTGGTCGCCTTCCCCGAACTCCAGCGCCACCTCAGGGCCGGCGCCCGCTGGGCCGACCGGATCTACCCGCCCGCCGCCTTCGACGAGGCCGGCGAACGGCTGCGGCAGGACCGGATCACCGACACCGCCGTCGCCCAACCCGCCCTCGGCCTGGTCGAGTCGGCGGCGGCCGAGCTGCTGGCCCAGCTCGGCGTGCGGCCCGACATGGCGGCCGGGCACAGCTACGGCGAGCTGGTCGCGCTCGGCGTCGCCGGCGCGCTCGCCCCCGCCGACGTGCTGACCGCGAGCGCCGCCCGGGCCGAGGCCATCCTCGCCCAGGTCAGCTCGGGCGACCCGGGCGGCATGGCCGCCATCGCCGCCACCCCGGCCCAGATCGCGGAGGCGCTGCGCGGCTCGGCCGCCGCCGAGCAGATCGTCGTCGCCAACCACAACGCGCCACGCCAGACCGTGATCTCGGGCCCCACCGCCCCCCTGACGGAGGCGACGGCGGTGCTGCGCGACGCCGGCTTCGCCACCAAACCCCTCAGGGTGGCCTGCGCCTTCCACAGTCCCCGGATCGCCGGCGCCGGAGCCGTCTTCGCCCGCCAGCTGTCGCGACTCGCCGTCGGCGCGCCCGCGTTCGACGTCTGGGCCAACCGCACCGCCACGCCCTACCCCCGGGACCCGGAGGCCGTCATCGCCGGGCTGGCCGAGGGGATCGGCGCCCCGGTCCGGTTCACCGAGCAGATCGAGGCCATGCACGCCGCCGGGGCCCGGGTCTTCGTCGAGGTCGGTCCAGGACGGGTGCTCAGCCGCCTGGTCGACGCCATCCTCGAGGACCGCCCGCACACCACCGTCGCCCTGGACGACCACCGAAGCCCCGGACTGCCGGGGCTGCTGACCGCGCTCGCCCGACTCGCCGTCGCCGGCGTCGACGTGCGCGCCGGGCGGCTCCTGACCGGTCGCGACGCCGTCGACCCCGAGACCGCCGCCACCCCCACCCCACCCGGCTGGACCGTCGACGGCCGGGTCGTCCGCCGCGCCGACGGCACCCCGGTGCCCGGCGCCCTCCAACCCCCACGCCTCGTCACGGAGCGCATCATGCCCCAGGACCCCCAGCAGCACGGGGCCCACCCGTCGGGCCCCGACGCCCTGATAGCCGAGTTCCTGCGGACCAGCCGGGAACTGGTCGCCGCCCAGCGCGACGTCCTGCTCGGCTACCTCGGCGCCGGCGCGGCCCCCGCGTCGCCGCCGGCCCCACCGGGCCCCCCCCCCCCCCCCCCCCCCCGCCCCCCGTCGCCGCCGGCCCCCCCGGCCCCCACCGCCCCACCCACCCCGGCCCTCGAAGCCGTGCCGGCGCCCGCCACCGCCGCCCGGCCGCCCGGGCCCGCCGAGTCCGCCACGCCGGCCGCGCCGCGCGACGTGCTGGGCGCGGTGCTGGCCGTCGTCGCCGAACGCACCGGCTACCCCGCCGAGATGATCGAGCCGGACCTCGACCTGGAGGCCGACCTCAGTGTCGACTCGATCAAACGGGCCGAGATCGCCGGCGAGTTGGCGAGCCGGCTCGGCCTGCCGGCCGGCGCCGCCGCCGACCTCGACCAGCTGGGCACCGCCCGCACCGCGGCCGGCCTCGCCGCGCTGCTGGAGGCCGGCCTCGGTGGCGGGGCCCGGGAACCCGCCCCGGAGCCCGCCCCCGTCGCGGAGCCCACGGCCGGGGCGACCGCCGCCCCGGCGCCCCGCGTCGAGGCCCCGCGCCGGCTGGAGTTCACCGAACACGAACTGCCCGAGCCCACCGGCGGTCCGCCGCCCGGCGCCACCGTCCACCTCATCGGCGGCGGCGACTTCGGCACCGCGCTCGCCGCCCGGCTGACCCGGGCCGGCGCCACCGCCCAGGTCGCCCCCACCGGCCGGCTCCCGGAGGGCGCCGCCGACACCGTCGTCTACCTCGACGCCCTCGACCCGCAGGACGGCACCGAGTCCCCGCTGCCCGAGGCGTTCCCCCTGCTCAAGACCCTGCTCGCCCGCGCCCCCCGCCGACTGCTCGCCGTCGAGCGGGCCACGGGACCGGCCACCGGGCTGCGCGGCCTGTTCCGCACCATCGCCCGCGAGTACCCGGAGCTGCACGCCACCCTGCTGCGCGTCGGGTCGTCCGAGACCACCGAGGCGCTCGCCGACCGGGTACTCGCCGAACTCACCGCGACCGACCGGGAACCCGTCGTCCTCGCCGACGGCGGCCGCCGTCGCGCCCTCCGCCTCACCCCGGCCGACCTCGGCCCGCTCGCCGCCACCGGCGCCGGACCGGCCGGCGACGGCGCCGCCGAGGCCGCCGCCATCGGCCTCGACCGCGACTCCGTGCTGCTGCTCGCCGGCGGCGCCCGCGGCATCACCGCCCGCTTCGCCCGGGCCGTCGCCGCCGCCGGCCGGTGCCGCCTCGAACTCCTCGGCCGGACCCCGGTGCCCGCGGCCGCCGAGGACCCGGCCACCGCCGGCGCCGCCGACCGCTCCGCGCTGCGCGCCGCCTACCTCGCCGCCGGGCTCACCTCGCCCGCCGCCGTCGAGCGCGCCGTCTCGGCCACCCTCGCCGAACGCGAGGTCCGCGCCACCCTCGCCGAGCTGCGCGCCCTCGGCAGCCCCGTCCGCTACCACTCGGTCGACATCCTCGACGCCGAGGCGGTGCGCGCCACCGTCAAGGACATCCACGCCGAACACGGCCGGATCGACGGCGTCGTGCACGCCGCCGGCGTCATCGAGGACAAGCTGATCGCCGAGAAGACGCCCGAGTCCTTCCGGCGGGTCTTCACCACCAAGGTCGACGGCGCCCGCACCCTGCTCGACGCCGTCGGCGCGCTCCCCAGGGCCCCCCGGTTCGCCGTGCTCTTCGGCAGCGTCGCGGCCGCCCTCGGCAACCGTGGCCAGAGCGACTACGCGGCCGCCAACGACGCCCTGCAGGAGCTCGGCCGCCAGTGGTCGGCGCCGGGACGCCGTGGCCTCACCGTCCACTGGGGCCCCTGGGCGCCCGGCGAGACGGGCGGCGGCATGGTGACCCCCGAGCTGGCGCGCTCCTACGCCGCCCGCGGCATCGGCCTCATCGACCCGGAGGAGGGCCCGCTCGCCCTGCTCCGCGAGCTGGCCTGGGGCGCTCCCGAGACCCACGCGGTGGTCTACGCGGCGTCCGGGTGGTGACGCGCGTGCCGGAACAGCCCCCGGTCGCCGTCGTCGGCATGGCCGTGCTCCTGCCGGGCGCCGGCGACCTCGACACCTACTGGCACAACATCACCCACGGCGTCGACGCCATCGGTGAGGTCCCGGCGGACCGTTGGGACGCCGAGTACTACCGGCCGGCCGGGCCGCGGCGCGCCGACCGCGTCTACTGCCGGCGCGGCGGATTCGTCGACGCGGCCACCGAGTTCGACGCCGCCGGGTTCGGCGTCATGCCGGCGTCGGTGCCGGGCACCGAGCCCGACCAGCTGATCGCCCTGCACGTGGCCCACCGGGCCGTCGGGGACGCCGGCGGCGAGTCCGCGCTGCCCGTCGACCGGGCCAGGGCCGGCGTCGTCCTCGGCCGCGGCGGCTACCTCACCCCCGGCCTGGTCCGCCTTGACCAGCGGGTCCGCACCGCCAGCCAACTGGTCCACACCCTCCGCGAGTTGGCGCCCGAGCTCGACGAGGCACGGCTCGACCGCGTCCGCGCGTCGTTCACCGACCAACTCGGCCCCGAGCGGCCCGAGTCGGCCATCGGCCTGGTGCCCAACCTCGCCGCGTCCCGGGTCGCCAACCGCCTCGACCTGCGCGGCCCCGCCTACACCGTGGACGCCGCCTGCGCCTCCTCGCTGGTCGCCGTCGACCACGCCGTGCGCGAACTCACCACCGGACGCTGCGACCTGATGCTGGCCGGCGGAGTGCACCACTGCCACGACATCACCCTGTGGAGCGTCTTCAGCCAGCTCGGCGCCCTCTCGCCGAGCGAGCGCATCCGCCCCTTCCACCAGGACGCCGACGGTGTGCTGATCGGCGAGGGCACCGGCGTCGTCGTCCTCAAGCGGCTCGCCGACGCCGAGCGGGACGGCGACCGGATCTACGCCGTGGTACGCGGCACCGGCGTGGCCAGCGACGGCCGGTCCGCCAGCCTGCTCAACCCCGACCCCGGCGGCCAGGCCCGCGCCGTGCGGCTGGCCTGGGCGGCGGCCGGACTCGACCCGCGGGCCCCGGGGGCGCTCGGCCTCCTGGAGGCGCACGGCACCGCGACCCCGGCCGGTGACCGGGCCGAACTCGCCACCCTTGCGGAGGTGTTCGGCCCACCCGACGGGCCGCGGGCCGCCGTCGGCTCGGTGAAGTCGATGATCGGCCACACCATGCCGGCGGCCGGCATCGCCGCCCTGATCAAGGCCGCGCTCGCCGTCCACCACGGGGTGCTGCCGCCGACGTTGCACTGCGAGGAACCCCACCCCGCCCTCGCCGCCACCCGGTTCGCGCCGCTCGCCGAGGCCGCCCCCTGGGAGCCGCCGGCCGACGGCGCCCCCCGGCGGGCCGGCGTCAACGCCTTCGGCTTCGGCGGGATCAACGCCCACGTCGTCCTGGAGGCCCCCACCACCACCGCCACGCGCCGCCCGCCCGCCGTCACCGTCACGGAACCCGAACGCGTGCTGCGACTCGCCGCCCCCGACGCCGACGCGCTCGCGGCGCTGCTGGCCGCCGACGACTCCACGGTGCTCGCGGCCGGCCTCGACGACCCCGCGCGCGACGCCGGCCCGGCCAGGCTCGGCGTGGTCGACCCCACCGCCCGCCGGCTCGCGCTGGCCCGCAAGGCCGTCGCCAAGGGCGCGCCCTGGCGCGGCCGCGGCGACGTCTGGTTCGGGCCGCGCCCGCTGCTCGGCCCCGCCGGAGGCCGGATCGCCTTCGTCTTCCCCGGCCTGGAGGCCGAGTTCGAGCCCAGGGCCGACGCGCTCGCCGCGTGGCTCGGGCGGCCGGCGCCCGCCCGGGCCAGGGTCGGCGACCTCGGGCGGCACGGCGCCGCCGTCCTCCAACTCGGCCGGCTGCTCGACACGGCGCTGCGCCGGGTCGGCGTCGTCCCCGACGCGGTCGCGGGACACAGCGTGGGGGAGTGGACCGCGATGGTCAGCGGCGGCATCCACGCCGCCGCCGAAGTGGACGCCTTCCTCGCCGACTTCGACCCGGACGCGCTGCGGGTGCCGGGCCTGGCGTTCGCGGTGCTCGGCATGCCGGCCGAGCGGGCGTGCGAGGAACTGGCCGGCCGGCGGGACGTGGTCCTCTCCCACGACAACGCCCCCAACCAGTCGATGGTCTGCGGCCCCGAGCCGGCCGTCGAGGAACTGGTCACCGCGCTGCGCGAGCGTGGCGTCATCGCGGGGATCCTGCCGTTCCGCTCCGGCTTCCACACCCCGATGCTCGCCCCCTACCTCGGCCCCATCCGGCGCGCCGCCGAGGCCTACACGCCGCACGTCCCGACCACGCCCGTCTGGTCGGCCACCACCGCCGCCCCCTACCCGGCGGAACCGGCGGCCGTGCGGGAGCTGTTCGTCCGCCACCTGCTCGAACCGGTCCGCTTCAGGCCGCTGATCGGCGCCCTCCACGACGCCGGCTTCCGCGCCTTCGTCCAACTGGGCGCGGGCCAACTCGGCTCGCTGATCGACGACACGCTCGCCGGCCGCGACCGCGTGGTGGTCGCCGCGCACGCGCCCGTCCGCGACTGCCTGGCCCAACTGAGCCGGGTGGTCACGGCGTTGTGGGTGGGCGGCGCGGAGCCCGACACCACACCGCTCCGCGCCCGCCACCGAAGCGGGGTCCGCCTCGCCCTCGGCGCCCCGCTGGTCTCCCTCCCCCCGACCGCGCGCGGCCTGCTGACCAGCGGCGCGCTCGCCACCGTCGACCACCCCGTGGCGGCCGAACTCGCCGCGCTCCTCGCCGAAACGGCCTCCACGGCCGCCGCGGTGCTCACGACGGCCGGCGCGGGAACGGCTACCGCCGGCCCGCCCACGCCGCCGCAGGCAGGCGGCTTGGCCGCCGCCGTGCCGGCGGCCTGGCGGGTCGATGTCGCCGAGATGCCGTACCTGCTCGACCACTGCTTCTTCCGGCAGCGGCCCGGATGGCCGGACGACGGGGACCGGTGGCCGGTCGTGCCGGCGACGACCGTCGTCTCGCACCTCATGACGGTCGCCGAGCGGGCCGCGGGCCCCGCGGCGCGGGCCGTGGCGGTGCGGGACGTGCGGCTGCTGAAGTGGATCGAGGCCGTGCCGGCCGTCGAACTCCCCGTCACCGCCCGGCGGACGGCGACCGGCGAGATGGAGGTCGGGCTGACCGGCTTCGCCGCCGCCACCGTCGGCCTGGCGGCCGAGTACCCCGCGCCGCCCGCCCCGTGGCGCTTCGACCCGGCGACCGAGCGGGTGCCCGCGCTGCGGGCCGAGCAGCTGTACCGCGAGCGGTGGATGTTCCACGGCCCGGCGTTCCAGGGCGTCACCGAGCTCACCGCCATCGGCGACCGGCACCTGCGCGGCGTCATCACCGCCCCCGCCGCGCCGGGCGCCCTGCTGGACAACGTCGGCCAGCTCCTCGGCTACTGGATCATGGCCAGCCGCACCGAGCGCACCACCGTGTTCCCGGTGCGGCTGGACCGCGTCACCTTCCACGGCCCGCCGCCGGCGGCCGGCACCCGCTTCGACTGCCTGGTCAGGATCGGCGCCGTCACCGAGTCAACCCTCACCGCCGACATGCAGCTGGTCCACCAGGGCCGGGTCTGGGCCGAGTTCACCGGCTGGACCGACCGGCGGTTCGACACCGACCCCGGCATCAGGGCCGTCGACCGCTACCCGGGCCGGCACATCCTGTCCACGCCGGCGGACGGCGGCTGGACGCTGGTGCACGAGCGCTGGCCCGACCTGGCGACCCGCGAGCTGCTGATGCGGAACGTCCTCGGCGGCGCCGAGCGCGCCGTCTACGCGGCGCTGCCCCCGGTCCGCCGCCGGCAGTGGCTGCTCGGCCGGATCGCCGCCAAGGACGCGCTGCGCCGCGTGCTGTGGGCCGAGGGCGCCGGCGAGATCTACCCGGCCGAGATCGCCGTCCGCAACGACCCGACCGGCCGGCCGGTCCCCGTGGGCGTGCACGGCCGCGACGTGGCCGGCCTCACCGTGTCCATCGCGCACCGCGCCGAGGCCGGCGTCGCCATCGCCGGCCGCGGCCCGTGCGGCATCGACATCGAGGAGATCACCGAACGCCCGCGCGCCACCGTCGAGTCGGCCTGCGGTCCCGAGGAGCGCGCCCTGCTCGACCGGGTGTCCGACGGCTCGGACTCCCACGCCTGGTTCACCCGCTTCTGGGCCGCCAAGGAGGCCGTCGCCAAGGCCCGCGGCACCGGCCTGCGCGGCCGGCCGGCCGACTACCGGGTGCTGGCCGCCGAGCCCGAGCGGCTGCTGGTCGGCGTCGGCGACGCCGCCCACCAGGTGCGGGTGGCCGAGGTGCGCAACCCACCGGCGCTGCCACCGCGCCGGTACGCCGTCGCCTGGACCACCGGCGACCACCCGACTGGAGAGTGAGATGACCACCACCCGGACCCCCCGGGCCACCGCCCCGAAGCCCGACGAGGTGCTGGCCGACATCGCCGACATGCTCAGGAGCCTGCTGGCGGACGCCGGCCTCGACGACGCCGAGATCGACCGCGAAACCACCTTCCACGACGACCTGGAGCTGGAGAGCATCGACCTGGTGACGCTCTCCGGCGCGCTGCGCGAGCGCTACGGCGACCGCGTCAACTTCGCCACCTTCATCGCCGAGCTCGAACTCGACGAGATCATCGCCCTCACCGTCGGCGAGCTCGTGGACCACGTCGTCGGCTCGCTGCGCGCCACCGAGCGGAGCTGACCCGACCGATGACCAGGATCGCGACCGGCGAGATCACCACCCACGTCCAGCGGCTCGACGCCGCGCGCCGGGCCGACGCGACGGGCGAACCCCCCGTGGTCGTCTTCGTGCACGGCCTCCTCACCGACAGCCTCGCCAGCTACTACTTCACCCTCGGCCCGGCCTTCGCCGCCGCCGGCGTCGACGTCGTCATGTACGACCTGCGCGGCCACGGCCGCAGCGACCGGCCCCGCACCGGCTACCGGCTGGAGTCGTTCGTCGGCGATCTCACCGGGCTGCTCGACGCGTTGGGCGAGCGGCGCCCGGTCCACGTGGTGGGCAACTCGTTCGGCGGCACCGTGGCCGCCGCGCTGGCCGCCTGGCACCCGGAGCGGGTGGCCACCGTCACCATGATCGAGTCGGAGCCGCCGGTCGCCGAGTGGACCCGGCACATGGCCGCGGGGCTCGACGACGCGCGCGAGCGGCTGGCCAGGGCGGAGGTCATCGACTGGATCGCCGCCCACCACGGCGCGCACACCGCCCGCCTCTCGCGCGGCGCCAGCCGCATCCTGGAGACCACCACCCTGGCCGACGACGTCCCCGCCGGCCGGGTGATCGCGGACGACCTCAGCGCCCTCACCCGCCCGCTGCTGGCCATCTTCGGCGACGAGTCCGGGCTCGCGGCCCAGGTCCCCGAGCTGACCGCCAAGGTCGCCGACTGCCGCACCGTGGTCCTGCCCGAGCAGGGGCACTCGGTGCTGGTCGAGCGCACCGAGGAGACCCGCGAGCTGATCCTCGACTGGGTCAGGGAGCACGCCCTGGCCGGGACGGCGGTGCGGTGACGCGCTTCCTGCTGGTGGTGCCGCCGCTGGTCGGGCACGTCAACCCGCTGGTCGGCGTCGCCGCCGAACTGGGCCGGCGGGGCCACCAGGTGGCCTGGGCGGGGCACGCCGGCCAGCTCGCCCGGCTGGTCGGCGCCGACGCCGTCGCCTACGACTGCGACCTCCCCGGCACCGAGCTGCGCCGGCCGCCCGAGCTGACCGGGCCCGCCGCGTTCCGCTTCCTGTGGCGGGACGTCTTCGTGCCGCTGGCCGACCTCATGGCACCCGGCGTGCACGCGGCCGTCGACGCCTTCCGGCCCGACCTGGTCGTCACCGACCAGCACGCGGTGGCCGGCGCGCTGGTCGCCGAGCGGCGCGGCCTCCCGTACGTCACCTCGGCCACCACCTCGGCCGAACTCGCCGAACCGCTGGCCGGCCTGCCCAAGGTCGGGGCCTGGCTCGCCGGGCTGCTCGGCGCGCTGCGCGGCCGGATCGGCGACCCGGCCGCGACCGGCGACCCCCGGTTCTCGCCGCACGGCATCGTCGCCTTCACCGGGCGTGAACTCCTCGGCGACGCGCCGCTGCCGCACGACCGGGTCCGACTCGTCGGGCCCGTCATCGCGCCCCGACCGGCGGCCGGCGCCTTCCCGTTCCACCGGCTCGACCCGAGCCGCCGGGCCGTGCTGGTCACCCTGGGCACCGCCAACGTCGACGTGGGCGGCCGCTTCCTCGCCGAGTCGCTCGCCGCGCTGCGGGCCGCCCGCGAGCGGGTCCAGGGCATCGTCCTCGACCCGGGCCACACCCTGCCCGCCGAGCTCGGAAGTGGGCCCGGCGACCCGCTGGTCCTCGACCGGGTGCCGCAACTCGACCTGCTGCCGCACCTGGACGCGGTGGTCTGCCACGGCGGGCACAACACCGTCTGTGAGTCGCTGTGGCACGGCGTCCCGCTGGTGGTCGCCCCCATCAGGGACGACCAACCCCTGGTCGCGGGACAGGTGGTGGCCGCCGGCGCCGGCGTGCGGCTGCGCTTCGGCCGGGCCGACGCGGCCCGCGTCGGCGCCGCGATCGACGCCGTCCTCGACCCCGCCGGCGGCCACCGGGCCGCCGCGGCGGCGATCGGCCGCGGCTTCCGCGCGGCCGGCGGCGCCACGGCGGCCGCCGACCACCTGGAGACGATCGCCGCCCAGCACGCCGGAGTTCCGACGCCCCACTGATCCGCGCCCCACCGCGACCCCGGGACCACAGATGACAACGGCCGCCTCCGTGACCGCACCGCCCTCACCCCCACCACCCGCCGCGGCCCCGTCGCCGGCCGCCCAACCCGGCCCGCTGCGGGTGCTGTTCGGCTACGCCCGCCCGCACCGCCTGGTGCTGGCCGCGTCGTTGCTGCTCGTGCTGGCCGCCAGCGTCTCGGGGCTCGTCCAACCCCTCGTCGCGCAGCGGGTGTTGGAGGCCCTGGCGGCCGGGGACAGCGCCACCGGACCGATCGCCTGGCTGGCCGCCCTCGTGGTGGCCGGCGCGGGCCTCACCGGGCTGCAGTCCTGGTGGCAGCAGCGCACCGCCGAGCGGGTCGTCCGCCAGGTGCGCCGCGACCTGGTCTTCCGGCTGATCCGGCTGCGCGTGCCGGAGTTGGACCGCCGCGCCCCCGGCGACCTGATCGCCCGGGTCACCTCGGACAGCACCCTGCTGCAGAACGCCGCCACCGAGGGCCTGGTCAACGTCGCCAACGGCACGCTCAGCATGGCCGGCGCCCTGGTCCTGATGGGCACCGTGCACGCCGGGCTGCTCGGCGTGACCGTAGCCGTGCTGGGGACCGTCACCGCCCTGCTCACGGTGGTGCTGCCGCGCATCCGGCGGGCCGTGTCCCGCGCCCAGGAGTCGGTGGGCGCGGTCGGCGCCGCCCTGGACCGCACCCTCGGCGCGGCCCGCACCGTCAAGGCCAACGGCGCCGAGGCCAGGGAGACCGCCGCCGCCGAGGAGGCGATCGACGGCGCCTACCGGGCCGGCCTCACCGGCGCCCGCTACGCCGCCTGGGTCCGGGTGCTGTCCGGCGTCTCGGTCCAGGCCGCCTTCCTCGCCGTGCTCGGGGTCGGCGGGGCGCTGGTCGCCTCGGGCGAGCTGACCGCCCCGGCGCTGATCGCCTTCCTGCTCTACGTCTTCTACCTGGCCGGCCCCATCGGCTCGCTGGTCGCGGGGCTCGGCACCCTGCAACTCGGTCTCGGCGCGGTCGGCCGCGTCGAGGAGGTGGGCCGGATGCCGGTGGAGGAGGACGTCGACCACGCCCCGCGACCGGTCCAGGGCCCGCCGCCCGCCGTCGAGTTCGACGACGTCCGGTTCTCCTACCCGGGCCGCGGCCCCGCGCTCGGCGGCGTCTCCTTCACCGCCCCCGCCGGCGGCCAGACGGCGCTGGTCGGGCTCTCGGGCGCCGGCAAGACCACCACCTTCGCGCTGCTCCAGCGCTTCTACGAGCCGACCGCGGGACGGATCCGGATCGGCGGCGTCGACATCGCCGAGCTCGGCCGTGCCGAGGTCCGCCGGCGGATCGCCTATGTCGAGCAGGACGCGCCGGTGATGGCCGGCACCCTGGAGGAGAACCTGCGCTACGCCGAGCCCGACGCCCCGCCCGAGGACATCGCCGAGGCGCTGCGGCTGACCCGCCTCGACGCGCTGGTGGCGCGGCTCCCCGAGGGGCTGCGCACCCCCGTCGGCAGCCGGGGCGTCACCCTGTCCGGCGGCGAACGGCAGCGCCTCGCCATCGCCAGGGCCCTGCTGCGCCGGCCCGAGGTGCTGCTGCTCGACGAGGCGACGGCCCAACTCGACGCCAGGAACGAGCAGGCGCTGCGGGAGGCGGTGGACTCGGCGGCCCGGCGCTGCACGGTCATCCTCATCGCCCACCGGCTCTCCACGGTCACCGGGGCCGACCGGATCGTGGTCCTCGAACACGGCCGGGTGCGGGCCGTGGGCGGCCACCAGGAGCTGGTCGCCTCCGACGCGCTCTACCGCGAACTGGCCGCCTCCCAGCTGTTGGTGGGGGAGGAGGACGGAGGGCCGGGGGCCCCGCCGCTCAGCCGGCGGCCGGCTCGCCGCCCATCAGCCGGGTGAAGGCGTCCGGGTCGGCGTCGAAGCCGCGCAGCACCGCGTGGAACGACCAGGCGCCCAGCGCGTCCCTGGTGAACTCGGCGACGGTCGCGGCGGTCGAGCCCGCGACGGCCTCGAAGTCGCTCTCCGCCAGCACCGTGTAGCCCTCGCGGACCCGGAAGCCGGCGCCCGAGAGGTCGCCGAAGGTGACCCGGCCGGTCCGCTGCTGGACGGCCACGCCCACCACCACCCGGACGAACTCCGGCGCCAGGCGGTCCAGTTCCAGGACGATCACCTCGTCGTAGCCGAAGCCCTGGCCGGTGCGGCTGTCCCGGCTGAGGGTGATGGTGCCGTCGGGGGAGCGGCTGTCGAAGTGCACCAGATAGGCCGGTTGACCGTGGGGATCGTTCGCCCGGTAGGTCGCGCCGATGAGGTCGACGTCCAGGGCCGGGGCGCCCAGCGGCGCGGGATCCCACCTGACCGCCACCTCGACCTTGCCGATGCCCTTGCTGGCGCCGCCGCTTGCACCGCCCACGGAAACTCCCCTCCGAACTGTCAGTGACCTCGGGCCGCACGCCCCGCTGAACAGCCGGAACGCCACGCCCCGTTGCCCATACTGTCACGCTCGCGCACGGCGCCGACCGTAACGCGGAAGTTTCCCGCACGACCCGGTGCAGAAATAGCCTGTGACAGTACAATGTCACCCGCTACTGGCCGTCGCGGCGGCCCCCTCATCCCTTCCGACGGGAGCCCCATGCCCGTTTCCGACCGTCCCCACTCGCCCGCCCCCGCGGTGCTCGCGACCACGCCCGCGGGCCGGCCGCTCGGCGCCGGCGAGGCGCGGCTCACCGGCGGCCTCCTCGCCGCGTGGCAGCGCCGCAACGCCGAGGCCACCCTGCCGCACGCCGTCCGCGAGATCACCCGGGCCGGCAACCTGACCAACCTCCGCCGGGTGGCGGGCGAGACGGCCGACGACGAGCCCTACCACGGTCGTTACCCGTTCCTCGACACCGACGTGTACAAGACGCTGGAGGGCCTCGCCTACGAGCTGGCCAGGGGCACCGCCGACGCCGAGAGCGAGGCCTTCTACGCCGAGAGCGTCCGGCTGATCGAGCGCGCCCAGGCCGAGGACGGCTACCTCGGCAGCTACTTCCAGGGACCGAATCCGGCCAAGTCCCCCTGGTCCGACCTGGCCTGGGGCCACGAGCTGTACAACCTCGGCCACCTGACCCAGGCCGCCGTCGCCGCCGCCCGCCAGCTCGACGACCACCGACTGCTGCGCGTCGCCCGCCGCTTCGCCGACCTCGTCGTCCAGCGCTACGGAGACGACGGCGAACCCTTCTACTGCGGCCACCCCGAGGTCGAGATGGCCCTGGTCGAGCTCCACCGGGAGACCGGTGAGCCCGCCTACCTGCGGCAGGCCCAGCTCTTCGTCGACCGCCGCGGCGCCGGCCGGCTGGAGCACAGCGTCTTCCCGCCCGCCTACTTCCAGGACCACCTCCCGCTACGCGAACTGCCGTCCGCCACCGGCCACGCCGTCCGCATGACCTATCTGGCGGCCGGCGCCACCGACCTCGCCGTCGAGACCGGCGACGCCGAACTCCTGGCCCACCTGACGGCGCTGTGGGACGACATGGTGGACACCAAGCTCCACCTCACCGGCGGGCTCGGCAGCCGCCACTCCGACGAGGCCGTCGGCGACCGCTACGAACTCCCGCCGGAGCGCGCCTACGCCGAGACCTGCGCCGCCATCGGCACCATGCAGTGGGGCTGGCGGCTCTTCCTCGCCACCGGCAGGGCGGACGTCCTCGACACCGTCGAACGGGTGCTGTTCAACGCCTACGCCGTCGGCACCTCGCTCGACGGGCGCGCCTTCTTCTACGACAACCCGCTGCAGCGCCGCCCCGACCACGACCAGCGCAGCGGCGCCGAGTCCGGCGGCGAACTCCTGCGCCGCGCCTGGTTCGGCTGCCCCTGCTGCCCGCCCAACATCGTCCGCTGGAACGCGCAGCTGCAGGACCACCTCGCCACCGCCGACGCCGACACCCTCACCATCGGCCTCTACGCCGCCGCCCGGCTGCGCACCGAGCCGCTCGCCGTCACCGTCACCACCGACTACCCGTGGGACGGTCGGGTGACCGTCGAGGTCGACGCGGCCGCCGACCGGCCCGTCACCCTCGCGCTGCGGGTCCCCGGTTGGGCGCGCGGCGCCACCGCGACGCTCGGCGACCGGCCCGCCGTGCCCGCCGACCCCGGCTGGCTGCGGCTCACCCGCCTCTGGCGGCCCGGCGACCGCCTCGTCCTCGACCTGCCGCCGCGGGTCCGCGCCGTCGCCTCCCACCCCCACCTCGACGCCACCCGCGGCACCCTCGCCCTGCTCCGCGGCCCCCTCGTCTACTGCGTCGAACAGCAGGACGCGGGCGCGTCCGTCGACGACCTGCTGCTCGCCCCGGACGACCTGCCGTCCCTCCACGAGGGCGTCGGCGACCCGGACCTCGGCCCCGACGTCACCACCCTCGCCGCCGAGTTGGCCACCGCGCCGCCGGCCGGCCGAGCGCTCTACCCCGAGCTCACCCCCGACCCCGGGCCAGACCCCCGGCCCACCCCGGCACCCCGCGCGCCGGTCCGCCTCGTCCCCTACTTCCTGTGGGGCAACCGCGAGCCCGGCGCCATGCGCGTCTGGCTGCGCCGGTTCTGACGACCCCAGCACGACCCCCAGACGACCGATCCCCCTCGCCCCCTGGAACGCCCCGGCGCCAGTGGCTTGCGAAAGGAACCCGAGTGAAGAGAACCCACCTCGCCACGGCCGCGGCCATCACCGCCGCCGTGCTCACCCTCGGCGCCTGTTCCAACGGCGGCCCGGGCGGCGGAGCCGCCGACTCCGACGGCGGCTCCGTCTCCTACACGGACACCCCAGAACCCGGCGGCACCGTCCGCGTGCTGCAGAACGCCGACTTCTCCTACCTGGACCCGGCCCGCGGCTTCGACGGCGGCGTCAACAACTTCTACCGCCTCGTCTACCGCACCCTGACCACCCCGGCCCCCGGGAACTCCGACGACCCCTCGGCGATCGTCCCCGACCTCGCCACCGACCTGGGCACCCCCTCGGAGGACGGCCTCAGCTGGACCTTCACCCTCAGGGAGGGCGTGCGCTTCGAGGACGGCACCCCGATCACCTCCGCCGACGTCAAGTTCGGCGTATCCCGCGCCTGGGACCCGGAGATCGGCATAGGCTCGCCCTACGCCCGGCAGGTCATCGACGCGCCCGAGGGCTACGAGGGCCCCTACCGCTCGGGCCCGCTCGACACCATCGAGACCCCGGACGAGCGCACCATCGTCTTCCACCTGCGGGAGCCGTACCCCGAGTTCGGCTCGGTCGTCGCCCAGAACAGCTTCGTGCCCTTCCCCGAAGGCACCGGCGCCGGCGACGAGTTCATCAACGACATCATCGCCTCCGGGCCCTACCGCCTCGACTCCTACACGCCCGGCAGCGAGATCCAGCTGGTCCGCAACGAGGAGTGGGACCCCGAGACCGACGAGGTCCGCGCGGCCTACCCCGACCGCTGGGAGTTCGTCATCGGCCTCGACCCGGCCACCATCGACGAACGGCTGCTCGCCGGCCAGGGCGCCGACGCCAACGCCATCTCCCTCACCATCCAGCCCGCCACCCTGCCCCGCGTCCAGACGCCCCAACTCCAGGACCGGCTGCAGCGGATGGAGGGCATCTGCCAGACCTACATGGGCCTCAACACCACCAGGGAGCCGTTCGACGACGTCCGGGTGCGGCAGGCCATCAACTACGCCGTCGACCGCGCGGCCGTGCAGAACGCCAGCGGCGGCACTCAGTTCGCCGACATCTCCACCACCATCCTGCCCGCCACCGTCGCCGGGTACCGCGAGTACGACCTCTACCCGAGCGAGGGCCACCGCGGCGACCCGGAGGCCGCCCGCGCCCTGCTGGAGGAGGCCGGCTACGGCGACGGCTTCGAGATGACCCTCGACATCCGCTCCCAGCCGAAGATGCGGGCCCAGGCCGAGGCCATCCAGCAGTCACTCGAACCGCTCGGCATCGACATCGAGCTCAACGTCATCGACGTCTCCTCCTACTACGAGACCATCGGCACCCCGGCCCTCCAGCACGACGCCGCCATCACCGGCTGGTGCCCCGACTGGGCCTCCTCGGCCAGCACCTTCCTGCCGCCGCTCTTCGACGGCCGCGGCATCACCGAGGTCGGCAACCCCAACCTCGCCCAGCTGAACGACGAGAACATCAACGCCCGCATCGACGAGATCCGCGCCATGACCGACCTCGACGCGGCCAACGAGCAGTGGGGTCTGCTCGACGAGGAGATCATGGAACTCGCCCCGATCGTGCCGCTCGCCGTGGAGTCCGGCATCACCCTGCCCGGCGAGAACATCACCGGCATCTACGCCAACCCCGGCTCCGCCAGCGGCGGCATCGACTTCGTCCTCGTCGGCCTGCGGGACCCAGAGCGGGGCTGAGATGACCGTCCTCCCCACCGAGTTGGAGGTCGTGGAGCAGAGCGCGCCGCCGGCGACGGCCGGCGGCGCGCCCGGCGCCCGACCCCTGCGCGCCCTCACCCGCGACCCCGGAGCCCTGCTCGCCGGCGGCTACATCCTGCTGATCGTGCTGATGGCCCTGTTCGCGCCGCTGATCGTCCGGCTCAGCGGCTGGGGCCCCTACGAGTTCGACCAGCAGGCCATCGACCCCGACCTCGCCGGCGTGCCGCTCGGCGGCTGGGGCGGCGCCGGCTCGGACCACTGGTTCGGCGTCGAACCCGGCAGCGGCCGCGACATCTTCGCGCGCATCGTCTACGGCGCCCGCGTCTCCATGCTGATCGCGCTCTCCGCCACCGCGCTGACCACCCTGCTCGGCGTCGTCCTCGGCATGCTCGCCGGCTACCTCGGCGGCCGCGTCGACTGGGTGATCTCCCGCGTCATGGACTTCCTGATGGCCTTCCCCGCGCTGATCTTCATGATCGCCATCCTGTCGGCGCTCCCCGCGAGCAACCGCTCGGTGGCCCTGGTCGTCGTCATCTCGCTGTTCGGCTGGCCCTACCTGGCCCGCGTCGTGCGCGGCCAGACCATGTCGCTCGCCCAGCGCGAGTTCGTGGAGGCCGCCCGCGCCTCGGGCGCCTCCGCCGCCACCGTCGTGTTCCGCGAGATCCTGCCCAACCTGCGCTCCACCATCATCGTGCTGACCACGCTGGCCATCCCCGGCTACATCGGCACCGAGGCCGGCCTGTCGTTCCTCGGCATCGGCGTCGTCCCACCCACCCCGTCCTGGGGCCAGATGATCGCCTCCTCCGTCAACTGGTACACGGTCGTGCCCAGTTACTTCGCCATCCCCGGCGCCTTCCTCTTCCTCCTGGTGCTCTCCTTCACCGTCCTCGGCGACCGGCTGCGCGCCGTCCTCGACCCGGGAGGGGCCCGCCGATGACCCGCTACCTGTTCGTGCGCCTCTCCGGCGTCCTGCTGATCCTGCTGCTGGTCTGCCTGTTCACCTTCGGCGTCTTCTTCGTCCTCTCGCCCGACCCGGCCGTGCAGATCTGCGGCAAGAACTGCACCCCCGAGCTGATCGACCGCATCCGCACCAACCTCGGACTCGACGAGCCGCTGTTCGCCCAGTTCACCAGCTTCCTCGGCGGCCTCTTCGCCGGCCGTACCTACGGCACGGGCGAGGGCGCCGTGCACTGCGCCGCGCCCTGCTTCGGCTACTCGTTCCAGTCCAGCCAGCCCGTCTGGGAGATGATCACCGACCGCCTCCCGGTCTCCGTCACCCTCGCCGTCGGCGCCGCCGTGCTGTGGCTGCTCGCCGGCGTCGTCGGCGGCCTGATCGGCGCCCTGAAGCAGGGCACCTGGTGGGACCGGAGCGCCATGATGGTGGCCCTGGCCGGCCTCTCCGTGCCCAACTACGTGTTCGCGCTGCTCCTCCAGTACGTGCTGGTGGTCGAGCTCGAATGGCTGCCCTTCCCACAGGCCGTCGCCTTCGGCGACGACCCCGCGCTCTGGTTCCAGAGCTACCTGATGCCCTGGATCGTGCTCGCCTTCGCCTACGCCTCGGTCTACGCGCGACTCACCCGGGCCAACGTCATCGACACCCTGGCCGAGAACTTCGTGCGCACCGCCCGCGCCAAGGGCCTGCCGCGGCAACAGGTGATCCGCCGGCACGCGCTGCGGCCCGCGCTCACCCCGATCGCCACCATCTTCGGCATGGACTTCGCCGGGCTGCTCGGCGGCGCCCTCATCACCGAGACCGTCTTCGGCCTCAACGGCATCGGCAAGATGACCGCCGACGCCATCGGCCGCAACGACCAGCCGGTGATCATGGGCGTCACCCTGCTGGCCGCCGCCTTCGTCGTCGTCGGCAACGTCGTCGTCGACCTCGTCTACACGGCACTCGACCCGAGGGTGAGGCTGACCGTCGCATGACCACGCCCCTGTTGGAGGTCCAGGACCTCACCATCGCCTTCCCCGCCCCCGCCGGCGGCAGCACCGAGGTGGTCAGCGGCCTCGGCTTCGCCCTGCCGCCCGGCGGCTCGCTCGGCATCGTCGGCGAGTCGGGCTCCGGCAAGTCCATGACCAGCCTGGCCGTCATGGGCCTGCTGCCGCCCGGCGCCCGGCTCACCGGCCACATCAGGCTGGCCGGCGAGGAGATCGCCGGACTGCCGGACCGCCGCATGCGGGGGATCCGCGGCGACCGGATCGCCATGGTCTTCCAGGACCCGCTCTCCTCGCTCAACCCCTACTACACCGTGGGCTTCCAGATCGAGGAGGCCTACCGCGCCCACCGCGCCGGGGTCACCCGGCGGCAGGCGCGGCGGGTCGCCGTCGAGGCCATGGAACGCGTCCGCATCCCCGACGCGGCCCGCCGCGCCGGGCACTACCCGCACCAGTTCTCCGGCGGCATGCGGCAGCGCGTCATGATCGCCATCGCGCTCTCCACGGAACCCGACCTGCTGATCGCCGACGAGCCCACCACCGCGCTCGACGTCACCGTGCAGGCGCAGATCCTCGCGCTCCTCAAGGAGATCCAGCGCGACACCGGGACCGGCCTGGTGCTCATCACCCACGACCTGGCCGTGGTCAGCGAGATGGTCGACGAGGTCGTCGTGATGCGCGCCGGCCGCTGCGTCGAACACGCCCCGGTCGCCCAGCTGTTCTCCGACCCACGACACCCGTACACCCGCGCCCTGCTGGACGCGGTGCCCCGGCTCGACGACGAGGTCGGCGAGCTGCGCACCGTCGAGCCGGCGGCGCCCGACACCCCGTGGGAGGGCGAACGATGACCGGCACCGCACCCCTGCTCACCGCCCGCGGCCTGGTCCGCGAGTTCACGCTGCGCGGCGGCGCCCCCTTCGCCCGGCGGGCCGTGCTGCGCGCCGTCGACGGCGTCGACCTGGAGGTGTGCGCGGGCGAGACCCTGGCCCTGGTGGGCGAGTCCGGGTCGGGGAAGTCCACCACCGCCCGGCTCGTCGCCCGGCTCCTCGACGCCACGGCCGGCACCGTCGAGTTCGAGGGCGAGGACGTCACCCGCCGCACCGGCGCGGCCCTGCACCGCTTCCGCTCCGGCGTCCAGGTGGTCTTCCAGGACCCCTACTCCTCGCTCAACCCCCGGCACACCGTCGAACGCATCGTGACCGCGCCGCTCACCTACCAGGGCCGCGAAGTGCCGGGCGGCGCCCGCGCCTTCACCCGCGCCCTGATGGAGCGGGTCGGCCTCGACCCGGACCACTCCACCCGCTACCCGGCGCAGTTCTCCGGCGGGCAGGCGCAACGCATCGGCATCGCCCGCGCGTTGGCCGTCGGACCGAAGGTGGTGATCTGCGACGAGGCCGTCTCGGCGCTGGACGTGTCCGTCCAGGCCCAGGTGATCAACCTGCTGCGGCGGCTGCAACGCGAGGAGGGCCTCGGCTACCTGTTCATCGCCCACGACCTCGCCGTGGTCCGCCAACTCGCCGACCGCGTCGCCGTGATGCACGAGGGCCGGGTCGTCGAGAGCGGCGACCGCGACGCCGTGTTCGGCGCCCCCCGACACGAGTACACCCGCACCCTGCTGGCCGCCGTGCCGCGGATCCGCCCCGAGTGGGAGGCCGCCCGCCGGGCCCGCGCCCGTGACCGAGGAGACGACGCGTGACGGCCGAACCCGAACCCGACCCCGGCTACCCGCTGCGCGGCCTGTGGATCACCGAGCAGCGGGTGACCGCCCCGCTCGACTGGGCGGCGCCCGACGGGCGCACCGTCGAGGTCTTCGCCCGCGAGGTCGTCGACCCCGAGCGGCGCGCCGAGGAACTGCCGCTGCTGCTCTTCCTCCAGGGCGGGCCCGGCGGACGCTCGCCGCGTCCCCTGGACCGGTCGGGCTGGCTCGGCGAGGCGCTCGACCACTACCGGGTGGTGCTGCTCGACCAGCGCGGCACCGGCCGCTCCAGCCCGATCGACGGCGCCGTCATGACGGCCCTCGGCTCGGGCCCGGCCGGCGCCGAACTCCTCGCCCTCCACCGGGCCGACTCGATCGTCGCCGACGCGGAACACCTGCGGCGCACCGTCTACGGCGGCCGGCGCTGGGCCACCCTCGGCCAGAGCTACGGCGGCTTCGTCACCCTCACCTATCTCTCCCGCGCCCCCGAGGCGCTGACCGGCTGCTACGTCACCGGCGGGCTGCCCGGGCTGCCGCCCGACGCGGCCGAGGTGTACCGCCGCACCTACCCCCGGGTGGCCGCCAGGAACCGCGAGTTCTACCGGCGCCACCCGGGCGACGCGGAGCTCGCCGCCGCCGTCGCCGACCTGCTCGCCGAGGACGACGTGCGGCTGCCGGACGGCGACCGGCTCACCGTCCACCGCTTCCAGTCGCTCGGTCTCGACCTCGGCATGAAGCCCGGCCCGGAACGGCTGCACTGGCTGCTCGAGGACGCCTTCGCCGCGCCGGGCCGGCTCTCCGACACCTTCCTCGAACAGGTCATGGTCCGGACCTCGAACACCGGCAGCCCGCTGTTCTGGACCCTCCAGGAGTCCATCTACGCCCACGGCGCGGGCGGCCCCACCGGCTGGGCCGCCCAGCGGGAACGCGCCCACCACCCCGAGTTCGCTCCGGACGCCAGGCCGCTGTTCTTCACCGGCGAGATGGCCTACCCCTGGATGACGACCGAGATCAGGGCGCTGCACCCGTTCCACGCCGCCTGCGAGGAGTTGGCCGCCCGCACCGACTGGCCGCCGCTGTACGACCTGGACCGGCTGGCCGCCAACGAGGTGCCGGTGGTCGCCGCCCTCTACCACGACGACCTGTACGTCGACTTCCACCTCCAACTGGCCACCGCCGCCCGGGTCGGCAACACCCAGGTCTGGATCACCAACGAGCACGAACACGACGGGCTCGCCTCGGGCCGGGTCTTCTCCCGGCTGCGCGAGCTGATGCGCGACCGAGGAGGAGAACGGAGATGACGGAACCGACCCCGAGCCGGCCCCCCTACGCCGGCACCCGACCCCCACGCCTCACCGAGGTGTCCGCCTTCACCACCGCCATCGGCACCGGCTGGGCCGAGGTGGACACCCCCGTGCCGCTGCCGCCCGGCGCCGCCGAGGCCGCCGCCGGCCACCGCGCCCGGCTCGTCGCCCGCCTCGGCCCCGGCACCGTGGTCGCGGGCGCCGGCCGCGCCCCGGTGCGCAGCAACGACACCGCCTACGACTACCGCGCCGACAGCGACTTCGTCTGGCTGACCGGCTGCGCCGTCGAGGACGCCGTGCTGGTCCTCACCGCGGGGCGCGGCGACCCCCGGGACCACGCCGCCACCCTCTACCTCCCGCCGCCCGCCAGGCCCGGCGAGACCGGCTTCTTCGCCGACGCCGCCCACGGCGAGCTGTGGGTCGGCCCCGCCCCGGGCGTCGCCGACTGGGCCCGGGTGCTCGGCGTCGAGGTCCGCCCGCTCGCCGACCTCGACGCCGCCCTCTCCCGGCTCGCCGGCGCCGGCGCCACCCCGGGCACCGAACCCGACCTCGTCCGCCGGCACGGCCTGAAGGCCGACCCCGAACTCGCCACCGCGCTCTCCGACCTGCGGATGGTCAAGGACGCCTGGGAGATCGAGCAGCTCCGGCAGGCCGTGGACCACACCGTGGCCGGCTTCGCCGCCGTCGTCGGTGAGATCCCAACGGCCGTCGCCGCCGGCGGCGAGCGGTGGCTCCAGGGCACCTTCGACCGGCACGCCCGCACCGTGGGCAACGGCCCCGGCTACGCCACCATCGTGGGCTCGGGCCCGCACGCCGCCACCCTGCACTGGGTGCGCTGCGACGGTCCCGTGCTGCCCGACCAGCCGCTGCTGCTCGACATGGGCGTGGAGACCAGGTCGCTGTACACGGCCGACGTCACCAGGACCGTGCCGCCCGGCGGCCGGTTCACCGAGGCGCAGCGGCGGGTGCACGACCTGGTCGAGGCCGCGCACCTGGCCGGTCTTGCCCAGGTGGCGCCCGGGCGCGCCTACGCCGACTTCCACTTCGCGGCCATGGAGGTGGTCGCCCGGGGCCTGCACGACTGGGGGCTGCTGCCGGTCTCCGTCGACGAGGCGCTGTCGCCGGCCGGGCAGCAGCACCGCCGCTACCTGGTCTGCGGCATCGGCCACCATCTCGGCCTGGACGTGCACGACTGCGCCCGGTCCGGCTACGAGGCGTACCAGGGCGCGCCGTTGGCGCCCGGCATGGTGCTCACCGTGGAGCCGGGCCTCTACTTCCACCCGCACGACCTCACGCTGCCGCCCGAACTGCGCGGCGTCGGCGTGCGGTTGGAGGACGACCTGCTGGTCACCGAGGACGGCGCCGAGGTGCTGTCCGGCGCGCTGCCGATCTCGGCCGGCGGCGTCGAGGAGTGGGTGCGGGGCCTGCTGTGAGCGACGGGCGGGGTCAACCGCCCATTCCCCGGACCGTTTTTGACATGTGACATTGTACTGAGCCACCCTGAGGGGGAAGGCTCCCCGACCCGACAGGAGACCACCCCGTGCCCACCACCCCGCGCGAGGCATGGCGCGGCGTGCACGTCGCCGCCGCCCTTCCGTTCACCGCGGCCGGCGACGTGGACCACGACGCCTATGCCGACCACATCGCCTTCCTCGCCGCAGGCGGCTGCGACGGCGTCTGCCCCAACGGCTCGCTCGGCGAGTACCAGACGCTCACCGACGCCGAGCGCGCCGCCGTCGTGGCCACCGCCGTCGCCGCCGCCCCCGAGGGCTTCGGCGTGATGCCGGGCGTCAGCGCGTACGGCGCCCTGGAGTCGGCGCGCTGGGCCGCGGCCGCGGCCGAGGCCGGCGCCGGCTCCGTGCTGCTGCTGCCGCCCAACTCGTACCGCGCCGACGAGGAGACCGTCGTCCACCACTTCCGCGAGGTCGCGGCGGTCGGCCTGCCCGTCGTCGCCTACAACAACCCGATCGACACCAAGGTCGACCTCACGCCGCGGCTGCTCGCCCGGCTCCACGCCGAAGGACTGATCGTCGCCGTCAAGGAGTTCAGCGGCGACGTGCGGCGCGCCTACGAACTGCGGGAACTCGCGCCCGAACTCGACCTGGTGATCGGCTCCGACGACGTCGTCCTCGAACTCGGCCTCGCCGGCGCCGTCGGCTGGATCGCCGGCGTCACCAACGCCCTGCCCGCCAGCACCGTCGAGCTCTACCGCCTCGCCACCTCGGGCGACCCGGCCGACGTGGCCAAGGCGCTTCCCCTCTACCGGGCGCTGCACCCGCTGCTGCGCTGGGACTCCAAGACCGAGTTCGTGCAGGCCATCAAGGTCGCCATGGACGCCGCCGGCCGCAAGGGCGGCGCCTGCCGCCCGCCGCGGAGCCCGCTGTCCGCCGAGGCCGTCGCCGCCATCACCCGCCTCACCGAGGAACTCCTCGCCCAGGGGCACCGGTGAGGAGCAGCCGCGTCCTGCACGCCGTCGACTCGCACACCGAGGGCATGCCCACCCGCGTCGTCACCGGCGGCGTGGGCGTGCTCCCCGGCGCCACCATGGCCGAGCGGCGCACCTGGTTCATCGAACACCGGGACGAGCTGCGCACCTTCCTGATGTACGAGCCGCGCGGCCACGCCGCGATGAGCGGCGCCATCCTCCAGCCGCCCACCCGCCCCGACGCCGACATGGGGGTGCTCTTCATCGAGGTCAGCGGCGTGCTGCCGATGTGCGGGCACGGCACCATCGGGGTGGCCACCGTGCTGGTCGAGACCGGCATGGTGCCGGTGACCGAGCCGGTCACCACAGTCCGCCTCGACACCCCCGCCGGCCTCGTCGTCGCCGAGGTCGCCGTCGCGGACGGCGCCGCCACCTCCGTCACCATCCGCAACGTGCCCTCGTTCGCCGTCGCCCTCGACCAGGTCGTCGACGTGCCGGGCCTCGGCCAGGTCCGGTACGACCTGGCCTTCGGCGGCAACTTCTACGCCATCGTCCGCCTCGACGACCTCGGCATCCCCTTCGAACGGGCCGCCGGCGCGCGGATGATCGACACCGCGCTCGACCTGATGGCCGCCATCAACGCGCGGCACCCGCCCACCCACCCCGAGCGCCCCGACATCGTCGGCTGCCACCACGTCTACCTGGAGGCACCGGGGTCCACCGCCCGGCACTCGCGGCACGCCATGGCCATCCACCCCGGCTGGTTCGACCGCTCACCCTGCGGCACCGGCACCAGCGCCCGGATGGCCCAGCTGCACGCCCGCGGCGAACTGCCGCTGGACACCGACTTCGTCAACGAGTCCTTCATCGGCACCACGTTCACCGGCCGGCTCGTGGCGGCCACCACCGTCGGCGGACTGCCGGCCGTGGTGCCCACCATCACGGGCCGTGCCTGGATCACCGGCACCGCCCAGTACCTTCTGGACCCGACCGATCCGTTCCCCGCGGGGTTCCTCATGTAAGAACGGCAGTACGCGATTTCGCGAACTCGCCCCGCGGCGAGTGGCACACCCGATCAGGGTCCGACGAGGAGACGAGACATGGAGACGGCGCCCATCGCCGGTCTGCAACCACTGAACAAGCGCGAGCGGCTGCGCGAGATGGTGGCCGACGCGCTGCGCGCCGCCGTCATCTCCGGGGAGATGAAGCCGGGCGCGGTCTATTCGGCGCCGACGCTCGGCACCATGTTCGGCATCTCCGCGACGCCGGTGCGGGAGGCCATGCTCGACCTGGTCCGCGAGGGCATGGTGGAGGCGCTGCCCAACAAGGGCTACCGGGTCCGGGTGGTGCCGGACGAGGAGCTGGACGAGGTCACCCACGTGCGGCTCCTCCTCGAACCACCCACCGTGCGGGACGTGGTGCCGTTGATCCCGGCGGCCGACTTCCCGCGGCTGCGGGAGCTCGCCCAGGCCATCGTGGACGCGGTCAGGGACGGCGACCTGGTCGCCTACATCAACGCCGACCGCGTCTTCCACCTGGCGCTGCTGGCCTACGCCGGCAACACCCAGCTGTCCACCATCGTCTCCGAACTCCGCTCCCGCACCCGCCTGCTGGGCCTCACCCCGCTGCTGGAGTCCGGCCGCCTCGAGGAGTCGGCGCTCGAACACCACCAGCTGCTCGACCTGGTCGAGGCGGGCGACGCGGCCGGCGCGCAGCGGCTGATGGAGCGCCACATCGGCCATGTCAGAGGAAAGTGGGCCCGCGGCACGTGACGTCTCCCGCATCGTCGTACGACGTGATCGTCGTGGGCGCCGGCGCGGTGGGCGCCGCCACCGCCTACTTCGCCGCCCACGCCGGCCTGCGGGTGCTGGTCGTCGACCGCGGCCCGATCGGCGGCGGCACCTCGAGCGCCGGCGAGGGCAACGTGCTGGTCTCCGACAAGGACGCCGGCCCCGAGCTCGACCTCGCCCGCCACTCCCAGCGGGTGTGGCGCGCGGAGCTCGCCGAGCACGGCCACCACTGGGAGTTCGAGTCCAAGGGCGGCCTGGTGGTGGCGGCCACCGACGGCTCCCTGTCCGCGCTGCGCGCCCTGGCCGACCGCCAACGGGCCGCCGGCGTCCGCGTGGACGACCTCGGTGCCGACGAACTCGGCACCGTCGAGCCGCTGTTGCGCCCCGGCCTGGCCGGCGGGGCGTACTACCCGGAGGACGCCCAGGTGCAGCCCGTGCTGCTGGTCGCCCACCTGCTGCGGCTCGCCCGCGCGGCGGGCGCCGAGGTGCTGACGGGCGCCCCGGTCACCGCGATCCGCAGCGCCCGGGGCCGGGTGGTCGGCGTCACCACCCCGTCCCGCCGGCTGGACGCGCCCGCCGTGGTCAACGCGGCCGGCACCTGGGCCGGCGAGGTCGCCGCCCTCGCCGGCGTCCACCTGCCGGTGCTGCCCCGGCGCGGCTTCGTGCTGGTCACCGAGCCGCTGCCGCTCGTCATCCGGCACAAGGTCTACGCGGCGGAGTACGTGGGGGACGTGGGCAGTTCCGACGCCGCGCTCCAGTCCTCGCCGGTCGTCGAGGGCACCCCGGCCGGCACGGTGCTGATCGGCTCCACCCGGGAGCGCGTCGGCTTCGACCGTCGCCCCTCGCGCCAGGCGCTCGCCCTGCTGGCGCGCGGCGCCGTCGGCCTCTTCCCGGCCCTCGCCGGCGTCCGCGCCCTGCGCGCCTACCACGGCTTCCGCCCCTACTGCCCCGACCACCTGCCGGTCATCGGCCCCGACCCCCGGCTGCCGGGACTCTGGCACGCCTGCGGCCACGAGGGCGCCGGCATCGGCCTCTCCGCCGGCACGGGCCAGCTGCTCGCCCAGGCCCTCACCGGAGCCCAACCCACCCTCGACCTGGCGCCGTTCGCGCCCGAACGCTGGGAGCCCGTCGCGTGAGGATCTTCTACGAGGGCCGCGAACTACCCGCCCGCCCCGGCCAGTCCGTCGCCGCCGCGCTCATCGCCGCCGGCATCCCCGCCTGGCGCACCACCCGCCACGCGGGCCGCCCCCGAGGCCTCTTCTGCGGCATCGGCTCCTGCCACGACTGCCTCGCCACCATCGACGACACCCCACCCCAACGCACCTGCGTGGTCCCTGTGCGGGACGGCATGCGGGTCTCGTCGGCCTCCGTCCCTGAGCCTCCGGGGCCCGCGGCCCCGCCCCCGGGCGCGTGGGCCGGCCCCCCGCCGACCGCGCCTCCCGGCGCCGAGGGCGCCGCGCCGCAGGCGTCGGCACCGGCGCCGGCCGGGTCACGGCCGGTCGGCGGCCGCCCGCCTTCGGCGGGCGTGGCCTTCGCGCCGCAGGCAGTCGTCGTCGGGGCCGGGCCGGCAGGGCTCGGGGTCGCGGTGACGGCCGCGGAGCGTGGGGTGTCGGTGGTGCTGCTGGACGCGGGGGAGCGGCCCGGTGGGCAGTACTGGCGGCATGCAGCGGACGACGACGTCCGCGGCCCGTTCGCCGGCTGGTGGCGGCGGTTGCGGGCGCAGGTGGCCGCGGGGCGGATCGACTACCGGCCGGGGCAACAGGTGTGGCTGGTGACCCGCGAGGACGACGCCCGCTTCCGGGTCGAGACGACGCCCGCGCACGACGGCGTCCGGCCGCTGCCGGGGCCGGTCGAGGCCGCGGCCGTCGTCCTGTGCCCCGGCGGCGCCGACCGGCAACTGCCGGTCCCCGGGTGGACGTTGCCCGGTGTGGTGGCCGCCGGCGGCGCCCAGGCGCTGCTCAAGGGGCACCGCACGGTCGCCGGCCGGCGCGTGCTCGTCGCCGGCACCGGCCCCTTCCTGCTGCCGGTGGCCACCGGGCTGGCCCGTGCCGGCGCCCGCGTCGTCGGCGTCTGGGAGGCCAACTCGCCGCTCCGCTGGGCCCGGCAGGCCCGCGCCGTGCTCCCCGTGCCGGGCAAGCTCGCCGAGGCCGCCGGCTACGCCGCCGCCCTCGCCCGGCACCGCGTCCCCTACCGCCCCCGCACCGCCGTCGCCGAGATCCTCGGCACCGACCGGGTGCGCGCCGTCCGCCGCGCCGTCGTCGGCCGCGACGGCGTGCCGCGCGCCGTGCCGGGCGAGGTCGAGGTCGACCTGGTCGCCCTCGGCTGGGGCTTCACCCCGGCCCTCGAACTCCCGCTGCAACTCGGCGTCGCCACCCGCCTCGACGTCGACGGCTCGCTCGTCGTCGACGTCGACCGGGAGCAACGCACCGACGTGCCCGGCGTCCGCCGGTTGCGCGCCACCATCCGCGCGCACCGCGCGTTCGCCGCCGCGATGCACCGCGCCCACCCGGTCCCCGCCGGCTGGCCCCGCTGGCTCACCGACGACACGCTGCTGTGCCGGTGCGAGGAGGTCCCGCACGCCGCGGTGCGCGCCGCGCACGCCGAGCTCGGCGCGGCGGACGCCAGGACCGTCAAGATGCTGACCCGGCTCGGCATGGGCTGGTGCCAGGGCCGGGTCTGCGGTTTCGCCGCCGCCTGCCTCACCGCCGCCCTCGACGGGCGGTCGCCGGACGAGGGCGACGCGCGCGCCACCGCCTCCCGTCCGCTGGCCGTCCCCGTCCCGCTCGCCGAGCTCGCCGGGGAGGCGGACGACGCCGCGAACTGACGGCCGGTCAGCGCCCGCCCGGTGCGCGCACGCCCGCAGTGTTGCCCCCGGATCGTTCTCAGGTGAGAATTGGTGGCTGCGATGAGGCGGCCCTGACCACCGAGTCTGGGGGATACATGACCACGTATGTCCGCGTATCCGAGCGGCTCGACCTGCCCACAGACCCGGACGACCCGATCATCGGCGCGGCCACCCGGCACGACACCTACCCCGTCCACGTGTGCCAGGACGAGGCCGCCGCGGTGCACCGCTTACGCACCGAGATCGACGGCCGCCGCGTCGCCCTGATCACCGACGACAACGTGGCCGCGCTGCACGCCGACCGGCTCGCCCGCGGCCTCGCCGCCGCCGGCCTCGACGTCGCCTCGACCACCATCCCGGCCGGCGAGGCCAGCAAGAGCCTGCCGACCGCCGCCGCGCTGCTCGACTGGCTGGCCGGCACCCGCCTCGCCAGGCGCGACGTGATCCTCGCCGTCGGCGGCGGGGTGATCACCGACACCGTCGGCTGGGTGGCCAGCGCCTACATGCGCGGCCTCCCGTACGTGAACGTGCCGACCACCCTGCTCGCCCAGGTCGACGCCGCGCTCGGCGGCAAGGTCGCCGTCGACCACGCCACCGCCAAGAACCTGATCGGCGCCTTCCACCAGCCCAAGGCCGTGGTCTCACACGTCGGTTACCTCGCCACGCTGGACGAGCGCGAGCTGCGGGCCGGCCTCGCCGAGGCCATCAAGAAGGGCGTCATCGCCTCGCCCGCCCTCTTCGAGCTGATCGAGACCCGGTACCGGGAGCTGCTGGCCGCCGACCCGGCCGCCAGTGCCGCGCTGGTGCACGGCGCCAGCGCCGTGAAGTGCCGGCTGATCGCCAAGGACCCCTACGAGAACGACCTGCGCCGTCCCCTCAACTTCGGGCACACCATCGGTCACGCCGTCGAGACCGTCACCGGCTACGGCCCTGTCCTGCACGGCGAGGCCGTCGCCTTCGGGATGGCCTGCGCCGCCCGCATCGCCGAGCGGCGCGGCCTGCTCGACCCGGCGGTCCTGCGGCGGATCACCGCCCTGCTGGCCACCGTCGGCCTGCCCGTCACGCTGGGCGCGCTGCCCGCGCCCGTCGACCCGGCCGCCACCGTCGCGGCGCTCGGCCAGATACGCAAGATCCGCGACGGCCGGCTGCGCTTCGTCCTCCCCGTCGGGCTGGGGGAGACGGTGATCGCCGACGACGTCAGCGACGCCGAGATCCACACGGCGCTGACCACCGAGCCGCGCTGACCCGCGCGCACACCGCCGCACCGCGTCCGCGCCGCGCCCGCTCAGCCGGGGGCCGCACACCTGGGAGGTCCGCATGGCGCCAGCCGTCAGCCGGTTCCGGCACGCCCGGCTCTACATCACCTTCCGGTGCAACGCGCGCTGCGGCTACTGCAACGTCTGGCAGGACCCGGTCTTCGACGGCCACCGCGAGCTCACCGCGGACGGACTGCGCCGCTGTCTCGACGAGCTCGCCGAACTCGGCGTCAGCTACGTGGACATCACCGGCGGCGAGCCGGCGCTGCACCGGGAGGTCACCGCCGCCGTCCGGCACGCCCACCAGCTCGGCATGTCCGTCGACCTCACCACCAACGCCATCCGCTTCCCGGCCGCGGCCCGCGAGATCGTGCCGCTGCTCGGCACCGTCAACGTCTCGCTCGACACCCTCGACGCCGAGCGCTACCACGGCATCCGCGGCACCGACACGCTCGACCGCACGCTGGACCTGGTCCGGGACCTCGGCGCGGCGGGCGCCGACAACGTCAAGCTGATCTGCGTGGTGTCCGGGCAGAACGCGGCGGAGCTGCCGGAGATCGTCTCCTACGCCCAACGGGCGCGGGTGCCGGTCTACCTGTCGCCGATGTTCAGCTACTTCGCCGCCCAACGCGAGCTGCGCCCGGCCGGCTCGGTCCGGATGCTCAAGCTCGCCGCCGTCAACGGCCGCGCCAACCCGGCCACCGAGCCGGCGAGCCCGCCGCCGCCCAGCCTGCCGACGGCCGAACTGGCCCGCCGCGTCGCCGAACTGCGCTACGAGCCGTACACCGTCGTCAGCCTCGCCTTCCTGCACCACCTGCGGACCCTCGACCCGACCACCGAGACCCACTGCGGCGCCAACTCGCGGATTCTGACCGTCGGCCCGGACGGTCGGGTCATGCTGCCCTGCTACCACGAGTGGGACGCCTCGCTGCCCTGGGACCGGCCCTATCGTCAGCTCGTCGCGGACCCCGAGCTGATCCGGGTCCGCGACCACGAGGTCGGGCGGCGCCCGGGATGCCGCTCCTGCGCCGTCTTCCCCTACCTGGGCCTGGCCATGAGCCACCGGCTGACCACCCCCTTCCTGGTGCAGGCGTTCTCCGAGGAGCTGCTGCGGCTCAAGCGGCACGCCGGCCCGCTCACCGGGGAACGCCGCGGCGCGCTGCTGCGGCGCGGCGACGCGCTGCTCGCGGCGATCGAGCGGCACGCGGCCCCGCTGCGGGGCGGCAGCCACCTGGACGAGCTGTACCACTTCGAGGCCACCGGGGACGGGCGGGTGCGCACCGACCTGTCCGCCGAGCCGGTCACCGTCGAGGAGTTGCTCGCCGACCACGCCCACGAGGACTGCTGGCGCGTCCAGCGCACCCCGCACCGTCTGGTGCGGCTGCTCTATGCCGACATCCAACCGGCGTCGCTGCCGGCCGAGTTGATGGCCGAGCTGCCGGAAGTACAGCTGGACTGCTGGGAGATACTGCTCGGCCTGCTCCCGACGGCCACCGCCGGACCCGGCGCCGGGCTCGCCGCCTGGTGCGACCGCGCCGGCCGCGCGCTGCGCGGCCAGCCGGCGGCCGCTTCGGTGGCGCTGCTGGCCGCGTTCAGCGCCCTGCCGGCCGCGGCGATCGCCGCCTGGGGCGGCGTCGCCGGCCACCCTGAGGAGGCGCTGGCCGTCAAGCTGCTGCGCGCCCTGGCCCCGACGGAGCGGCGGCGCGAACTCGCGCCGCTGTTCTCCCCCGAGCTCGCCGCCGCGCTCCTCGGCGACCGCCCCCCGATCGCCGACCCGCCGCCGACCGGACCACCCCCCACCCCGGAGGCGGCCCGCCGCGGCGAGGACCTGCCGCGCTTCACGGCCGCGCTCCGGCACGCCGACACCGCCGCCCTCCGCGCCGCCGTGCGCCGCTGGAAGGCGGCCGCCGACCCCGCCACGGCCCCCACCATCGAACGCCGCCTCCTCCGCGCCGAGCTGACGGGCACCCCCCGATGACACCGCCCGCGGCAGCGCCGGAAGGAACGGACGGCGGACAGCCCGACGACGCGTCCCCCGGTGCCGCCGGCGAGGCGCACCTGGCCGCCGAGGCCGGGTATCTGCCGCCGACCGTCAGTCAGGAGACGTCGCTCGGGCGGCGGGTGTTCGCCTACGGGCGTGGCGCGACGCTCGTGGACGTGGACGGGCGGGAGTACGTGGACCTCGTGGCCGGGACGATGACGCAGTCGCTCGGGCACAGCCACCCCGAGGTGGTGCGGGCCGTCACCGCGCAGGCGGCCCGGCTGGTCAACGTGCACGACAACCCGACGCCGGCGCGGCTCGCCGCCGCCCGCGCGCTGGCCAGGATGCTGCCGGAACACCTGGGCGCCCTCGGTTTCCTCACCACCGGCGCCGAGGCCGTCGAGGCCGCGCTGCGTGCCGCGCACGCCGCCGCGGCCCCGGGCCGCACCAGGATCGCCGCGCTGCGCCGCGGCTTCCACGGCAAGACCCGCGGCGCCCGCGCCCCCGTCCAGTGGGACGTGGGGACCGAGCCGCCGGCGCCCGCGCTGCTCGGCTACCCCGCGTACTGCTACCGCTGCCCCTTCGACGCCAGCTACCCCTCCTGCGACCTGCTCTGCGCCCGCCTCACCGTGCGGCAGGCCGTCGCCAGGCCCGACGTCGCCGCCCTGCTCGCCGAGCCGGTGCAGGGCGCCGCCGGGGTGATCGTGCCGCCGCCCGGCTACTGGGAGGTCGTCGGCCGGGCCTGCGCCGAACACGGGGTGCTGCTGATCGCCGACGAGGTGCTGACCGGCGGCGGCCGCACCGGCCGCTTCCTGGCCGCCGAGCACTACGGCCTCAGCCCCGACCTGGTCACCCTCGCCAAGGGCGTCGGCTCGGGACACCCCGTCGCCGTGCTCGCCGGCCGCCACCGGGTGCTGGACGAGCGGACCTGGCGGGCCGCCGGCGGCCTCGGCTCCACCTACGGCGGCCACGCCGTCGGCCTGGCCGCCGCCGCGAGCACCCTCACCGTGCTGCGCCGCGACGACCTGCTGACCCGGGTCACCGAGCTCGGCGCCGTCCTCGCCGCCGCCCTCGGCGAGCTCGCCGACCACCCCGCCGTGGGCGAGGTGCGCGGCCTCGGCCTGCTGTGGGGCGTCGAACTCGTCGCCGACCGGGCCACCAGGGCGCCCGACCCGGCCGCCGCCGACCGGGTGTACCGGCGCGCGCTGGACCTCGGGGTGCGGGTGATGCCCGGCGGCCAGACGCTGCGCCTCGCGCCGCCCTTCGTCATCGAGCCCGACGAACTCACCGACGCGATACGCCGGTTGGGGCGGGCCATCGACGACGTACACCAGGGAAGGGCATGAACCACGGCATGATCGAGGCACAGGAGTTGACCAAGGTGTTCCGGGTGCGCGCCACCCGCCCCGGGCTCTGGGGCGCGGTGCGCGGCCTGTTCACGGGGGAGACCACCGAGGTCCGCGCGTTGGACGGGGTCAGTTTCCGCGTGCCGGCCGGCGAGCGCACGGCCTACCTCGGCGTCAACGGCGCCGGCAAGTCCACCACCATCAAGATCCTCGCCGGGGTGCTCACCCCCGGCTCCGGGCGCTGCCTGGTCGCCGGCCGCGAGCCGCGCCAGGACCGCTACGCCCACGCCCGTGCCATCGGCGTCGTGTTCGGCCACCGCACCCAGCTCTGGTGGGACCTGCCGGTGGCCGACTCGTTCCGGATCCTGGCCCGGCTGCACGACCTGCCGCCGGCCGTCGCCCAGGCCAACCTGCGGCTCTTCGACGAGCTCCTGGACCTCGGCGAGCTCGCCGACCGCCCGGTGCGCACCCTCAGCCTCGGCCAGCGCATGCGCGCCGAGGTCGCCGCCGCCCTCTTCCACGACCCCGCCGTGCTGCTGCTCGACGAGCCCACCATCGGCCTCGACCTGCTGCTGAAGGAGGCCGTGCACGAGCTGGTCAACCGGGTGGCCGCCGAGCGCGGCACCACCGTGCTGCTCACCAGCCACGACGTCGCGGACATCAGCGCCATCTGCGAGCACGTCGTGGTGGTGGACGCCGGCCGGGTCGTCCACACCGGCCGGCTGCACGACCTGCTGCGGCAGGCTCCCACCCGCACCGTGCGCTTCGAGTACGCCGCCGACGCCGACCTCGACGCCGAGCCGCTCGCCCGCCTGCTGGAGCTCGAACTCGGCGGCCCGGCGGCCGTCACCGTGGCCGGGCGGCGTCGCGTCACCGTCCAGGGCCCGCCCGAACTCGTCACTCCGCAACGGGTGTTGGCCGCCGCCTCGGCGCTCGTCGCGGTCACCGACCTGGTCGCCCCGGAGCCCACGCTCGGCGAGGTGCTGCGCGCCCTGTACGTCGCCCCCGAGCTGAGCCGGGGCCGCCGATGAGAACCGCGGCGCGGGCCAGGGGCTACGGCGCGCTGCTCGGCGCCGGCTGGCGGACGGCCCTCGCCTACCGGGGCGCGCTGCTGCTCACCGCGCTCACCACCGCGCTCTCCCTGGTGGTCCAACTCGCCGTCTGGCAGGCCGTCTACGCCGAGCAGCGGGAGATCGCCGACTACGACGTCACGGGCATGACCACCTACCTGCTCGCCGGCAACCTGCTGGCCGTGCTGCTGTCCAACCGGGTCGACGACACCCTCTCCGGCGACATCTACCGCGGGGACCACGTCACCGGCATGCTCCGCCCGATCGGCTTCCTCGGCACCCACGCCGCCATCGCCCTGCCCTACCTGGCCGTTCGGCTGCTCCTGGTCGTCGCCCCGCTGCTGCTGTGCGCCCTCGGCACCGTGCCGCTGGCCGCGCCCGCCCCCGCCGGCCTCGCCTGGTTCCTGCCGGCCGCGCTGCTGGCCACCACCCTCGGCATCCTGCTCAACCTGCTGGTGGGCCTCGCCGGCTTCGTCACCACCAGCACCTGGGGGGTGCGCTACCTCAAGGGCACCGTCGTCGCCTTCTGCTCCGGCCAGCTGGTGCCGCTCGAACTGATGCCGGCCGCCGCCCGATCCACCCTGGAGTGGCTGCCGTTCACCGCCATGGTGGCCACCCCGGTGCGGCTGCTCCTGGGCCGGGTCGAGGGCGCCGCCGCCTGGGGCGCGCTCGGCCTCCAACTGCTGTGGACCGCGCTCGGCGTGCTGGCCTGTGCCCTCGCCTGGCGGACCGCGCTGCGCAGGGGGGAGGTGAGCGGCGGATGACCGTCCTGCGCCGGTACGCCGGCCTCGCCGCGCTGCTCACCGGCGTCGGGCTGCGCCGACTGGTCTCCTACCGGGCCGACTTCCTGGTCGGCGTCGGCGCGTTCGCGCTGCGCGTGGTGCTCCACGCGCTGCTGCTCGGCGTGATCTACCGGCATGTCACCGACATCGCCGGCTGGACCTTCCGCGAGGCGGTGCTGCTGCTCGGCGTCGCCATGCTGGTGCGCGGTCTCGACCACGCCTTCACCGACCAACTGTGGGAGCTCGGCCGCAAGCTGGTGCAGCGCGGCGAGCTGGTGCGCTACCTGGTGCGGCCCGTGCACCCGCTGTTCAGCCTGCTCTCGGAGCGGTTCTGCTACCCGGAGGGCATCGGCGAGGCCGTCGCGGGACTCGCCGTCATCGGCTACGCGGCCGGCGGTCTCGACCTGGACCTCGCCCCCACCCGGATCGCGGTCTTCGCGGTGCTGCTGCTCGCCGGCGCGCTGGTGCTCGCGGCCGTCAAACTCCTGCTGGCCGCGCTGGCGTTCTGGACCACCACCAGCCTCCAGGTGATGACCGCCGTCTACGAGCTCGCCGACACCGCCCGCTACCCGCTGGACGTCTTCCCCTGGCCGGCCCGGGCGCTGCTCACCAGCCTGCTGCCGTTCGCGCTCACCGGCTTCGTGCCCGCCGACCACCTCCTGCACGGTCCTTCCGCGCTGACCTGGCTCGCCGTGCCGATCAGCGCCGCCCTCACCCTCCTCGCGCTGCGCGTCTGGTCGCTCGGCGTGCGGCGCTTCGAGGCGGTGGGCCCGTGACCCCGGACACGGAACGGCTGCGGGCGGCCGTGGCGCGCGCCCCCTGGTTCTCCCGCGCCACCCTCGACCCGGCGAGCCTCCGGCCGCTCGACCACCTGTGCGCCGGCCCCACCACCGTCACCTGGGCGGCGGTCGACGGCACCGACGGCACCGACGGCACCGGCGCGCCCGCCGCCGTGCTCGTGCTCGCCGAGGACGACCCGGCGCTGCTCTCCGCCGTCCTCGCGCTGGCCGCCCGCCCGGCCTGGACCACCGCGCGCGGCGGCGGGGTGCGCTGGCACGGCCCACCGCTGACCGCCGCCCGCCTCGGCGCCCAGCTCACCGCCACCGTCACCAACGCCGTCGCCCGGGTCACCGCCGGCCGACCGCCCGAGGAGCTGGTCCTCAAGGTCTACCGGACGCTCGGCGACGGCGGCGGCGAACTCGCCCTGCTCTCCCGGCTCGCCGGCCGGCGGGCGCCGCTGCCCGAGGCGGTCGGCCACCTCGAGTACCTCGCCCCCGACGGCCGTCCCGGGGGCTGCCTGGCGCTGGTCACCCGGGTCGCCCCCGGCGTCCCGCTCGACGTGCCGCTGCGGGCCGCGCTGCGCGCCCACTGGGCGGGCACCGTCCCCGACCAGCCGCTCGACCCGCTGCTGGAGCGGGTGCGGGCCGCACTCGCCGACCTGCACCACGCCCTCGCCGAGCTCCGCCCGCCACGGCCGGCGCCGCTCGCCGACCGGCTGCCGCGGCTCGCCGGCACCATCGCCGACGTCCGCCGCACCCTGCCCGAGTCCACCGGGCCACGCCACCGGCTGCTCGACCGCTGCGCCGCGCTCGCCGACCGGTGGGCCGCTGGCACCTTCCAGGCGGTCGGGCCCGTCCACGGCGACCTGCACCTCGGCCATGTGCTCGTCGACGCGGACGACCGGGTGCGGTTCGTCGACCCGGCCGGCGCGCCGGCGCCGGAAGCCGGCCCGCTCGACGACCTGGCCGCCCTCGTCCGGGCCGTCGAGTGCTTCACCGCCGACGAGCAGGTCGCCCGCACCGCCCACCGACGCGCGTACCACAAGCACCGGTACGCCACCGCGCTGCGCCGCCTCGCCCTCGCCCCCGCGACCGCGGCCCGGCCCCTGCCGCCGCCGGGCGCCGACTGGGCGGCCCGCGCCGTCGCCCCCCTCACCGCCGGCGCCGCGCCCGGCGCGCTGCGCGTCCCCTACCTGCTGCGCGCCCTGCACGAGCTGCGCCACCACGGCGAACGCGCCGGCGACCAGGACGCCGACTACTACGCCGACCTCACCTGGATCTCGCTCCGGGCGTTCGTCGCCGCCACCGGAAGGAGCCCGCGCGCGTGACCGGACCCACCGCCGCCGAGCCGATCGACGTCGTCGAGTGCCACTTCGAGTTCGGTGGCTTCGACCACCGGTTCGTCAAGGGCGGCATCTCCGTCTACCTGTGGAACCTCAGCCGCGCCCTGCGCGACCGCGGGTTACGCGTCAGCGGCCTCACCGCCGCCCACGGCACCCTCCCCGAACTGCGCCGCCACCACCACGTCACCGACCTCGACCACGCCGACACCGTCGACGTGGAGGTCCCGCTCGACCCCGCCGTCTGGCCGGACCACGGCCCCGCCGCCCGGCTCACCGCGGAGGTCACCGCCCACCGGATCACCGTGGACGGCATCGACGTGGTGCTGCTCGCCGGCGGCCTGCTGGACGCCCACCCCGAGACCTTCTACCCGCCCTACGAGTCCAAGGGCCGCGACCTCGGCTTCCTCAAGCCGCTGCTCTTCCAGCTCGCCGCCACCCGCTACCTGGCCGGGACGGTGCGGGCCGGCACCGTCGTCCACCTCCACGAGCCCTACTACCACTACCTGATGCCGGCCCCGCTGCGTCGCGCCGGCGCCGAGACCGTCTGCACCGTGCAGAGCAACATGCCGGTCAACAAGAAGGTCTACGGCCCCGAGGTCCGCGCCCTGCTGCGCTACCTCGGCGCCTCGGACGCGCCGGTGGCCGGGCTCCAGGACCCGCCGCTGGACGGCCCGTTGGAGCGGGCCATGCGCGCCTACCTGCCCGTCACCCACCTCTACAACGAGTACCCGGAACGCCCGGGACACGACTACGTCAGCGGCCTCGCCCTGGTCGCCAGGACCGCCTCCGCCCTGGACTTCCTCTCCCCGGGGCAGCTCGAACACGTCACCACCCAGCGCGACACCCCGGCCCAGGCCCTCTTCGAGCGGCTCCGGGTGCGCGAGGAACTGGCCGCCGCGCGGGACCGGTTGGTCGTCGGCGGCTGCGCCGTCGGCCCCGCCTGGCTCGCCGCCGACCGGGCCCGCGTCGACCGCGACGCGGTGCTGCGCCGCCGCGGCCTCGATCCCGCGCGGCCCACGATCTACCACAACGCCCGGTACGCCATCCACCACAAGGGACAGCGCGAGCTCGCCCGCGCGCTGCGCCAACTCCTGGACGAGGGACGGCGGTTCAACGCGGTGCTGCACTGCCTCAGCCCGCTGCCGCCGACCGACCCCGAGCTGACCGGGCTGGCCGCCGCCCACCCCGACGCGGTCTGGCTCTCCACCGAACCGATCCCCGAGGCCGAACTGATCGAGCTGGCCTGCTCCGCCGAACTCTGCCTGTTCCCCTCCAAGTTCGAGATGGACACCTTCCTGCTCGCCATGGGCGAGGCCATGGCCTGCGGCGCGGTGCCCGTCGCCACCGCCCAACTCGGCATGGCCCACTTCGGCCACACCAGGCCCCCCGACCACCCCGAGGCCACCGGCGCCGCGCTGCCCCGCTCCTTCCGCGCCGACGACCCCGCGCTGACCGCCGCCATCAGGGCCGAGGTCGACCGGCTGCTCGTGGCGCCGCCCGAGGAGCTGGCCCGGCTGCGGGCCAACGCGATCCGCACCGCCCGCGCCTTCACCTGGGAGCGGGTGGCCGCCACCTTCCACGCCGTCTTCACCGGCGTCCGCGCCGGCACCCTGACCCCGCACCGCCCGGCGCCGGCACCCGTGCCGCCCACGCCGGGCACCGGCACCGTGCGGCCGGCCGGCGCCGCCGGCTGGCACGTCGCGTACCGCGCCCCGGGCGCCAGGACGGTGGACGTGGTGCGCGGCGCCACGACATCGCCGCTGATGGCCGACGCCGACGGCACGTTCACCGGTACGGTGCCGGCAGCCACCGAGCCGGCCGTCGTGCTGCTGATCACCCGCGCCGACGGCCGGGTCGGCTGGGAGGTGCTGGACGCGCCGGGGGCGGCGCGCGACGAGGAGAGGGACGCCACGTGACCCATCGGGACCAGGCCGGGGACGACCGGACGCCGTTCGACGTGTTCGTGATCGGGGGAGTGGGCGTGGACACCATCGTCCGCGTCCCCGAACTCCCGCTGCCGCCGCGGGACTCCGTCATGGTGCCGCCCATCGAGCGATATGTCGCGCACACCGGCAACGGGGTCGCGCTCGGCTGCCACCGGCTGGGCCTGCGCACCCACCTCGCCGACGTCATCGGCGCCGACTTCGAGGGCGAGCTGATCACCGCCCACTACGCCAAGGCCGGGCTCTCCTTCGACCACCGGATCCACCCCAGCGGCACCCGACGCAGCGTCAACCTCGTCGACCGGCACGGCCACCGGCTCTCCCTCTACGACGCCAGGCAGCCCGTCGGGATGACGGTCGACCCCGACCTCTACCGGCCCGCGCTCGGCCGCGTTCGGCACGTCCACGTCTCCATCATGGACTGGGCCAGGCACGCCCTGGCCGACGCCGTCGCGGCCGGCCTCCCCACCTCCACCGACCTGCACGACTGGGACGGCGAGAGCGAGCACCACCGCGACTTCGCCTACGGCGCCGACCTGGTCTTCGTCTCCACGGCCGCGCTCGGCGACCGCGTCGAGGACGTCGCCCGCGACATCCTCGCCAAGGGCCGGGCCTCCGCCGTGGTCGCCCTGGCCGGCGGCGACGGCAGCCTGCTCGCGCTGCCCGGGCAGCCGCTGCGCCGGCTGCCCGCCTCGCCCGTCCCCGGCGGCCGGGTGGTCGACACCAACGGCGCCGGCGACAGCTACGTCGCCGGCTTCCTGTACGCCCGGCTCGGCGGCGCCGACTGGCCCACCGCCATGCGGGCCGGCTCGGCGGCCGGCGCCCACGCCGTCTCCACCGCGGGCACCCACGCCTCCTTCATCGACGAGGAGGAGCTGGCCCGCGCACTGTCCTGACCCCGGCCCGGAAGGGAGCCCCGATGCACGGCACCGACACTCCCACGGACACCCAAGAACCACCCGACACCCTGACCGCCGACACCGTGGTCGTCGGCGCCGGCGCCGCCGGCTGCGTCGTCGCCGCCCGGCTCAGCGAGGACCCCGAGCACCGGGTGCTCCTGCTCGAAGCCGGCCCCGACTACGGCCCGTTCGACCCGACGCGCTGGCCGGCCGAGCTGCTCGACGCACGCTCGGCGGCCCGCGGCCACGACTGGGACCTCACCGCCCCGCCCTGCTGCGCCAGGGCCCGCGTCGTCGGCGGCTCCTCGGCCCACAACGGCTGCTGGGCCACCGTCGGCGCCCCGGCCGACTACGACGCCTGGGGCCCGCCATCCGGTGGCGCGTTCGACCACCGGGCGCTGCGCCCCCACCTGGACGAGGCGGTGGCCACGCTGCGGGTGCGGGCGGTGCCCGAGCGGGACCAGACCGCCTGGCACCACGCCGTGATCGAGGCGGCCGGCGCGCTCGGCCTGCCGTTCCTACCCGACATCAACGCCGACGACGCCCGCGAGGGCATCGGCTGGGTGCCGCTGAACGCGGTCGACCGCACCCGCTGGCACACCGCGTTCGCCTACCTCGACCCGGCCCGCGACCGCCCCAACCTGCGGGTCCTGCCCGACACCCTGGCCGACCGGCTGATCCTGGCCGGCGACCGGGCCACCGGCGTGGCCGCCGTGCACGCCGGCCGCCCGCTCACCGTCCACGCCGGCCGGGTGGTGCTGGCCTGCGGCGCCTACGGCACCCCGCCGCTGCTGGTGCGCAGCGGCGTCGGCCCGGAGCCCGAACTGCGCCGGATCGGCGCGCCGGTGGCGCTGCCGCTGCCCGGGGTGGGGGAGAACCTCACCGACCACTCCTCGCTCGGTCTGATGCTGGCCCCCACGGACGCCCTCGTCGAGCGGATGCCGGACGCCGCCGCGGGCTACTTCGCGCAGAGCCTGGTCAAGGCCCGCTCAGGACAGGCCGCCGACGAGGACTGGGACCTCCACATCGTGCCCTCGGCCGGCCCGGCCGAGGACGCCCAGGGCTTCTACAACGGGCCGCTCACCGCCGGCCTCTACGTCTTCGTGATGGCGCCCAGATCCCGGGGCCGGGTCCGCGCCGCCTCCCTCGACCCGGCTGCCTCGCCGGAGATCGACCACGGCTTCTTCACCGACCCGGAGGGCCACGACATCCGGGTCGTGCTGGACGGCCTCGACCTCGCCCGCGACCTGGCCGCCACCGCGCGCCTCACCGCGCTCGCCGCCGCCCCGCCGGCCGCCGAGGCGGACCGCGAACCGGCCGCCGTCCGGGCCGCCGCCAGCGGCTACTGGCACGCCGTCGGCACCTGCCGGATGGGCCCGGAGGACGACCCGACGGCGGTGGCCGGGCCGGACGGCCGGGTGCACGGCCTGGCCAACGTGCACGTCGCCGACGCCTCGCTGATGCCGGTGATCCCCCGCGCCAACACCCACCTCACCACCGTGGCGGTGGCCTCGCTGCTGGCCGAGCGCATCACGACGGGGGCGGCCGCCGCATGAGGATCGGACTGCTCTCGCCCGACATGCCGCCGCACCACTCGCCCGAGGCCGCGCGCCTGCTCCCGGTCCTGGCCGAGCGGCACGGCGTCGAGTCGCTGTGGGTGCCGGAACACGTGGTGCTGCCCGCCGACCACACCACCCGCTACCCGTACGCGGACGACGGCCGGCTGCCGGTGCCCGCCGAGTGGCCCTACCCGGACCCGCTGACCTGGCTCGCCCACGCCGCCGCGCTCACCAGCCGGGTGCGCCTGGTGACCGGCATGCTGATCCTGCCCCAGCGGAACCCGGTGGTGCTCGCCAAGGAGACGGCGACCCTCGACCACCTCTCCGGCGGGCGGCTCGACCTCGGCCTCGGCATGGGCTGGTTCCGCGAGGAGTTCGCCGCCGTGGGCGTGGACTTCGACGACCGGGCCGCCAGGTTCGAGGAGTACGTGGCGGTGCTGCGCGCCCTGTGGAGCGACGACGAGACGTTCGCCGGCCGCTACCACCGGTTCACCAGGGCCCGCTGCCACCCCAAGCCGGCCGGGCGGATCCCGCTGATCCTGGGCGGCCACACCCGGGCCGGGGCCCGCCGCGCCGGCCGGCTCGCCGACGGCTACTTCCCGGCCGTGGCCGACCCGGTGCCGCTGTTCGCCGAGTGCCGGGCGGCGGCCGAGGCCGCCGGCCGCGACCCGGACGCCATCCAGCTGATCGCCGAGGCCGCCCCGGCCACCCCGGAGCGGGTGGCGGAGCTCGCGGCGCTCGGCGTCACCCGCGCCCTGGTCTACCCGCCGAGCGTGCCACCGGACGAACTCCCCGACGCCTTCGAGGAGTTCGCCGCGACCTTGCTACGCCCGGCCGCCGCGCTGTGAGGTCAGGCAGTCAGTGAGGCGAGCCCGTGCCGGTCCGCGGTCAGCCGTTCGCCGGCCAGCACCACGCTGTCCAACACGCTCACCCCGGCCGCCACCGTGGCGCCCGGCAGCACCACGGAACGCTCCACCCGGGCGCCCGGCTCCACCCGGCCGCCCGGGTGCAGCACGCTGCCGCGCACCGTGGCGCCGGCCGCCGGCTCCGCGCCGAGCAGGCTGTCCGCCTCCGGCGCGTAGCGCGGCGCCGCGCCCGACAGGGTGCGCGGCAGCAGGGCGGGCGGCAGCGGATGCGGCCGGCGCAGCAGCCGCAGCTGCTCGGAGTGGTAGCGCTCGACGGTGCCGATGTCGGCCCAGTAGTCGGCGACCGGGAACGCCGTCACCGGACGGCCCGCCGCGATCATCTCCGGCAGCACGTCCCGGCTGATGTCGTGCTGCCAGCCGTCCGCGCCGCGCCCCGCCAACTCGTCCAGCACCTCGCGCAGCGCCTCGATCCGGAACAGGCAGAACGCCGTGAACACCAGGTCGGAGGTGGGGTGTTCCGGCTTCTCGACCAGCGCCCGCACCCGCCACCGCTCGTCGACCTCCACCATGCCGAACAGCCGTACGTAGCGTCGTTCGACGCGCTGCACCCCGATGGTGCAGTCCGCGCCGGACTCCCGGTGCGCCGCCAGCATCGGCGCGTAGTCGAACAGGTAGACGTGGTCGGCGTGTTGCACCAGCAGGTCGCTCGCCCCCGGCGCGAACAGGTACGCGGCGTTGGCCAGCAGCGCGTCCGCCGTGCCGCGTTCGGCCGGCCGCGCCGGCAGCCGCCCGTCGGGCCCGAGGCCGCCGCCCGATCGCAGCAGCGCGTCGTGCGGCCCGAAGTGCAGCCGGGTGCCCGGATGGTGGTCCCAGTGCCGCAGCAGGTGGTCCACCAGGTCCGACTCCCGGTGCAACGACAGCAGCACCAGCTCGCCGAGGCCCGAGCGCACCGCGTTGGCCACGCTGAAGTCGACGAGCCGGCAGGCCGCCGCGTACGGCACCAGCGGCTTGCACACCTCAGCGGTCAGCGGCCCCATCCGCTGCCCGAGACCGCCGGCCAGCAGCGCCCCACGCACCCCTGGGAGGCCCGTCGCGGGGCTCACCACGTCCGCCCCTCGGCGGTGGCGTGCGGCAGCAACCCGCGCAGCAGCGCGAGTGAGTTGGCCACCCCCTGCGCGGTCGGCAGCAGCGCGTCCTCGTGCTCCACGTACAGCACGCCCCGGTAGCCCTCGTCCAGCAGCGCCGCCACGATCGCCGGCCACGGCAGCTCGCCCGCGCCGAGCGCCCGGAACCTGATCGCCGGGCCCGGGCCGTACCGCGACCAGCCGGCACCCACCGGGTCGCCCGGCTCGCGCCACCACTGGAGGTCCTTGGCGTGCACGGCGGCCAGCCGCTCGCCCCAGCCGCGCACCGCCCGCACCGGGTCGTGCCCCACCGCCGCCAGGTTCGCCGGGTCCACGCAGAGCCCGACGCCCGCCGCCGCCGCGAGCAACGCCCGCGCGCTCGCCGGGTCGTAGGCCACCTGCTTGGGGTGCGGCTCCACCACCACCCGCACCCCGGAGGCGGCGGCCAGCTCCAGGATCGGCTCGGCGGCCCGCGCCCAGGCGTCCACGTTGTCCTGCCAACTCACGTCGCTGCCCCACCAGGAGAGCCACCGCGACAGGTCGGGCACCCCCAGCATCAGCCGCGCCAGCGGCGCCCCGAGGCCGGCCGCGAGCCGCACCGTGGCCAGCGCGGCCCGCAGCCCGTGCGCCCGCTTGGCCTCCGCCGGGCCGGCCAGCACCGGGTCGGTCTGCGGGCCGTGCGGGCCGAGCAGCAGCTGGGTGTCCCGGCTGTTGCTGACGCAGCCCACCGCGACGCCGGCGGCGGCCAGCCGCGCGCGCAACGCGGCGTGGTAGCCGGGGTCCTCGGCCCGGTCGGCGGCCACCAGACCGAAGGTCGAGTCGGCCGGCAGGTCCACCACCCGCACCCCGGCCCGGCCGGCCGCCGCCAGCGCGCCCTCCAGTCCGGCCGGCGCCAACGCGGCCAGACACAGGCCGAGTTCGATCGGCCCTTCCGTCGATCCCACCTCCGCGGTCATCCGCGTACCCCTTCCCCGGCCTCCCGCTCGACGGTCCAGGCCCAGCCGGCGAGCGCCTCCGAGGGACCGGCCGGTCGCGCGCGCAGCGCCGCGAGCACCCGCCCGGCCGGGTCGGCCACCCGCTCCGGCGGCGCCGCGGCGCCCAACTCGGCGACCAGGCGCCGGCCAAGAGCGGTGGCGAACTCGGGCGAGCCCCGGAACACCCCGCCGTTCAACACCACCGGCCACTCGCCCCGGAGACCGGCCAGGTCCCGGGCCGCCCGCACCCCGGCCACCAGCTCGTCGAGCGCCCCCGTCACCACCGCGCCGGCCACCTCGTCCCCGGCCAGCCAGCACCGTGACACCACGGGGGCCAGCGCCGCCACCGCCGACTTCGGGAACGGCCGCGCCGCGAGCTCCCTGGCCAACTCCCGTACCGGCGAGCCGAACTCGGCCGCCAGCTCGACGCCGAGCGCGGTCGGCGCGCCGCGCCCGTCGAGGGCGCGCACCGCCGCCCGCAGCCCGTCGAGACCGAGCTGGAAGGCACTGCCCTCGTCGCTGCCCAGGTACTCGCAGCCGCCCACCGACACCGGCGGCCCCGAGCCGTCCGAGGCGAGGAAGCCCGAGCCCGTGCCGCACACCACCGCCACCCCGCGACCGGCCAGCGGGGGAGCGAGCAGCAGCGGCAGCACGTCCCGCGAGACCACCAGCGGCCCCGTCAGGCCGCTCGCCCGCGCCGACGCGACGATCCGCGCCACGTCCGCCGCCGCCGCGCCGGCGTCCAGCGCGGCCGTCGCCAACCAGCCGCGGGCCGTACGCGCCCCCTCGGGGCCGAGCCGCGCCGCGACCTCGCCGAGCAGTTCACGCAGCACCCGCTCGGCGGCCACCGCCCCCACCGAGGCGGGGTTCACCGAGCCGCGTCTGAGGCGCGACCCGTCGTCGAGGGCCGCGGTGGTGGAACTGCCCCCCGCGTCGATCGCCCAGAACCGTCCGTCTTCCCGATCGTCCATGGTGCCTCCGCCGCCGTCGGTGGCATGTCCATTACCTCACGCTACGAGGCGGCCTGGCTTTGTACCAGGGGCTGCGCGATAGTGGTGTGCGACCTGGATCACAACGGGGTGAACGGAGCGTGGAGTGCGGCTTGGGAACGGCGGGGTCTTAGGACTTCTCGCGGTGGCCGGCAGCTGGGGTCTCTTCTGGGGCGGCTGGGCGCCGCTCATTCCCCAGATCAAGTCCGATCTCGATCTCAGCGACCAGCAGTTGGGCCTGGCCCTGTTCGCGGTGCCGGTCGGCGCCGTGCCGGCCATGCTGCTCACCGGGCGGCTCGCCAGACGCCTCGGCCACCGGGTGCTGCCCGCGGTGACCGCGCTCTTCGCGGTGAGCGTCCTCGTCGTCGGCCTGGCCCCCGACCGGTGGACCTTCACCGTCGCGCTGCTGCTCGTCGGCGCCACCAGCGGCGCCATCGAGGTCGCGCTCAACGCCACCACCGCCGCCCACGAGGCGCGCGACGGCACCCGGCTGTTCAACAAGGTGCACGCCGTCACCCCGCTGGTGATGGTGCTCGCCGCGCCGGCCGTCGGCCTCGGCCGCGAACTCGGCGCCTCCAAGCTCACCGTGCTGGCCCTGATCGCCCTGCTGGTCGCCGCCAGCGCCCTCCTCGCCGTCGACCCGCGGGGCTGGCAGGAGCGCGCCGAGACCCCCGCCGAGAACCGCCCAGGCCCGACCCGGGGGACCCGCGCGTTCCTCACCGGGCCGCTGCTGCTGGTCGCCGTCGTCGGCGCCGCCGTCCTGTTCATGGAGAACGCCGTCGAACAGTGGGGCGCCATCCTCCTGGAGGAGGAGCTGGGCACCGGGCCGCTGCTCGCCAGCCTCGGCCCCGCCGCCTACATGGCGGGCCTCTCCGGCGGCCGGATGCTCGCCCAGTGGCGCGGCGACCGCCTCGGCGACCGCACCCTGGCCACCCTCGGCGGCACCCTCGGCGGCCTCGGCATCGCCACCGCCGCCCTCGCCGACACCGCCTGGCTCGCGCTGGCCGGCTTCGCCGTCGCCGGCATCGGCCTCGCCCCGGTGCTGCCCACCCTGCTCGGCGCGGCCGGCCGCGCCGCCGCGCCGGGGCAGCGCGCCACCGCGGTATCCGCCGTCACCACCGCCTCCTACGCCGGCTTCCTCTCCAGCCCGCCGCTGGTCGGCTCCCTCGCCGGCTGGCTCGGCCTGCCCACCGCGCTCGGCCTCGTCGCGCTCGGCGGCCTGCTCGTCGTCGCCGGCGCCCGCGCCACCCGCCTCCTCGACCCCAGAGCCAGCGACTCCAGGGCCGGAGCCCTGGTATGAGCGGCGGGAGTCGGGTCCTCGTCGTCGGCGCCGGGTACATCGCCGGGCAGGTCGGCCGGCGCCTCGCCGCCCTCGGCCACCACCCGGTGCTCAGCTCCCGGCACCGGCCCGACACGCCCGGCACCCGCGGCCTGGACTGGCTGCCCGCCGACGTTCTCGACCACGACTCCCTCGACCGGCTCCTCGCCACCGCGCGACCCGACGCCGTCGTCACCGTCCACGGCCCGTCCGACATCACCTGGTGCGAGGCCAACCCGGAGGCCGCCGACGCCGCCCACCACGGCGGCGCCCGCCGGATCGCCGCCCTCCTCGAAGGCCGCCGGGCCCTGATGATCTCCACCGACAACGTCTTCCCCGGCGACCGCCCCAGCTACGGCGAGTCCGACCCGACCGCGCCCGCCAACGCCTACGGCCGCGCCAAGCTCGCCGCCGAGCAGGCCCTGCTCGCCACCGGCGACGCCCTCGCGCTGCGCGTCAGCCTCGTCTACGGCTGGGACACCGCGGGCCTGCGCCCCAACTTCTTCACCACCTGCGCCCTCCGCCTCGCCGCCGGCCAACCCGTCAGCGTCCCCGACGACCACTGGAACACCCCCGTCCTCGCCGACGACGTCGCCGCCTGGACCGCCGCCCTGCTCACCTCCGACGTGACCGGCGTACTCCACCTGGGCGGCCCCACCCGGCTCAGCCGCCTCGACTGGGCCCGCCACATCGCCCGCGCCCAGGGCGCCGACCCCGCCCTGGCCCGCCCCGCGCCCCGCGACGACACCGCCTACGCCTGCCGCCCACGCAACGCCTGCCTGCACAGCGAACGCGCCGCCACCATCCCAGAACTCGCGGGACTCGACCCCGTCGACGTCCGCGAGGCCAGCACCCGGCTGATAGCCGCGGGAGAGGAGCAGCCGCCATGACCGACCGACACCTGTTCCTGGCAAGCAAGCGGGCCGCCGTCTCCTACGCGCCCGACCCGGACACCGGCCGGCTCCGCCCCTGGCTCGCCCCGGGCGGCACCGGCAACGTCGTCGCCGAACAGGCCGGCGTGCTCGACGTGTCCTGGATAGCCAGCGCCGACACCGACGACGACCACCGCGCCGCCACCGAGAACCCGACCGGGCTCACCCTCGGCCTGCCCTCCGGGCGCGACATCACCATCCGACTGCTGCGCCACGACCGCACGACCTTCGAGATCGTGCAGAACCACCTCACCGCCGAACTGCTGTGGGCCGCCAACAACTACGGCTGGGACCGCTGGACCACCCCCGCCTTCGACGACGCCACCCACGAGGCGATGGACCGGTTCGCCGAGTTCACCGACGACTTCGCCCGCGCCCTGCTCGACGCCTCGGCCGACACCGCGGAACCGGCCTACCTCGTCCACGACTACCAACTCGTCGGCGTCCCCGCCCGGTTACGCCAGGCCCGCCCCGACGCGCCGATCCTGCTGTTCGTCCACATCCCCTGGCCCTCGGCCGACTACTGGCGCATCCTCCCCAAGCGCATGCGCACCGGCCTGCTGGAGGGCATGCTGCCCGCCACCACCATCGGCTTCTTCGCCGACCGCTGGTGCCGCAACTTCCTCGACTGCGTCGCCGACCTGCTGCCCGACGCCCGCGTCGACCGCGAGGCCGGCACCGTCGACTGGCGCGGCCACCGCAGCCGGGTCCGCACCATGCCGCTCGGCTACAGCCCCCTCACCCTGGAGGGGCGCGACCCCAAACTGCCCGACGGCATCGCCGAATGGGCCGGCGACGACCCGCTCGTCGTGCACAGCGGCCGCACCGACCCGATGAAGAACGCCGAACGCGCCGTCCACGCCTTCGTCCTGGCCCTGCGCACCGACCCGCGGCTGCGCGGCACCCGGATGCTGGTCCGGATGAACCCCAACCGGCTCTACGTCGACGCCAACGCCGACTACGTGCGCCGCGTCGAGGAGGCGGTCGCCGACGCCAACGCCCGCCTCGGCGCCGACACCGTGCGGCTGCACTGCGACAACGAGGTCGACCACACCATCGCCTGCTTCCAACGCGCCGACCTGCTGATGTTCAACTCCACGGTCGACGGCCAGAACCTCTCCACCTTCGAGGCCCCGCTCGTCAACACCCGCGACGCCGACGTCATCCTCTCCGAGATGTGCGGCGCCGCCGAGGTGCTGGCCCCCGTCTGCCGCACCGTCAACCCCTTCGACCTGCGCGAGCAGGCCGACGCCATCGTCGCGGGGCTCACCGCACAGCCCCACGAGCGACGCCAGGCCGCCCACCGCAGGCGCGCCGCCGCCCGCCCCTGGACCCTGGAGAGCTGGGTGCGCGCCCAGCTCGACGGGCTCGACGCCGACCACCGCGACCGCCATGCCTGAGCCGGCCCCCGACCCCCTCGCCGACCCCACCCAGGTCGCCCAGTACCAGCTCGGCGACGCGCTGCTGGTGCGCGGCGACGGCGTGCGCTGCTGGGACTCGGACGGGCGCGAGTACCTGGACTGCGTCTCCGGCACCTTCAACCTGATCCTCGGCCACAACCACCCCGAGGTGATGGCCGCCGTCCGCGAGCAGACCGAGGAACTGGTCTTCGCCAGCTCCTCCTTCCAGACCGGCCCCACCAACGACGTGATGCGCCAGCTGGTGGCGCTCGCCCCGCCCGGGCTCACCCGGGTCAACCTCCGCAGCTCCGGCGGCTCCACCGCCAACGAGGGCGCCATCAAGATCGCCCAGCACCTCACCGGGCGCCGCGACGTCATCGTGCCCTTCCGCGGCCAGGTCGGCCAGACCATGGCCACCGCCAGCCTCGCCGGACACAGCAGGATGCGCGCCCCGTTCCCGCTGTGGCTGCCCGGCGCCGTCCACGTCCCCGACCCCTACTGCTACCGCTGCTTCTACCGCGAGGAACCCACCACCTGCGGCATGCTGTGCGTGGAGCGCATCGACGACTTCATCACCCACGCCAGCTCCGGCAGCGTCGCCTGCCTGCTGATCGAGCCGATCAGCGGCGTCGGCGGCAACATCGTGCCCCCGCCGGGCTACTTCGCCGAGCTGCGCCGCTTCTGCGACGAACGCGGCATCGTGCTGGTCTTCGACGAGGCACAGACGGGCTTCGGCCGCACCGGCACCATGTTCGCGGCCGAACAGTTCGGCGTCTCCCCGCACATGATGACCCTCTCCAAGGGCATGACCGGCAGCGGCCTGCCGCTCGCCGCCATCCTCACCGAGGAGCGGATGGCCGGCTGGGACCGTTCCCTGCACGGCTTCACCTACGGCGGCCACACCCTGTCCGCCGCGGCCGCCGTCAAGACCCTGGAGATCATCCAGCGCCCGGGGTTCCTGGAGAACGTCCGCGCCGCCGGCGCCGTCCTCCTGGACCGGCTCACCGCGCTCGCCCAGGACCACCCGGTCATCGGGGAGGCCAGGGGCCTGGGCCTGATGCTGGGCGTCGAACTCGTCGAACCGGACGGCGGCAAGGCCGTCGCCAAGACCCACGCCCTGCACCGCGCCCTGCACTCCCGGGGCCTGCTCACCCGGGTCTCCGAGCACGGCCAGGGCAACGTCATCGAGCTGCGGCCCCCGCTGATCCTCACCCCCGCCGAGGCCCACCTGATCGCCGACGGCTTCGGCGAGGCGCTCGAACTGCTGGAGGCCGCCGCGTGAGGGTCGAACTCGGCCCGCACGGACCGCTGCCGCTCACCACCCCGCCGCCCCGCCCGGCCGGCGAACACGCCGTCCTGGTCCGCGTCGAACTGGCCGGCGTCTGCCGCTCCGACCTCAAGGAGATCGTCGGGAACCGGCACGGCGTCAGCCAGTTCGGCCATGAGATCGTCGGCACCGTCGAGGAGTCCACCCTCCCCGAGCTGCCCCCGGGACGCCGCGTCGGGCTCGACCCCAACGTGCCCGTCGCGCGCTCCACCGGCTTCGCCACCCGCCTGTGGGCGGCCGGACCGGCCACCGCCCTGCGCGACGCCCTCCCCACCCTGCCATCCGACGCGCCCGCCCGCCGCCTCGTCTTCGGCGAGCCCCTGGCCTGCGCCCACCACTGCCTGACCGCCGCCGCCCGCCACCGCCACCGCGACCTGGCCGGCACCCGCCTCACCGTGCTGGGCGCCGGCACCGCCGGCGTGCTGATCGCCGCCCTCGCCCAGACCCGCGGCGCCACCGTCACCCTCGCCAACCGCAGCGCCGACCGCCTCGACTTCCTCCGCCGGCGCGACGCCGTCACCTTCCCGCTCCACCCGCCGAGCGAACTCCCCGCCGACACCGCCGACATCACGGTCGTCGCCACCAGCTTCGTCCACGCCGACGTACTCACCGAGGCCCTGCGCCTCACCACGGCCGGCGGCCTCGTCCTCCTCTACGGCGGCACCGCGCCGGGCGACACCCTCCCGGGGCTCGACGTCGACCTCGACACCGTGCGCCGCCACGAGCTGGCCACCGCCACCCGCTGGGGCACCAAACCCCTTCACGTCGGCGGCAGTTATGGCACCACCCCGGCCGACTTCCCGGCCGCCGTGCGCGCCCTCACCGACTCGCCCGAGCTGCGCGTCGAGCGCCTCGTCACCCACGAGACCACCCTCGCCCAACTCCCCGCCCTGCTCCGGGAGCAGGCGGCCGGCCGCCCCCTCGGCAAGACCCTGGTCACCCCCTGACCGCGCCCGCCAGCGCCGACACCGCCGCCAGCCCGCGCGGCCGGCCCGCCGACCGCGCCGCCGGCAACAGGTAGACCGGCATCCCCAGGCGTGCCGCCGCCCCGTCCTTCACCGGGTCGTCGCCCACGAACAGCGTCCGCTCCGGCGCCACGCCCAACTCCTCACACGCCGCGAGGAACAGCTCGGGCTCCGGCTTCACCGCCCCCCGCTCGCAGGACAGCGCGAACGAGCCGACCAGGTCCGCCACCCCGAGCGCCGTGAACGAGGGCCTGACATCCCAGCCGATGTTGCTCACCACCCCGAGCCGCAGCCCGGCACCCGCCAGCCGCCGCAACACCCCCGCCGCGTCCGGGTACGCCGGCCACGAACCGGGATCCACCAGACACGCGTACACCGCGTCCGCCAACGCCCCCGGCGCCGACTCCGCCATCAGCCCCGTCCACACCGCGCGATGCCGCGCCGCCGAACGGTCGCACCCCTCCCGCGCGGCACGACCCGACGGCGAGTCCACCGCCGCCAGCGCCCCCGCGATCACCCGCTCCGCCTCGCCCGGCGCCAGCGCCACCCCGCGCCGCGCCGCCTGCGCGCACACCCCGGCCGGCGTCAGCACGGCCCCGTCGTCGAAGAGGGTCCCCGAATAGTCGAACAACACGGCGTCGAATCGTCGAGACACCCAGGAGGCTACCCAGCCACGGCCGCCAGGAAGTCCGACACCAGCGGACCGGCCACCGACCGGAACTCCTCGAAGTACGCGTGCCGCGCCCCCGGTATCAGCTCCACCTTCGCCTCCGGGATCCGCGAGCCGAGCAGCGGGGCGTTCGCCGCCGGGTTGAACAGGTCGTCCGTGCCGTGCACCACCAGCGTCGGCGCCCCTATCGCCGGCAGTACGTCCCACGCGTCGTGCCCGGCGCTCGCCGCGAAGTGCCGCCGCCGCGCGAACGCCGGCATCGCCGGATCGCCCACCGTCTGGAAGGGACCCCGGTGCGTGGCCAGCCACTCCGGCGTGTACATCAGCTCCAGCAGCGCCCGCCCCGCCGCCCGCTGGTCCCGCTGCGCCAGCGCCCGCCGCACCTCGGCGCTCCGCTCGTGCCCGTGCGCCCCGCCGGGCGAGGTGCAGCCGAGCACCAGCGCCCCCACCCGCTCCGGATGGTCCGCCGCCAGCCACTGCGCCACCCGCCCGCCCATCGACGTCCCGTACACGTGCGCCCGCGCCACCCCCAGCGCGTCCAGCACCGCCACCACGTCCGCCGCGAACCCCCGCGTCGTGTACGGCTCGTCCGGCTTGTCGCTCGCCCCCGTGCCCCGGTAGTCGAGCGTGATCGTCCGGAACCGGCCCTCGAAGTCCTCCCTGACCCCGTCCCACCAGTGGTGGCTGTTGGACTGCCCGGCCAGCAGCACCAAAGGATCGCCGCCCGCCACGCCCCCGACCTGGTACGCGACGGCCACCCCGTCCCCGGCCACCGCCATCGACTCACTCATCACGCTCCCGACCCTAACCGAGCGGCGGTTTCCCGGACCGGGCCACCGGATAGGGCTGGACACAGCACTTCGCACGCACCCGTATCCGTATCCCTACCGACGGCGGTGCCCATGAAGATCAGCTACGCCCTGCTCCCCGACCACCCGCTGCGGGACTCGCTCGCCTCGATCCGCCTCGCCGACGAACTCGGCTTCCACGGCTGTTACGCCGCCGACGAGACCTGGCACAAGGACCTGTGGCAGCTCTTCGCCGTGGCCGCAGGACAGACCAGCCGCATCCGCCTCGGCCCCAGCGTCTCCCCGGTCACGCTGCGCGAGCCCAGCCTGATCGCCCAGTCCCTCGCCACCCTCGACGAGCTCTCCGACGGCCGCGCCGAGGGCGTCCTCTCCAGCGGCAACTTCGGGCTCCTCGCCCAGTACGGCATCGACTGGGCCAAGGACCGGCCCCTCACCCGCGTCAAGGAGGCCCTGCACGTCGTCCGCACCCTGCTCGACGAGGGCGCCATCACCCACCGCGGCGACTTCTACACCTACGACGGGCTCTTCACCTTCGCCCGCCCCGTCCAGGACCGCGTCCCGCTGCTCCTCGGCGCCATGCGGGGCCCGAAGTCCTTCCAGGCCGCCGGCGAGCTCTCCGACGGCGTCCACCACGCCCTCAGCTACACCCGCGCGGCCTACGAGTACGCCGTCACCCACCTCCGCACCGGCGCCGAACGCGCCGGCCGCGACTGGCGCACCCTCGACATCGGCGCCTGGGTCGTCTTCGCCACCGGACCCGACTCGGCCGCCGCCAAGGAGGCCGCCCGCAGCATGGTCGGCATCTACGCCTCCTCCATGCCGGCCGAACAGCTACGCCGCAACGGCGTGGAGCCCGAGGAACTGGCCCCCGTCATCGACGCCATCGCCGCCGGCGACCTGGCCCGCGGCATCGAGCTCACCACCCCCGACATCGCCGACCGCCTCTCCATCGCCGGCACCCCCGAGGAGTGCCTGGCCAAGGTCCAACGCGAACTCGCCCCCGCCGGCGTCAACCACCTCATCTGCGCCATCACCGACCGCGCCCTGGTCAACGCCTTCACCGGCCGCGACCTCCCCGCGGCGGCCGACGTCGACACCCAACTCCGCCTGATCGCCGACCACCTGATGCCGGCGCTCGCCTGACGGGCCGCGGTCCGGGGGAGCCGGACCTCAGGACGGCTTCCCCCTGGTGTCCCGCAGACCGTGAAGGGCGAAGATCGCCTTCCGTTGCTCCTCCACCGTGACCACCTCGTCGGGGGCGGCCGGAGCGAAGATGTCGACGCTCCGCTCATGGTGCACCTGGCGGGGCTCGAGCGTGAACGGGAAGACATGCCGGCCACCCGCCTGCTTCTCCATGCCCGAGGACGTCACATCAACCCTGGCCCCTTGGCAGCAGAGGAGCAGTCCTTCGGCCTCCAGCGCGAGCCGCAGGTTGATGAGGGCGGCGAAGAGGTCATTCGCCTCATAGGTGGCAGAGGTATCCCCCGCCCCGCGCCGCACACGCAGCACGTAGGGCGGCGTCTCGGAGAAGTCGATCCGCACGGTCTCCGTGCGTCCGTCTTCGCCCACCGCTTCGAGAAGGACCTGCTCTGTCATCTCGCCCCTGTGAAATTCGGATTGGCCGTGTAGTTCCCCGAAGTGTCCCACGCACCCGCGATCTCGGAGGGATCGATCGAACGAGGGTACGCGTGCTCGAACTCGTCGAAGCTCGAGTTGTCGGGAATCTCGGCGTTCACGTCGCGGCCACCGTCTCGCGCACGGATGTCGTAGACGTAACCGCCGCTCCTCCGCTGCCGGTCCATCGCATGGGTCATGGACTCCGTGGTGGCCACGAACCCGGACTCCGGGATCCCGTACTGGCCGGTGACACCCGCGACGTGCTCCTCCAGATTCATGTTGTCGCCCAGAGGCGCCAAGCCGTTGTCGAAGATCTGGTCGGGCGCACGGTTGTCCCTCCGGTACCGCTGGTAGGGCGCGAGGCCCAGCGGGTCGGCCAGCACGTGCGGGTTGACCACGTAGGCGAGCGGGTTCGGCGACGGTGCGAGGCCCAACGGGTCCTGCGAGAGATAGCGCGCCGTCTCGGGGTCGTAGTACCGGTGGTGGTTGTAGTGGAGGCCGGTCTCGGTGTCGTGGTACTGCCCGGGGAACCGCAGCGGCGTGTAGGCGGCGCTGTCACTCGGCCAGGCGGTCACGCCCCACAGGGTGCTGCGTGCGCGCCAGGCGACGGCGCCCGTCTCGTCGACGAGTTCCGCCGGGCTGCCCACCAGGTCGGTGACGATGGCGAAGAACCTGGCGTCGACCTCCTCCTGGGAGGCCGCGTTGAGCAGCCGCTCGGTCTGTGCCACCGGAACCACCCCGTCGTGGTCCCAGGTGAGGACCACGGGGTGCGGCATGGCGTCCCCCGTCGTGGTCTGCTCGGCCAGGCGCGAGCCGTCCCACGTGAACCTGGTCTCCTCCACCACCGAGCCGTCCGCACCGAGTCGCCGCTTGGCGATCCTGCGGCCGAGCGGGTCGTACAGGTAGCGCCAGACGGTGCCGTCCGGGGTGGTCGCCGAGGTCAGTCGGTCCTCGGCGTCCCACCGGTAGTGCCAAACGTCGGGCTTGCGCGAGAGCCGGGCCTTGCGGCGCGTCATGACACGCCCCGCCCTGTCGTGCTCGTAGCGCATGGCGCCGGCCCGGGTCACCTGGGTACCCCGGTAGACGCGGTCTCCCTGGCCCTCCACTCCGGCGTGGTGCTCGGGCCAGACGGCCCTGGTCTGGTTGCCGGCGGCGTCGTAGGCGTACGTCTCCTGCCAGTCCTGGGCTTCGACGCCGGTCACCCGACCGACCTGGTCGAGGACGAAGCGGCTCGCGCCGCGCAGGCGGTCCTCGGCGCCGGTCGGGATCCCGTCGGGACGGTAGGTGTAGGAGCGGCGCTGCACCATGTCGTCGCCCGCGGTGACCGTCTGCTCCAGGAGGCGTCCGGTCGGGTCCCAGCCGTGGACGAGGGTGAGCGAGTCGCCGATCAGCCGCTCCACCTCGCGCCCGGCGGCGTCGTAGCCGAACGCGATGCGGTGCCCCGAGGTCGTCAGCTCGACCGGCCGCCCCACCCCGTCGTAGCCGTACTCGGCCCGAGCCCCGGTGGGCGTCGTCCGGCTCACGCGCCGCCCGGCCTGGTCGTAGTCGAAGCGTGTGACAGCCCCGTCGACCGTCTCACTGAGGATCCGCCCCACCGGGTCGCGTTCCCAGACGATCTCGCAGTCCGGTCCCGTGGCCCGCCGCATCCGGCCGGCCGCGTCGTACTCGAAGGCGGAGCGGCTGCCGTCCACCACCTTGCCGATCAGGCGTCCCAGGGCGTCGTGTTCGAACGCGACCGTCTGGCCGGCCGGGTTGGTCCTCGCCGTCAGTCGGCCAGCGGCGTCGTGCCGGTAACTGACACGGCGGCCGTCGAAGTCCTTCTCGCCGGTCAGCCGGCCTGCCGCGTCGTAGCTGTACTCCCATGCCAGGCCGCGCGGGTGGACGACCCGGGTCAGCCGGAGGAAGGCGTCGTGCTCAAACTCATAGCGCACGCCGTCCGGCCCGGTCCGTGCCGTGCACACGTCGAAGTGGCCGTACTCGTATCGCGTGGTGCTCCCGTTGGCGTCGGTGTACGAGACGCAGTTGCCCTCGCCGTCGTACTCCCACCTCTCCTCGCCCCCGTCCGGGCCGACCCGACGGGCGGGTCGGCCGTCGACCGTCCACCACACCCGGGTCTGGGCGCCCAACGGATCGACGTACGCCTCGACCCGACCGAACGCGTCGCGCCTGCGTAGCGTGCGGTTGCCGAGCGGGTCGGTGATCTCCAGGGGAAGTCCGGCGGCATCGCACACCACCCGGGTGGTGTCCCCGACGGCGTTGGTGATGGCACTGAGACGGCCGGCGCCGTCGTAGGTGTAACGGGTGGTGGCTCCGGCGGCGTCCGTGACCGCCGTGCAGTTGCCGTGGCCGTCGTATGCCCGACGCCAGGTGCTGCCGTCCGGCAGGGTGGCCGCCACGGGGTTGCCCGCCTCGTCGTAGCCGTAGCGGGTGGTGCCGCCGTCCGGGTAGACGATGCTGAGGGGCCGTCCGACCTGGTCGTGCTCGAAGCGAACGGTGTTGCCGAGTGGATCGGTCCGGGACACCGGCTGCTGCCCCGTCCCGTACTCGACGCGGGTGACGCCCCCTGCCGGATCCACCTCGGCCACGACCCGGAACTGGTCGTCGATGACGAACCGACTGACCGCTCCCTGCGATGTGGTGAGGGTGGTGACGCGGGCGTCCGGCCAGTCGGGGTGGGTGCCGTCGTAGGCGATGGTGAGCGCGATGTGCCCCGCCTCGCCGCCTTCGGCGACGCAGCGGTCGCGGTCGTCGTAGGTGTAGGCGTAGCGGCGGTTGTTGGTGTCGGTCCAGGAGGTGACGCGTAGGCGGTGGTCGTAGGTGAACTGGAGCGGCTGGCCGGCGGGGTTGAGGACGGCGGTGAGGTTGCCGTCGGTGTAGGCGTAGCGGCGGATGAGGGTGTCGCCGAGGGCGAGCGCGGTGACGCGGCCGTGTTCGGTGGTGAGGGTGAGGTGGTAGCCGCCGGAGTGCCGGATGGCGGTGGGCGCGCCGTGGGGGTCGTAGTCGATGTCGACGCGGTTGCCGTTGCGGTCCGATATCCCCAGGATCCGGCAGTCGCCGTCCTCGTCGGGGCGGCGGAAGTGCCGGGTGTGGCCGGTGAGCGGGTCGGTGAGGGTGTACCCGCCGTCTTCCTGCCGGGTGAGGGGCCAGCGGGGGCCGGTCTCGGGCAGCACGGCGAAGCCCGGCTGCTTGGGGTGGGGGTAGGCGAGGATCATGCCGTCCTCGGCGAGGAACACCACACCGTGTTCGTCGACTTCGAGGCGCTGGTCGAGGGTGGAGGACCAGGACGGGCCGAACCAGCGGCCGGCGTAGTAGCCGGACTGGACGCGGCGGGTGAAGGCGAACGGCAGCGTGCCGGGCAGGGTGACGTCGGTCTGGGGCAGGAACATGTGGCCGGTGGCCAGGTCGACCGGGTCGGTTCCGCCGCTGCGGATCACACTGCGGGCGCGCGAGTACGCGGACTGCATGCCGTCCGCGATCATCGTGCGGCCACGCGTTGCCAGACCGCGGACGCCAGCGGCCATGCCGCGCAGCCCGCCACGCGCCAGGGCGCGGGCGCCCGCGGCGAGGCCGCCGAGGGTGGTCAACCCCTTCATGCCGGGGATGCAGTCAAGCGCCGCGAACGCCACGTCCCACAACGAGGCACGGCCGTTGGCGTAGTCGTAGAGGGTGTCGGCCAACACCACCAGGGCGGCGGCAAGGACGACCCAGGCCAGCGGTCCGCCGATGATCATGACGACGATGCCGAGGACGGCGACGACGACCTTGCAGATCTCGACGATGGTGTCCCAGTTCTCGGACACCCAGTGGATGGCGTCCTCCCACCAACGCCGGTTCTGGATACCGGCGTCGGAGGCCGCGTCGATCCCGTCGGCGCAGGTACGGGCGGCGTCCTCCCGCATCTCCTTGGCGTCCAGGGCGAGTTGACGCGCAGCGGACAGGGCCTCTTCGGCGGAGTCGACACGGGACTGGGCGGAGGTGGCCGCGCTCTGGGCGGCGTTCGCGTCGCGGGTGGCCGCCCGCACCTCCGCCTCGGAGGGCGGCTCGACGTTCTCGCGTTCGCCCTCGCGCTCCAGTCGCTCGGCCTCGTCACCGGCCCGCGACACCCAGTCCTGCGCGTCCGACAACGCCGCCTGCGCCGAGGAGAGATCGGCCTGAGCGGCGATCGCCCGGTCCAACGCCCGGTCCGCCATGCCCTGCGCGGTCTCCAGCTTCGGCCAGTACGTCTGCAACGCCTGCGCCGCCATGTCGTACGAGGTTTGGAGCTTCTGCAGGTTCCCCGGCACGCCGTCGAACTCGGCGCGGAACGCCTCCGCCGACAGACCGGCCCAGTCCATCACCGCCCGGTCCTCCGCCATCCCACGGATCCGGCCCAGCGCCTCGCCGACATCGTCCGCGAAGGTCTGCAACTGGTCGGCCAGCGTGCGGACCTCGTCCGGATTCCCCGGCGTCGGGTCCGAGTCCATGTCGACCGGACTCCAGTCAGAGGACCGCCCCATCCCCAAACACCCCCGTGCACTGCGCTGATCACACTTGCGATCAGGCCACGTTAGGCAGTGACACGCTGCGATTCCATGGCAGGTCTGTCACAAACGACGTGAGCTCAGAAACAGTGCCTCCAACCGGTGCGCGTACTCGCGCCACAGCGCCCTGACGCAGTCCAGCACCTCCGAGCCCGGTCGAAGGACGCCGGCCAGGCGGGCCACGCGCCAGGTGCGGAACACGACCACCCGTGTCGCGATGTCGTCGAGCAGCGCGCAGCCCACACGCAGCGCCTCGGTGATCCCCTCGGTGGGATGGGCGAGGTCCGAATGGGGTCGGGTCGTCGCCGACGCCGCCGATCTCCTGGACCAGGCCCAGCAGACGGTCGAGTTCGATGATGCCGCCGAGCGGCGCGAGAATCTCGCGGGCGAGCGCAGTGTGGGACTGGGTCACGTCACAAGTTGACCTCAGCCCAGACGTACTTGGCGTCGGTGCCCCGCACCACGCACCCCCAGCGGTCCGCGAACGCGTCGACGACCAGCAGCCCGCGTCCGCCGAGCGCGTCGGAGGACGGGGCGTTGGCGGTCGTCGGCGGCAGCAGGTCAGGTCTGCCGTCCAGCACCTCGACCCGGACCGTCGTGGAGGAGAGCGCCAGCGTGAGCACGAAGTCCCGCCCGGGCAGCCGGCCGTGCGTGACCGCGTTCGCGGCGAGCTCGGCGGTGATCGCACCGATGGCGAACGACGTCGGCGTCGTGCGCGCGATGCCGTGGCGGGCGAGCCGCCCGACGGCCAACTGCCGTGCGAGGTGCGCGCCGCGACGGGAGGAACTGAGCTGGACCCTGAACGCTGAACTCATGGCGCGATCGTTCTGTCGCGCGGGAAGGCCCCGCCAGGTCGCTGGTCGGGCGCGGTTCCGCGTGTACGGGTTGCGGGTGGTTCTGTACGGGTTGGCGCCCGTGACCGCGTTCGTGCGGGTGGCGTTGATATGCCAGCGTACGTCGAGACACCGGGGACTGATGTGCATGGCGAACAACCACCGCCCGAAGACACGGAACGCCGACGACGAGCGCCCGGCCATCTGGGTCGGGTACGGAAAGCTGACGAAGCTCTTCCGCGAGCGGGCGAGGCTGAACCAGCAGCAACTGGCGGAGAAGGTCGGGTACTCGCTGGAGCAGGTGGCATCCATCGAGCAGGGCCGCCGGCCGGCGAAGGAGTCCTTCACGGACGCGGCGGAACGGGTACTGAAGGCCGGCGGAGTCCTGAAGGCACTCCAGGACGACGTGGACCTGGCCCGACTCCCCAGGTTCTTCCAGAACTTCGCGGCGATGGAAGCGGACGCGTTGAGCCGCTTCTCGTACGACCCGCTGCTGGTGCCGGGCCTGCTCCAGACCGAGGACTACGCCAGGACCCTGCTCAACGCCTACTTTCCGCCGCTCGACGACGAAGTCGTGGATGACCGGGTCACCGGTCGCCTCGCCCGACAGTCCTTGCTGACGCGGAAGAACCCACTCATGGTGTTCGTGTTCATTCTGGAGGAGGCCGCTCTGTACCGGCAGGTAGGCGGCCCCGAGGTGATGCGGGCGCAGCTTGAAAAACTCCTGGAACAGGGGAGATTGAGGAACGTCGAGATCCAGGTGATGCCCTCGCGGCGGGCCGCTCACAGCGGGCTGAGTGGGCAGTTCATGCTCCTTGAGACCAAGGACCGCCGGAAGTTCGCGGCGATTGGAGCGCACGGCGTGATGAACGTGAGGTCCGCGCCCGATGAGGTCAGTGCACTCTGGCTCCAGTATGGAATGCTGCGCACACAGGCCCTCAATTCCGAGGAGTCCGCCAGCCTGATCGAGCGCGTGGCAGGAGAGCTATGACCACTGAACGCCTTCACTGGTTCAAGAGCAGCTACAGCGGGCCGGACGGCGGCGACTGTGTCGAGGTGGCTGCTGCGCCCCCATCGGCGCATCACTGGTTCAAGAGCAGCTACAGCGGATCCGACGGCGGTGACTGTGTCGAGGTGGCCTCCGTTCCCACCCGCGTGCACGTACGTGACTCCAAGCGGCCCGCAGGGCCTCGGTTGCGGTTCGAGTGCCGGCAGTGGGCCGCTTTCCTGGAGCGGCTTCGTTAGCGGAGCGCGTCCGCTTCGTTAGCGGAGCGCCTCCGCTTCGTTAGCTCAGCGCGTCGGCGACCTCGCTGCGCAGCTGCGGCAGCATGTCGTGGAAGATCCCCGGGCACTGGGTCGAGTTGAAGTCCATGTGGCCGTAGAGCTGCGTCGGCGCGATGCCGTACTGCTGGCAGACGTAGGCGCACAGCGTCACCAGGACCTCCCACTGGGCCGCCGGCGGTGTCGCGCCGTCGTGGTAGGCGCCCTCGTTGGCGATGCCGATGGCGTTGTAGTTCTGGCCCGAGGTGTGGGCGCCGAGGACCAGGCCGCTGCCGGCCGTGAGGGTGCGCAGGCTCTCGTGGCGGCCCTCGGTGATCCAGCCGCCGCGGCTGACCAGGAAGTGGTAGCCGGTGTCGACCCAGCCGTTGTCGTCCATGTGGAGGTCCTGCACCCAGTGGGCGTGCTCGTGGGCCTGGGCGCGGGAGAAGTCGTTCGTGTTGTCGCTGACCGTGTGGTGCACGATGATCCTGGTCGGCCGGTTGGTCAGCACGGTGATGCTGCCGCGGGCCGGGCGCGCGCCCCAGGTGGCGCAGCTGTCGATGTCGGGTTCGACGGCCGCCGCGCGGGCGGCGGTGGGGGTGGCGGCGTGGGCCGCGCCGGCCATGGAGGCGGTCGCGGCGCCGGCGACGAGGCCGGCCGTGCCGGCGAGGAGGACGCGACGCCGGGTGGGGTGGGCGGCACCGGACACGATGACTCCTTCGAGCGGGGACGTGGGGAAACGGAAGAGGGGCCGGTGGTGGCCGGCCCCTCTTCGGTGAGGGTTACGCGGTGTTGTTCGCCAGGGCGAGCAGCCGGTCACGCGAACCGTTGAACTGGTTGCGGTCGACGTTGCCCGAGATGCCGCTCACGGAGCCGGTGCTGGTGTACTGCCAGACGGTGTGGACGGAGAAGCCGCCCGGCAGGGTCGGGCTGTTGGCCGTGGTCCAGTGGGCGACCCACAGGGGGCTCTGGCTGGCCATGCCGCTCCAGCTGCCGGTGCAGGTGTTCCACCAGCTGGGGGAGGTGTAGATCACGATGTCACGGCCGGTGCGCGACTTGTAGGTGTTGTAGAAGTCCTGGATCCAGCTCCGCATCTGGGAGGTGGACAGGCCGTAGCACTGGGAGCCGTAGGGGTTGGACTCGATGTCCAGGACGCCCGGCAGGGTCAGGTTGTCGGCGGACCAGGCGCCGCCGTTGGAGGCGAAGAAGTTCGCCTGGGTGGCCCCGCTGGAGGAGTTCGGCAGCGCGAAGTGGTAGGCGCCGCGGATCACCCCCGCGTAGTAGGCGTTGGGGTAGTTGGTGTTGAAGTTCGGGTCCCGGTAGGTGGTGCCCTCGGTGGCCTTCATCCAGGCGAACTGGATGCCGGCGTTGCGCACCGAGGTCCAGTTGATGGAGCCCTGCCACCGGGAGACGTCGATGCCCTGGACGCCGTCGGTGGGGGCGAGCGGGGTGATGATCTGCGAGTCCTCGGCGATGGCGCCGCCCTCGTGTGCGAGCTCGCCGGCGCCCATGAACGCCTGGCCGGGGCGGAGTTCGCCGACCTCCAGGGTGCTGGGCTCGCCGACCGGCTCGTCGGCCGCGGCGGCGGTGCCGGTCGGCGCGATCAGCAGGGCGAGGGTGGCGGCGAGCACACCGCCGAGGGTCAGCCGCCCCAGACGGGGTCTGCGGGACCGGGAACTGCGGGACTTCATTGTTGCCTACCTCCTGGCACGTCATGAGATGTGTGGGGGCATGTGCCACAGCGTGGAGAAACGGTCCGCCCGGTGGACAAGGGCTGGTCGGCGGCGCCGTTGAGCGTTCTGTGTGGGGGTTCGTGGGGGGTGTGCACTCCCTGTGTTGGCGTGAGCGCGTCATCAGTGACGCACACAAACCCCGGACAGGTAAAGGGGGTTCGATATCTCTCTGTGGTCCATACCGGTGGTCACCGTTCTGACCTGGGTCAACGGGCGTAGACTCCGGGAACTTTCGGGCTTGGAAAGAGGGACCGTCAGCTGCCGCCGGCCAGTTCGAAGGCGAGATCGGGTGAGAAGGTGCCGGCCGTCGCGGCGCAGCCGTCCGCCTCACCGGGGGGCTTGATCCACAGATACGCGTCTATGGCCGAGTCGCCCGTTTCCGTGGTCGGGGCCTGTCCGACGCGCCGGCCGCCCGGGTCGCACCACTCGTCGCCGAGCGGACCGTTGCCGTTGCGGCTGGTGTCGATGACCGCGCCGAGGCCCGGGTCGCCGAGCTCGGCGAGCACCGCCTTCGCGTAGTCGACCTCGAGGCCGGTGGTACGGAAGTTGGCTATGTTCGTGGCTATGCCGTCGCCGTTCTCCAGCACCCCGGCGGCGGCGAGCCAGGAGGCCATGTCGGCGGGGGAGTGCCAGTTGGAGTGGCCGCCGTCGAAGTAGACCCTGGCCTGCGGATTGGCCTGGTGGATCGTTTCGGCGGCGCGGTCGAGCGCCGCGAAGCGGGCGTCGCGCTGGGCCTCGGAGAGGCAGTCGGAGAGCGCGATGGAGTCGGGTTCGAGGATGACGACCACCGGGCCGCCGCCGAGGCCCGCGGCGAAGTCCGCCATCCAGGCGTCGTAGCTTTCGAGGTCGGGGGCGCCGCCCGAGGAGGCGCCGCCGCAGTCCCGGCCCGGCAGGAGGTAGCTGACCAGGACGGGCACCTCGCCCGCGGCCTCGGCGGCGGCCGTGGTGTCGCGGACCTTGGTGGTGGCCGACTCGGCGTCCGTGACCCAGACGCCCTGCGGCCGGCTCGCGATCCGCTCGGCGATCAGTTGCCGTCTGCCGTCGTCCTCGTTGTCGGCGATCCACTGCCTGACCTGGGCGTTCGGGTCGGCGAAGAACTCGCCGGAGACCGGTCCCCGACGCTCGTCGCCGCCGCCCGAGCCGGAGTCCGGGTCGGCCTCGTCCCGCTGATCCTCGCCGTCCTCCGATTCGCCCGCGTCCGAGGGATCGGGGGAGGGCGGCACCATGTCCTCGTCGGGGGCCGGCGCGTTCATCGACTCGTCGGGGGCGGGGGCCAGCGGGGAGGAGTCGGCCAGCGGCGAGGCCCCGGGAGCGTCCTGTTCGCCGGGGCCGACGGCGCCGATGGTCACCACGATCGCCCCGGTGCCGAGGGTGAGCACCCCGGCCAGCGAGGCACCGAGCAGGATCCGGGAGCGCGGGACGGGCGGGCGACGGAAGTCCGGTGCCTTGGGAAGACGCACGAGCCGGGATCCTCTCACAGGGCCCACGGGCGACCGGGCCCGAATAGACGATGGTTCCCCGCCCCCGCGTACCGATCGCTGGCGCCGATCATGACCCCCGCCCTGACCCGGCGTCAATGGGAATCGCCGGCGATGGCGCGTACTCGCCCCACTCGGCGCCCCGCCCCCGACACCCGCCGGTTACGACATCGCCCTGTCACCTTTGATCGAACTTCTGTACGCTGCGCGGCAGTTCGGCGAAGCGAACCCCGTGCGACGGCCGGTACGGGGGCCCGCCGGGCCCGTCCGCGCACCATCGAGTGGAAGGAACCCCCATGCCCGAACGCGAAGCGGACCTCGTGCGCAAGGTCGCCCTGGCGGCCGCCGCGGTCGCCGCGGCCTCGGCCGTCACCGTCGGCACGGCCGGCGCCGCCAGCGCCGCCGAGCCGACCACCGCCGAGGTGGCCGAGGCCGCCACGGTCGCCCAGCAGGACAGCGCGCTCGGCGCCGTCCTCGGCCGGGTGGCCACCGAGGACGACACCGCCGGCACGCTCGGCACCTTCAACCGTTGACCGATACCGCCGACCGACCGCTGATCGACGGATGACGAACCGCTGAGGCGGGCACGACGACACGAGGGGCAGAGGTGGCAGGCATGGAGGAGACACGAGCGAGGACCCCGCTGCCGGTCGTTCGGGTGAACGAACGGGCCGGCGAGTGGCCCACCCCGGACGTGACGGAGCAGGCGCTCGCGGATCCCTCCTGGCACCCTCTGCCCTTCGTGGAGTTCGCCCTCAAGTTCCACGGCCGGTGCAACCTGGCCTGCGACTACTGCTACATGTACGAGATGGCCGACCAGAGCTGGCGCGACAAGCCGGTCGCCATGTCCCGGCGGACCATCGACCAGGTCGCCCACCGGATCGGGGAGCACCTGCGCGCCCACGCCACCGAGGTCGGCGGCGCCTCCGTCCGGATGCACGGCGGCGAGGCCCTGCTGGCCGGCGCCGACCAGTTCGCCTACGCCGCCCGCGCCTTCCGGGCCGCCATGCCACCCGGTCTCCCGCTGAAGCTGGTCACCACCACCAACGGCATCCTCCTCGACGACGACCGGACGCTGGAGACGCTGCGCGAGCACGAGATCGGCGTCACCGTCAGCCTCGACGGCGACCGGGAGGCCCAGGACCGCCACCGCAGGTACGCGAACGGGCGCGGCAGCCACGACCTGGTGATGCGCGGCGTCGAGGCGTTGAACCGACCCGCCTACCGGCACCTCTTCGAGATGGTGCTGTGCACCGTCGACCTGGACAACGACCCGCTCACCACCTACGAGGCGCTGCTCGCCACCGGCGCGCCGGCCGTCGACTTCCTGCTGCCGCTCGGCAACTGGTCCTCCCCGCCGCCCGGTTGGACGGCGGGGGAGGGCGGCACCGCCTACGCGGACTGGCTGATCCCGATCTTCGACCGCTGGTACGGCACCGTCCCGGTGCCGGCCGGGGTCCGGCTCTTCGAGAACATCATGGCCATGAGCCTCGGCGGCCGGAGCCGCAGCGAGGCGGTCGGGCTGCTGCCGTTCCAGCTGCTGGTGATCGAGAGCGACGGGAGCATCGAGCTCGGCGACGCGCTCAAGTCCGCCTACGAGGGCGCCCCGCACACCGGCCTCGACGTGTTCCGCAACTCCTTCGACGAGGCGCGGCTGCTGCCCGGCGTGGTCGCCCGGCAGCGCGGCGTGGCCGGCCTCTCGCCGACCTGCGCCGGCTGCGCCGTCCGGGACATCTGCGGGGCGGGCGAGTACAGCACCCGCTACCGGGCCGGCGCCGGCTTCCTCAACCCGTCGGTCTACTGCGCGGACCTCGCCAGGCTCGTCTGCCACATCCGGGACCGGGTGCTGGCCGACGTGGCCCGGCTGCGGGACCACCGTACCGTCGCGGAAAGTAATCATACAGCCTGACCTCCGTGACATGACAAGATGTCCGCATGGTGCGGCCTGAGCTGGGCAGTCGTCTCCGCGCGGGCCGGCCGGAATCCCCGCCGCGCCGGCTGGCACCGGACACATGGCGTCACCCGGGCGGCGGACGGCAGAGAGGTCGAGGACGACGATGTCCACCAGCAGCCGGCACCTGAGCCGGCGTGCCCTCGGCAGGCTGGCCGTGGCGGCCGCCGGCGGGCTGACGCTCGGCGCCTGCGCCGGGCGCCCCGACGCCGCGTCCCCGGACGCGCCGCTGCGGATCACCGCGAACAACCACGTCTGGGCCGAGGCGATCAGGGAGCACTTCGGCGAGATCGAGGAGCGCATCGGCCGCCGGGTCGTGATGTCGATCCTCACCGCGGACCAGCTCGGCAACAGCTACAACGTCAAGCTCAACGCGTCGGCCACCGACATCGACGTGATGATGCTGCGGCCGCTCCAGGACCTGCTGCTCTTCGCGCACAACGAGTGGGTCGCCGACCTCACCGACCTGGTCACCGGCGACCCGGACTTCGACTGGGCCGACTTCCAGGCGGCACCGCGGCAGCGCTGCACCGTCGACGACCGGGTGGTGAGCGTGCCCGTGGTCACCGAGCGGCCCGCGCTCTACTACCGCAGGGACCTCGTCGCCGACCTCGGCGGGCCGCCCGCCACCCTGGACGAGCTGATGGCCATGTCGCTGGAGCTGGCCGACCGGGGCAACGACTTCTACGGGTACGTCGGCCGCGGCCAGCGCAACGGCGCCGTCAGCCAGTGGTCGAGCTTCCTCTACTCCTTCGGCGGCGACTTCACCCGCGACGGCGGCTCCACCATCGCCACCCGCGAGGCCATCGCCGCCTACGAGTACTACGGCACGCTGCTGCGCCGCACCGGGCCGCCCGGCGTCACCAACATGACCCTGGAGCAGGCGATGCCCGTCTTCGCCCAGGGCAAGGCCGCCTTCTACGCCGACGCCGACGCGATCTACACCAACTTCCTCGACCCCACGATCTCCACCGTCCAGGACACCATCGGCTTCGCCCCCTTCCCGGCCGGCCCGGCCGGCGCCCTCGGCTACAACATCCCCTCCTGGTCCCTGTCCATCAACGCCTTCTCGCTGCTGCGCGACGACGCCTGGGAGTTCGTCCGGTGGGCCACCAGCCCCGAGATGGTCGCCAGGATCCAGGCCGCCGGCATCCCCGGCGCCCGCGAGTCCGCCTGGGCCGACGACGCCACCCTCGCCGCCTTCCCGCCGGACCTCGCCGAGTCCATGCGGCTCGGCGGGGAGCGCGGCGTCGACCACGACCGGCCCGAGGTGCTCCAGGTCGGCCGCGCCCGCGACATCGTCGGCCAGCCGCTGGTCGCCGCCGTGCTCGGCGACGACGTGCCGGCCGCCGCCAGGGACGCCCACGCCGAGTTCGCCGACTTCCTCGTCCGCGACAACCGCCACCGGGGGATCTGATGGCCACCACCGAGCTGACCCGGGCCGCCCCGGCCACGCCGCCGGGACCGGCCGCCCGGCGCCCGCCGCGCACCTTCGAGCAGGCCAACCGCCGGCTGAAGTGGACCATGCTGGCGCCCGCCCTGCTCTTCGTCGGCGCCATGATCGTCTTTCCGCTGCTGTTCACCATCAACCTGGCCTTCAGCGACGCCTTCGGCGCCGTCAACGCCGACCGCGGCTATGTCGGTTTCCAGAACTTCACGGACGCGCTCGGCGACACCCGCCGCTTCTGGCCGGCCGTGCAGCGCACCGTCGTCTTCACGATCGGCGCGGTGCTGCTGGAGACCGTGCTCGGCCTGGCGCTGGCCATGCTGATGCGCCGGGCGTTCACCGGCATGCGGTGGGTGCGCACGATCCTGCTGATCCCGCTGCTCACCACGCCGGTCGCCATCGGCATCCTGTGGCTGCTGATCCTGGACCCGACCAACGGCATCGCCAACCACCTGCTGGAGTCCGTCGGCCTGCCGCCCCAGGAGTTCCTCGGCTCGGTCAGCCAGTCGCTGCCCACCCTGATGCTGATCGACGTGTGGCAGTGGACCCCCATGATGACCCTGCTGCTGCTCGCCGGCCTCGCCACGCTGCCCGAGGAGCCCGAGGAGGCCGCCCAGGTCGACGGCGCGGGCCCCTGGCAGCGCTTCCGGCACGTGGTGCTGCCGATGCTCTCCACCACGCTGGCCACCGCGCTGGTGCTGCGCTCCGTCGACGCGCTGAAGACCTTCGACCTGCTCTACGCCACCAAGGGCCCCGGCGGCGGCTCCGACTTCGAGGCCGAGACCCTCAACGTCTACGCCTACGGCCTCACCTTCGACTACCTGGAGTACGGGCTGGCCTCCGCCGTCCTCGCACTCTTCACGCTCTTCATCATCGGCGTCGTGGTCCTGCTCCGCCGCCGGGTCACGAGGGAGTCCGCATGACGACCGCCACCGCCAGCCCCGCCGCCGTCGCGCACCGACGCCGGCGACGGAACCTCGCCTGGCTGCGGGGCGTCGCCATCGCCGCCGTCTGCCTGGTCTTCGCGCTGCCCGTGGTCTGGATGTTCGCCGCCGCCTTCAAGACCAACGTGCAGGTCACCGACCCGAGCGTGGGCCTGTTCTTCTCGCCCACCCTGGACAACTTCCGCGCGGTGCTCGGCGACAGCGAGATCCCGCGCGCCATGATGAACTCGCTGATCGTCGGCGCGATCTCCACGGCCCTCTCCGCCGTCATCGCGGTGCCGGCCGCCTGGGCCGTGGGCCGCTTCCGGATGTACCGCACCGGCTCGCTGATCCTCGTCGCCCGCATCGTGCCGGCCATCTCGCTGCTGGTGCCCTGGTACTACCTTTTCGCCCAGGCCGGCCTGGTGGGCAGCTACACGGTCCTGGTCCTCAGCCACATGTTCGTCTCGGTGCCGCTGATCCTCTGGATCATGATCAGCTTCTTCGAGCGGCTGCCGGTGGAGCTGGAGGAGGCCGCCAGGACCGACGGCCTCAGCGCGTTCGGGGCCTTCTGGCGCATCGCGCTGCCCCTGGCCGCCCCCGGCACCGCCACGGCCTCGCTGCTGGCCTTCGTCTTCAGCTGGAACAACTTCATGTTCGCGCTGGTCTTCGCCGACGAGAGCACCCAGACCGTGCCCGTCACGATGTTCAACTTCATCTCCTACGCCGGCACCGACTGGGGCGGCCTGATGGCCGCCGCCACCCTGATGTCGGTGCCGGTGGTGCTGGCCGCGGTGCTCGGCCAGCGCTACCTGGTGGCCGGCCTCACGGCCGGCGCGACCAAGAGCTGACGGGCCTGCCGGGGCCCGTCAGGCGCTCTGCGGCACCGGCGTCAGCAGGTAGTGGCGACCGTCGGGGCTGCGGGTCAGCCAGCCGTCGTCGACCAGGTAGCGGCGCAGGGCCGCACAGTCGTCGTGCACGCGGCGCAGCGCGTCGTTGACCTCGCGCTCGTCGTAGGAGCGGTCCGGCTCGAACAGGGTGTCCGCCAGATGCTCCAGGAGCTGCTGACGCCGCGCCGCGCGGCGCGGGATCGCGATCAGCCGTCCGCTCGCGAACAGCGCCTCGACCCCGTGTGACCCGCTCTGCCCGGTGCTCATCGGCTCCCCTTCCCACGACGGACGCGAGGGCCAAGAATGCCAGCGACGCCGGCCCGCCGCACCCCGTTTTCCGGCGGGCGACGGCCGGGCGGCGGCTAGGCGGCGGCCAGTCCGGCCCCGGGGATCGCGGCCAGCAGCTCGCGGGTGTACGGGGACTCCGGCGCCGCGAAGAGCCGGTCCGGGGTGCCGCTCTCCACGATCCGCCCCTCCCGCATCACGTGCACCTGGTGCGAGATCATCCGCACCACGGCCAGGTCGTGGCTGATGAACAGGTAGCTGAGCCCCAGCTCGCGCTGGAGCTCCGCGAGCAGCTCCAGGATCTGCGCCTGCACCAGCACGTCGAGCGCCGAGACCGCCTCGTCGAGCACCACCAGGTCGGGGGAGAGCGCCAGGGCACGGGCGATCGCCACCCGCTGCCGCTGGCCGCCCGACAGCTCGTGCGGCAGCCGGTCGGCCATGTCGGCCGGCAGCGCCACCTGGTCCAGCAACTCGGCCACCCGCCGCTCCCGCTCCCTCGCGGTGCCGATCCGGTGCACCCGCAGCGGCTCGGCGACGGACCGGGCCACGGTGTAGCGCGGGTCGAGCGAGGCGTACGGGTTCTGGAAGACCGGCTGCACCCGGCGCCGGAAGGCGAACAGCTCCCGGCGGCCGAGCCCCGCCACGTCGGTGCCCTCGAAGAGCACCTGGCCCGAGGTCGGTCGTTCCAGACCCAGCAGCAGGTTGGCCGTGGTCGACTTGCCCGAGCCCGACTCGCCGACGATCGACACCGTCTGGCCGCGCGGGATGGTGAAGCCGACCCGGTCGACGGCGGTGAAACGATCCGCCGCACCGCGCCCGCCGCGCACCGGGAACTCCTTGGTCAACTCCCGCACCTCCACCAGGTCGCGCGGCTCGGCCGTGGGCCCCGCGGCCTTGACCAGCGAGGTGGAGGAGAGGCTGGGCGCCGCGTCGAGCAGCCGCCGGGTGTACTCGTGGCCCGGGGCGGCCAGGATCCGCGCCGCCTCCCCGTACTCCACGATCTCGCCCCGGTACATCACCGCGACGGTGTCGGCCCGCTCGGCGGCAAGACCGAGATCGTGCGTGATGAGCACCACGCTGGTGCCCATCTCCTCGGTGAGCGCGTCCAGTTGGTCCAGGATCCGGCGCTGCACGGTGACGTCGAGCGCCGAGGTCGGCTCGTCGGCGATCAGCAGCCTCGGCCGGCAGGCCAGGCCCATGGCGATCAGGGCGCGCTGCCGCATGCCGCCGGAGAACTCGTGCGGGTACTGGTCGGCCCTGCGGGCCGGCTCCGGGATGCCGACCAGCTCCAGCAGCTCGACGACCCGGGCCCGCGCCGCCTTCCCCGTGGCACGGCCGTGCACCACCAGGGCCTCGGCTATCTGGTCGCCGATCCGCATCAGCGGGTTCAGGTTGGTCATCGGGTCCTGCGGCACCAGGCCGATGCCCGCGCCACGCACGCCGACCATCTCGCGTTCGCTCAGCTCCGCCAGGTCCCGGCCCTCGAAGAGGACCCGGCCGCCCGTGACGCGGCCACCGGGCGGCAGCAGCCGGTTGACGGCCGCCGCGGTCGTCGACTTGCCCGACCCGGACTCGCCGACCACGGCGACGGTCTGGCCGGCCGCGACGTCGAGCGAGACGCCCCTGACCGCCGGCACCTCGACGCCGCCCGTGCGGAAGGAGACGGAGAGGTCGCGGATGGACAGGACGGGGGGTGCGGTATGCATGGTCACCTGTTTCGCGTGCTGGTGCGCGGGTCGCGCGGTGGTGCGGGGTGGTTCGAAGCGGACGTCAGGACTTCGCCGGCGGCGGCGCGGGCCGCCGCCCACAGGGCGTCGGTCGGCACCGGCGGCCCGGCGGCCAGCAGCCGGCAGCCGGCCAGCGCCAGCGCGATGCCGCGGCCGGGCACGAAGCCGACCGCGCAGCCGGTGAACCCCGGGTGGCCGAGCAGCGTGACCGTCTCGGCGCCGACGGCCAGCTCATAGCGTCGGAAGCCGAGCGACTGGCCCGGGTCGGGGCCCGGCGCGAAGAACTCCTCGACCACCTCGGGACGCCACAGCCGGTCGTGCTCGGCGTGGTCGGCCAGCGCGGTCGCGAACCCGACCAGGTCGGCCGGCGGCGCGAACAGGCCGGCGTGGCCCGAGACGCCGCCGAGCGCGTGGTGCGCGTTGCCGTCGTTCGGCTCGCCGCTGATCGGGCCCCGCCGCCAGCGGCCGAAGTCGGCGGCGCGGTGCGGCACCGGATAGGGGTGGCCGGTGTCCAGCATGGCCATCTCGACGTCGTCGCCCCGGGCGCTGGTGGCGACCTCGTCGCCGGCGGGGCGGCCGTAACGGGTGGCCGCCAGGCCGAGCGGCTCCGTCACCAGCGCCCGCACGGCGGCGTCGAGCCGTTGCCCGGCCGCCGCCTCGACCACCTGGCCGAGCAGCATGAACCCGAGGTCCGAGTAGTGGCGTTCACGCCCCGGCGGGTAGCGCAACGGCAGCCCGGCGGCGTGCCGCAGCGCCGCGTCCCGGTCGCCCCGCGCGGCCACGTACAGCGGCCACCACTCCCAGAGCCCGCCACGGTGCAGCAGCAGGTCCCGCACGGTGACCGCGTCCTTGCCGCCGCCGGCGAACGCCGGCACGAACCGGCGCACCGGCTCGTCGAGCCCGACGAGCCGGTCCGAGACGAGCCGGATCAGCGCCGTGGTGGTGGCCACGATCTTGGTCACCGACGCCAGGTCGTGGTGGGTCGCTGCCGTCATCGGCGCGCCGTCGGGCGAGCGCGTGCCGGCCACGGCGTCGAGCACGAGCCCGGGAGCGCGCAACGCGAGCACCACCCCGGTCGGCGGGGCGGTGTTCGCCTGCGGCGCCCGACCGACGAGCCGCTCCGCGGCGAGCAGCAGCGCATTCACCGGGCCTCCCGCGCGGCCAGCGCCCGCGTCAGGCGAACCTCCGGTTCGCCGAACTCGGCCTGGACGCGCGTGGTGCCGTCCTCGTGCCAGCCCTGGCGCCGGTAGAAGGCGAGCGCCGGCTCGTTGGCGCGGAACGCCCACAGGTGGGCATCGCGGGCGCCGGCCGAGCGCATCGCCTCGGTGGCGGCCCGCAGCAGGGCGGCGCCGAGCCCGAGGCCCTGCGCGCTCGGGGCGACGTAGAGCGAGTGGATCTGACCGTCTGTCGCCCACCGCGTGACGCCGAGGATCTCGCCGGAGTCCGCCGTGGCGACCCGCAGCTCGCCGGGCGCGGAGCGCCACAGCGCGGTGGCTCGCTCCTCGGTCATCGCGGCCACCACCTCCGGCGGTAGCACCGCCGGATAGCTCTCCCGCCAGCAGCCGAGGAAGACCGAGACGACGCCGTCCAGGTCGGCGGCTGTGGCGGGCCGGATCTCGCCGGTCTCGCGGATCGCCGGGGTCATGGCGTGCTCAGCGTCAGCGCCTTCGGTGGCGCGGCCAGCGGCGTCGGCAGGGACAGCGGTCCGGCGCCCGGGGTGAGGCTGCCGAGCACGCGCGGCGCCCGCGCGCCGGTGCCGGCGGGGGCCGAGCCCGGCAGGCCGTGCGCGGTGCACCAGCCGATCAGGGCGAAGGCGATGGCCTCCTTGTCGTCGGCCGGGGCGCCGAACTCGTCGGAGGGCAGCACCCGAACCCCCGGCAGCGCGGCCCGCAGGCCGTCCATCAGCACCGGGTTGCGGCAGCCGCCGCCGGAGGCCACCAGGGTGTCGACGCCGGCGGCCAGCACGTCGCGGGCGACCGTGCGGACCGTCAGCTCGGTGAGGGTGGCGACCAGGTCGGCCGAGGACACCTCGACGCCGGCCGAGGCCACGGCGCGCGCCGGGTAGTCGCCGTGGAAGTGCTCCTTGCCGGTGCTCTTCGGCGGCGCGAGCCGGTAGTAGGGGTCCTCGAGCAGGACGGCGAGCAGCCGCTGGTCCACCGTGCCCGAGGCGGCGATCCGGCCGTCCTCGTCGTAGCCGGCCGGGTGCAGGCCGCGCGCGGCGACCACCGCGTCGATCAGCGCGTTGGCCGGGCCGATGTCGTAGGCGTACAGGTCGGAAGGGCCGCGCAGCACCGTCATGTTGGCGATGCCGCCGAGGTTGAGCGCGGCCGGGGTGCCGCCCAGCCCGGCGAGCAGCAGCCCGTCCAGGTAGGAGACGAGCGGCGCGCCGTGGCCGCCGGCCGTGATGTCGCGGATCCGCACGTCGGACAGGACCGGCACGCCGGTGCGCTCGGCGATCCAGGCGGGCTGCCCGATCTGCAGGGTGCCGAGGGCCTCCCCACCCGACACCCAGTGGTAGACCGTCTGGCCGTGCGACACGACCAGGTCGACCGGCCCGGCCGCCTCGACGCTGGCCGCCGCCGCGGCCGCGAACTCCTGCCCGATCAGGGTGTCGAGCTCGCACACCTCGGCCAGGCTGGTGGCGGCCGGCGGCAGCGCGGCCGCCAGCCGCTTGCGCAGCTCCGCCGGGTAGGGGGTGCTCGCGGTGTGCGCGACGGCGCCGCGCAGCGTGTCGCCGGTCAGGGTGAAGTCCACCAGCGCCACGTCGATCCCGTCGTGCGAGGTGCCGGAGATCATGCCAAGAACCCTCATCGGGCGCGTCCTCCTCGGTTGCGGGGGTCGAGCGCGTCGCGCAGGCCGTCGCCCAACAGGTTGAGGCCGACGACCAGCAGCACGACGGTGACACCCGGGGCGATCATCGTCCAGGGGGCGATCTCCACCAGCGTGCGCGCCTCGAAGATCATCGAGCCGAGCGACGGGGCGGGCGGCGGTGCGCCGAGGCCGAGGAAGCTCAGGGACGCCTCGGTGAGCACCGCCCAGGAGAGCGAGAGCGTGACCTGCACGATCACGATGGACCCGATGTTGGGCAGCACGTGCCGCAGCAGGATCGCGATCCGGCCCTGCCCCGTGCTGGTGGCGGCCTTGACGTACTCGATCTCGCGCAGCGACAGCACCGGGCCGCGGGTGACGCGGACGAAGATCGGCGCGTAGACGACGGCGATGGCGACCGCGATGGTGAACCAGTTGCGGTCGAAGACGGAGGCCAGCGCCAGCGCGAGCAGCAGCGGCGGGAAGGCGAACAGCACGTTGGTCAGGCCGCCGATCGCCGTGTCGGCGAAGCCCCGGAAGAAGCCGGAGACCAGGCCGCCGACGGTGCCCACCACCGTGGCCAGCGCCACCGCGACGACCGAGATCAGCACCGAGTTGCCGACCCCCGCGGCGACCCGCGAGAACACGTCGCGGCCGAACTGGTCGGTGCCGAAGAGGTGGTCGCCGGAGGGCGAGAGCAGCCGGTTCGGCGGGTCCTGGGCCACCGGGTCGTGCGGCAGCAGCCCGGTGAACGACAGCAGCCCGGCGACGGCGAGCAGCACGACGAGCACCAGGCCGATCACGCCGCTCGGGCTGCGCAGCACGGCCCGCAGCCGGCCCGCCCGGCGGGTGGTCGGCACCGCGAGGGGCGCGGTTCGCGCGAGGTCGGTCATGCGGCACGCACCCTCGGGTCGATCAGCCGGTAGGCCAGGTCGGTCAGCAGGTTGACGAGGACGAACGCCGCGGCGATCACCAGCACCGTGGACTGCACCAGCGCGTAGTCCTTCTGCTGGATGCCGAGCAGCACCTGCCGCCCGATTCCGGGCACCGAGAACACCTGCTCCACCACCACGGCCCCGCCCAGCAGGTAGCCGAACTGGAGCCCGACCATGGTGACGATCGGCACCAGCGCGTTGCCCAGCACGTGCCGGACCTGGAGCCGCCGCGCCCCGACGCCCTTGGCCCGCGCGGTGCGGACGAAGTCGTGCGACCGCACCTCCAGCACCGCGGTGCGGGTGGTGCGCATGATCGGCGCGGCGATGCCGAAGCCCAACACGAGCGAGGGCAGCAGCATCTGCTGGAGGTTGAGCGCCGGATCCTCGAAGAGCGGCACGAACGCCTTGCCGTTGGGGTTGAAGCCGAAGGAGGAGGCCAGCACCGAGAGCAGGGTGGTGGCCAGCAGGAAGGCCGGGATGGACAGGCCGGCGAGGCCGACCAGCTGCCCGGCGGCGTCGCGCGGCGAGTCCGGCCTGGACGCCGAGAGCATGCCCAGCGGCACGCCGATGAGCAGCGCCAGCAGGATGGCGAGGACCGCCAGCTCGAAGGTGATCGGCAGCGCCGCCAGGGTGAGGTCGAGCACGCTCTCCTGGGAGCGGGTGGAGTAACCGAGGTTGCCGGTCAGCAGGTTGCCGAGCCAGGAGAAGAACTGCAGCACGAGCGGCTGGTCGATGCCGTAGTAGGCCTCCAGCTCGCTTCGCTGCTGGGGCGTGAGCGCGGCGGCCTCGGTGCCGAGGGCCGCGGTGATCTGGTCGCCGGGGATGGCGCGCAGCAGGACGAAGACGAACACGGCGACGCCCAGCAGGGTCGCCAGGGAGGCGACGGCGCGCCGGATGACCGGATGGTGGATCAGGGTGCGGAGCATGGTTGCGCAGACTTTCCCGCCGCGTGGGCGCGGACTAGGAGGTGAGGGCCGTCGTGCGGAGGAACCGCAGCGAGCCGTTGGGCATCGGTGTGAAGCCCTGCACCGACGAGGTCGTCGCCGTGTAGCTGTAGCTGGTGAACAGCCAGATCCAGGCGGCGTTCTCCTCCAGGTGCTCCGAGATCTGGCGGTAGATCTCGCGGCGCTCGTCCGGGTCCTCGACGGCCCGGCCCCGGGCGAACAGGTCGTCGAGCTCGGGGGAGCTGTAGCCGGCCACCGGGTTCAGGTTGCCGTCGCTGGTGAAGTACCGGCCGTACATGCCGTGCGGGTCGGGGTTGCCGCCGTTGAGCGCGACCGCGGCGTCGAAGTCGCCGGCCACCCAGCGGTCCACGTAGGCGCCGGACTCCAGCACCTCCAGCTCCAGGGTGATCCCGGCCTCGGCGAGCTGGGCCTGGAGGTTCTGCGCCTCGTTGACGGAGGTGGCGTACTCGCCCTGCGAGACGATGGCGTTGATCGTGACCTCCGAGAGGCCCGCGTCGGCCAGGTACTGCTCCGCCTGGCCCAGGTCGCGCTCGGGGCAGGGACGCGCCTGCGGGTCGGAGCGGTAGGCCGGGGAGGTGATCGGTCCGGTGACCTCACCCTCGCCGAGGGCGGCCGTGTCCAGCACCTCCTGCCGGTCGATGGCGCACTGGATGGCGAGCCGCACGTTGCGGTCGGCCAGGTCGCCGCGGCTCGCGTTCAGCATCAGGGCGTGGTAGCTGAGCTGCGCGGTGGCCTCCACCGTGACCTCGCCGGTCTCGGCGGTCTGCGCGACCAGCGGGTCGTCGAAGACGGACATCTGCACGTTGCCCGACTGGAGCGCGGAGACGATGGCCGACTCGTCGGGGATCACCCGGAACTCGACGCTGGCCAGCGCCGCCGGGTAGCCCCAGAACTCCTCGTTCCTGACCAGCGTGACGGACTGGCTCGACACCCGGTTGTCGAAGGTGAAGGGGCCGGTGCCGTTGGGCTGGCTGTTCAGCTCCTCCTCGGTGTCGTCCGAGGAGAGGATCGCCATGTTGACCGAGGCGAGGTTGGCCGGCAGCGAGGCGTCCGGGCTGGCGAGTTCGAGCACCACCGTCGTCTCGTCCGGCGCCTCGACCGACTCCACCGCCGCCAGCGAGGCGGCGGCCACGGCCGCCGTCTCCTCGGCCATGATGCTCTCCAGCGAGAACACCACGTCCTCGGAGTCCATGGCGCTGCCGTCCTGGAACGTGACGCCGGAACGCAGGTGGAAGGTGAGGCTGAGGCCGTCTTCCGAGGTCTCCCACTCCTCGGCGAGACCGGGCACCACCGACATGTCGGAGTCCAGCTCCGTCAGCGTGCCGTAGATGTTCTGCAGCACGTTCACCGCCTGGAACTGGGTGGCCTTCCAGGGGAAAAGCGTGTCGGGGTCCGAGGTCACGCCGATGACCAGGTCGCCGCCCCCGGTGGGCGCGGCGCCGTCGGACGAGCCGGAGTCCGAGCATCCGACGAGCACGAGCGAGAGCGCCGTGGCCCCGCTCAGCGTCGCCAGCGTGCCGCGGCCTATCCGCTTTCTGTGTGACATGAGCTTCCTCAAAGCTGTGGGGTGGTACTCAGCCGCGCGTGGGGTGGAGACGACGTTCGGAGCGTGACACCAAGGCGCCTGCGAAGCGGGGCTGGCAGAAACTTACCTTCATCGGTTCCATGGTGTAAATATGTTCCCCGCTGGGCAACCGGAGTTGGGCTCCGGCCGCTACCGTGAGCCGACGCACGGTTACGGGCGTCGGAACGGAAGGAGCGAGCGTGCGCGACGAGGCCACTGAACGACCCGATTCCCGAACGGTGTTGGTGCGGATGCGCGCCGCGCTCCCGTCCCTGCGGCCCTCCGAGCGGCGCGTCGCCCAGGCGATCCTCGACAGCCCGGCCGACTCGGCGCTGCTCTCCATGGCCGACCTCGCCGAGCGCTGCGGCACCTCGCCGACCTCCGTGGTCCGCTTCTGCCGCCGCATCGGCTACGCACACTACCGGGACCTGCGGATCGACGTCGCCCGCGAGGCCACCCGCGAGAAGCTCGCCCACGCCGAACTCCCGGCCGTCTCCGGCGACATCGACCGCGACGACACCCTGGACGAGATCGTCTCCAAGGTGGCGCTCAACGAGACGCTCTCGATATCCGACACCATGAACGCCCTCGACCGGACGGCGCTCGCCCGGGCCGTGCGCCTGGTCGCCGGCGCCCGCCGGGTCGACGGGTTCGGCGTCGGCGCCAGCTCGTTCGTCAGCCTCGACCTCCAGCACAAGCTGGTACGCATCGGCCGCACCGCGCTCAACTGGCGCGATCCGCACGCCGCCAGGACGGCCGCGGCCACCCTGGACGACACATGCGTCGCCATCGCCATCTCGCACTCCGGAACCACCATCGACACCGTCGAGTTCGTCACCATCGCCCGCCAGGCGGGCGCGTCGACCGTCGCCATCACCAACCACGGGCGCTCCCCGCTGGGCGAGGTGGCCGACGTGGTGCTCACGACCGCCGCCCGGGAGACCCGGTTCCGCTCCGGGGCGCTGGGCAGCAGGATCGCTCAACTCATGGTCGTCGACTGTCTTTTCACGGGAGTGGCGCAAACCTCGTACGACGCCTCCATGGCGGCGTTGCGCAACACCTACGCCGCAGTCCACTACCGCACCGTGGACGAGACCTGAACAACGAGAGACGCAGAACGGAAATCCCATGACAGAGGTCGTCATCGTGTCCGACGCGGCCGCCGGCGGCGAACTCGCGGCCCGCGCCGTGCTCGCGGCCCTCGACACGCGACCCGACGCCGTGCTCGGCCTCGCCACCGGCTCCACCCCGCTGCCCGTCTACCGGGCGCTCGCCGAGCTGATCGGCCGCGAGCGGCGGGACGTCAGCCGGGTCGGGGCCTTCGCCCTCGACGAGTACGTCGGCCTGCCCGCCGACCATCCCCAGAGCTACCGCTCCTACGTCGCCCGTGAGGTCACCGGACCGCTCGGGCTCGACCCGCGCCTGGTCCACGTGCCGGACGGCGACCCGGAACGGGCCAGGACCGCGGGCGAGGAGTACGAGCGGGCCATCGAGGCCGCCGGCGGCGTCGACGTCCAACTGCTCGGCATCGGCACCGACGGGCACCTCGGCTTCAACGAGCCCGGCTCCTCGTTCGCCTCCCGCACCCGCGTCAAGACCCTCACCGAGCGCACCCGCCGCGACAACGCCCGGTTCTTCACCACGCCCGACGAGGTGCCGCTGCACTGCGTCACCCAGGGCCTGGGCACCATCCTGCGCGCCCGCCACCTGCTGCTGCTCGCCTTCGGCGCGTCCAAGGCACCGGCCATCGCCGCCGCCGTCGAGGGCCCGCTCACCGCCAGCCACCCCGCCTCGGCCGTCCAACTCCACCCCCACGCCACCGTCATCGTCGACGAGCCGGCGGCGAGCCGGCTCGCCAACCTGGACTACTACCGGCACGCCTGGGCCAACAAGCCGGCCTGGCAGGGCATCTGACACCGCCGGCCGGTCGGCTACCGGTCGGCGGCCTCCGGGAGCACCGCGACCTGGTAGGGGGTGAGCCGCAGGCGGTCGCCCTCGGGCGGGGGGCCGCCCAGCAGGTCGGGGCCGGTGCCGGCCGGCAGTGTCACCTCCTGGGGGCGGTCCGTGTGGTTGAGCAGGAACAGGTGGTCCCCGCCGTCCCCGGCCCGGCGCCGGACCGCCTCCACGCCCTCCGGGGTGTCCAGCACCGGGGTGACGCCCGCGCGTCGGGCCGCGTCCAGCAGCAGGGCGCTCATCGTGGCGGGATCGGGCGAGGTGCCCAGGTAGGTGGCGGAGCCGGTGCCGAAGCGGTGTCGGGTGACGGCGGGGCGGCCCCGGTACTCGCCCTCGGTGTACTCGGCCAGCGACTCCGCGCCGTCCAGCAGGATCACGTCCTGCCACTCGCCGGCGACGCCCGGCCGGCCGGCGTGGCTCAGGCCGCGCGTCTCCCCGGGTTGCAGCGGGCTGAACTCCTCGACCAGCAGGCCGAGCAGCTCGCGGAAGGCGCCCGGGTGGCCGCCCGCCCTGACCCGGTCGTGTTCGTCGACGATGCCGCTGAAGTACGACATCACCAGGTGGCCGCCGTCCCGCACGAAGTCCGTCAGGTTCCGCGCGCCCGCGTCGTCCACCAGGTAGAGGCTGGGCACCACCAGCAGGCGGTAGCCGCTCAGGTCGGCGCGCGGCGGGACGAAGTCGACGGGGACGTTGGCGTGCCACAGCGGCCGGTAGTGCGCCAACACCCGCTCCCTGAAGTCGAGGTCGACCGAGGGGTGCCCGGGCAGTTCGACGGCCCACCAGCTCTCCCAGTCCCACACCACCGCCGTCTCGGCCGCCGCCGCCCGCCCGCCGGCCAGGCCGGCCAGGCGCGGCAGTTCGTTGCCGAGCTCGCGCACCTCGCGCCACACCCGGGTGCGGGTGCCGCCGTGCGGCAGCATCGCCGAGTGGAAGCGTTCGGCGCCCACCCGGGACTCCCGCCACTGGAAGAACATCACCGAGTCGGCCCCGCGCGCCACCGCCTGGAGCGAGCGGGGCCGCAACTGGCCCGCCGGGCGCGCCGAGTTACGGCGCCGCTGGACGTTGGGCCCGGTCGCCGACTCCATCAGCAGCCAGGGCTCGCCGCCGCGCAGCGACCGCATCAGGTCGAAGTTGTAGGCGGAGTGGATCTGACCCTCCGGGTCCCAGGAGTTGGGGTAGACGTCGATGGCCACCACGTCCTCCTCGGCGGCCCACCGCCAGTAGTCCAGGTTCTTGAAGCCGCCCATGAAGTTGGTGCCCACCGGCAGGTCCGGGGTGTACCCGCGCACGATGTCGCGCTCGGCGGCGAAGCAGGCCAGCGACGCGTCCCCGGAGAACCGGACGAAGTCCAGGCGGTGCGCCGGGTTGGGGCCGCCGAGCAGCCGGTTCCGCGGGGTGCCGATCCAGTCGAAGCTGTCGTAGTGCTGGCCCCAGAAGGCGGTGCCCCAGGCCTCGTTGAGCGCGTCCACGGTGCCGTAGCGCTCGGCCAGCCAGCGCCGGAAGTGGGCGGCCGACACCTCGCAGTGGCAGTAGGCGAGCCCCGGGTACTCGTTGCCGATGTGCCACATGGCGAGCGCCGGATGCCCCGCGTAACGCTCGGCGAGGCGCCGCGTGATGTCCGCCGCGTGGTGCCGGAACACCGGCGAGGAGGGGCAGTAGTGCTGGCGGGCGCCGAACGCCACCCGCTGCCCGTCGGCGTCCACCGGCAGCGTCTCGGGGTGCTCGTGGGCCAGCCAGGCCGGCGGGGCGGCGGTGGGTGTCGCCAGGTTCACGGCCACCCCGTGCTCCGCCAGCAGGTCGAGCAGCCGGTCCAGCCAGTCGAAGCGGTGGACGCCGGGCCGCGGTTCGAGCCGGCCCCAGGAGAAGACGCCGACGCTGACCAGGTTGACCCCGGCTTCGCGCATCAGCCGCACGTCCTCCTGCCAGGTCTCCTCAGGCCACTGCTCCGGGTTGTAGTCGCCGCCGAAGGCGAGGGTGCCGAGGCGGGCGCGCAGCCGCCGCATCCGGTCGCGGGAGTCGGCCGGGTCGGGGGATGTCATGGAGGTCCTTCCGCGGGTCTCGGGTTGCGGCGGGCTCAGGCCTTGAGCGCGCCGACGGTCAGTCCGGCCCGCCAGTAGCGCTGCATGGCGAAGAACACCACCAGCAGCGGCAGCGTGGAGACGAGCGAGCCGGCGATCACCAGCGTGGTGAACTCGGGTGTGGACATGGCCTGTTGCTGCCAGCCGTAGAGGCCGAGCGTGACCGGCCACAGGTCGCGGTCGGTGAGCATCACCAGCGGGAGGAAGAAGTTGTTCCAGATGGAGACGAACGAGAACAGGTAGACCGTCACCAGCGCCGGGCTGAGCATCCGGGAGGCGATGGTGAGGAAGATCCGCAGCTCGCCCGCGCCGTCGATGCGGGCCGCCTCGATCACCTCGTCCGGCACGGCCGCCGCGCTGTAGACGCGGCAGAGGTAGACCCCGAAGGGGTTGGCCAGCACCGGCAGCAGGACGGCCCAGTAGGTGTCGACCAGGTTCATCGTGCTCACCAGCAGGAACAGCGGCAGGGCCAGCACCGTGCCCGGGATCAGCACCCCGCCGAGTATCCCGGCGAAGACCGCGTCCCGGCCGCGGAACCGGAAGATCGCCAGCGCGTAGCCGGCGAAGGCCGCGATCACGGTGGAGCCGAGCGCCCCGAAGCCGGCGTAGACCGCCGAGTTGAACAGCCAGCGGGAGAACCGGCCGTCCTCCTCCGCGAAGAGGGTGCGGAGGTTGTCGACGAAGCCGCCGACGAAGCCGGCGTCCGCGAACCAGAAGCCGTTGGTGGAGCCGAGCTCGGCGGTGTCCTTGGTGGCGGAGACCACCAACCAGCTGAGCGGGAACAGGAAGTAGGCGGTCAGCGCGAGCAGGAAGAGCAGACCGAGACCGGCCGGGAACAGCCGGCGCGGGGCGGAGGTCCTCACGAGTCCACCCCCCGCTGGGCGGCCCGCATCAGGCCGTAGCTGAGCCCGAACGCGACGACGGCCAGGCTGACGGCGATGGCGGCGGCGTAGTTGGGGTCGTTGAGCCCGAAGGCCTGCGCGTAGCCGGCCATGTTGGGCGTGTAGGTGGCGGTGACGTGGGCGGTCATCGAGCGCACCACCATCGGCTCGGCGAACAACTGGAGGGTGCCGATCACGGAGAACAGCGCGGTCAGCACCAGCGAGGGGCGCACCAGCGGGATCTTGATCCGCCAGGCGATGCCCCAGCCGCTCGCGCCGTCCACCCGGGCCGCCTCGAACAGCTCCCTGGGCAGCGCCTGGAGCGCGGCGAAGATGATCAGCATGTTGTAGCCGGTCCACTGCCAGGTGGCGATGTTGGCGATGGACCACAGCACCGTGTCCGGGCCGAGGAAGTCCACCTCGATGTTCACGTCCTGGAGCAGGCCGACGACCGGGCTGATGCCCGGCACGTACAGGTAGGCCCAGAGCACGGCCGCCACCACGCCGGGGACGGCGTGCGGCAGGAAGGCGGAGAACTGGAAGAAGCGCCGGCCACGGGTGACCCCGGCGTCGAAGAGCAGCGCCATGGCGAGGGCCAGCAGCAGCATCACCGGCACCTGCACGACGCCGTAGAGGAACATCCGCAGCACGCCGCCGACGACCTCGGAGTCCTCCAGGACCCGGCGGTAGTTGGCGAGGCCGGCGAAGCGCTCGACGGGGCCGCCGAGGCCGAGCCCCGACCACTGCTTCTCGCGCAGGCTCTGCACCAGCGCGTAGCCGATCGGGATGGCCTCGAAGAGCAGGAAGAGGGCCAGGAACGGGGCGAGGAAGGCCCAGCCGTGGCGGGTCTGCCGGCCGAGCCGGCCGGCCCGAGCGCGGCGCCGCGCGGCCCCGGCCGGACGCGTGGGACGGGTGGCGATGCTCATGCGGTCACGCTCAACCCCTTCTGCTCCAGGGCGGCCACGGTGCCGCGCTGGGTGCTGTGCAGCGCGTCGCGCAACGGCCGTCCCTCGCTGAGCGCGGCGGCCGCCGCGTCGATGAAGTCGTCGCGGACCTGGTCCATGGTCGGGCCCCAGGTCATGGTGCGGGTGGTGGCGGCCGCCGCGCGGAAGACGCCGTCGATCGGGCGCCCGCCGACCGCCTCCTGGGGCCGGGAGACCGCGGGGCGGGCCTGGCCCGCCAGGGAGGCGGGGAAGAGCGCGGCGTGCTCGGGGTCGACGAGCAGGTCGGCGGCGTCGGGGTCGGTGTTGAGCCAGGCGGCGAACTCGACGGCGGCCGCGGCGTGCGGGCTGCCGGCGACGACGGCGGTGGACGAGCCGCCCCAGAACCCGGAGGTCGGCCGGTCCGCGTCGACGCTCGGGAGCGGCGCCACTCCCCAGGAGCCCTCGGGGTCGGTGGGCGGGTAGGCGGCGAGGGTCCCGACGCCCCAGGCCGGGCCGAGCCAGGCGGCCAGGGTGCCGTCCTGGAGCGCGCTGTGCCAGGCCGGGTTCCAGTGCTGGCTCGTCGTCACCAGGTCCTCGGCGAGCAACTCGGTCCAGAAGTCGGCGGTCTCGACGGTCGGCGCGTCGTCGATGCCGACGTGCCAGCTGTCGTTCTCGGTGCTGAACCACCGGGCGCCGCGGGCCGCGGCGAGCGAGGCGAACCAGAAGGCGTCGCCGGCCGGGTAGGCGGTCAGGTAGCGGGTGCGGTCGGCGGCGCGCAGCCGGGCCGCGGTGTCGCGGAACTCGTCCCAGGTGCGGGGGACGGCGAGCCCGTGCGCGTCGAAGACGTCCTGGCGGTAGTACATGGCCATCGGGCCGATGTCCTGGGGGACGGCCCAGAGCCGGTCGTCGATCAGCACCTGCTGCCAGGCGGCCGGCAGGAACTCGGGTTCGAACCCGGCCGCCCGGTCGGTGATGTCCTCCAGGTAGCCGGCGACGGCCAGCGTGGTCAGGTTGTTGTAGTCGACCTGGACCAGGTCGGGCGCGCCGGTGCCGGCCACCATGGCCGAGGAGAGCCGTTGGAAGATGCTCACCTGTCCCGCGGGCGTGGAGAGTTCGACGTGCACGTCCGGGTGGGTGCGGTTCCACAGGTCCACGGCCTGGCCGATGTCGGCCCAGGCCCAGAACCGGAGCGTGACGGACCCGGATCCTGACCGCTCGGAGCCCGACCGGGAGCAGGCGGTGGTCGCCGCCGGGCCGGCCGCGGCCAGCGCGAGCAGCAGCCCGAGGGTGCGTCGTCTGGACGGTTGGTGGGGGTGCGTGGGGAAGCGGCTGCTGGGCACGGCGTCCTCCGGTCAGCGGACCGACTTGAGCCTGTGACCCCGAGAATCTTCCGGCCCTTCGAAACGTTTCCGGAAATGGTTTCTGGGGGTGTCGCGCTGATCAGCGTCGCCCTGGCCTTGGTCTTCGTCAAGCCTTCGGGCGCGATTCGTTGCAGAGTCGGGCCGCCAACGGGCCATCGGGCAGGGTGAGTTTCCGGAACCCGACGTGAACTGTTTCCTGGTCAGCGGCCGGTTGGCGCCGCGCCCCGGCGGCGGACGGCATAGGCGGCCGCGCCGACCGCCAGCACCAGGGCCCCGGCGAGCACCGAGGTGAGCGGCAGCGCCAGGGCCAGGGCGAGGCAGCCGAGCAGGCCGACGGCCGGGACCACCCGGCGCCGCCGGCCCTCGGGCGAGGGGAGCGTCCAGGCGCTGGCGTTGGCGATCGCGTAGTAGACCAGCACCGCGAAGGAGGAGAAGCCGATCGCGCCCCGCACGTCCACCGTCGCCGCGACCACCGCCGCCACCGCGCCGACCGCGAGCTCCGCCCGGTGCGGCACCCCGAACCGCGGATGCACCGCGGCGAGCGGGTGCGGCAGGTGCCGGTCGCGGGCCATCGCCAGCGTGGTGCGGGAGACGCCGAGGATCAGCGCCAGCAGCGAACCCAGGGCGGCCACCACGGCGCCCACCCGGACCACGGGCGCCATCTCCGGCACCCCGGCGGCCCGCACCGTGTCGGCCAGCGGGGCGGCGGCGCCGGCCAGGCCGCCGGCCCCCAGCACCGCCAGGGCGGCCAGCGCCACCGCCGCGTACACCACGAGCGCGATGCCCAGCGCCAGCGAGATGGCCCGCGGGATGGTGCGCGCCGGCTCGCGCACCTCCTCGCCCAGGGTGGCGATCCGCGCGTAGCCGGCGAAGGCGAAGAACAGCAGCCCGGCGGCCCGCAGCAGTCCTTCGGGCCCGGCGTCCGTCCAGCCGGCCGCCAGGTCGATCCGGCCCAGGTCCGCCCGGTCCGAGGTGAGGGCGGCCACCACCACGGCGGCCAGCACCGCGAGCACCACGGCCACGATCAGCCGGGTGAGCCAGGCCGACTTGCGCACCCCGCCGTAGTTCACCGCGGTGAGCGCCACCACGGCCGCGACCGCCACCGCGTGCGCCTGTCCCGGCCACGCGTAGGCGCCGACCGTGAGCGCCATCGCCGCGCAGGACGCGGTCTTGCCCACCACGAAGCCCCAGCCGGCGAGGTAGCCCCAGAAGTCGCCGAGCCGCTCCCTGCCGTAGACGTAGGTGCCGCCCGAGGCCGGGTAGCGCGTGGCCAGCCGGGCCGAGGAGGTGGCGTTGCAGTAGGCGACCAGCGCGGCCAGGGCGAGGGCGAGCGGCAGCGCGCCGCCGGCGGCCCCGGCGGCCGGGGCCAGCGCGGTGAAGACGCCGGCCCCGATCATCGAACCGAGCCCGATCACCACCGCGTCGAGGAGACCGAGTCGCCGCCGCAGCCGCTGGTCGGTGCCGCCGGGTCCGTTCATGGGGGTGCCCTCTCGGGGTCGCCTGTCGTGTCCGGGCCATGATCCCGGAACCCGGCGGCGGCGGTCAGCCGGGGGCCGCCGCCCGCACCCGGCCGCGCACCTCGCCGAGCCAGATCCGGCCGCCGTCAGGGCCGGGGGCCGTGCCGCCGATCGTCACCTCGTCGCCGTCCAGGAGGAAGGCGCGCTCGCCGCCGTCGGGCAGCACCAGCGGCTCCGCGCCGTTCCAGGTGAGCTCGATCAGCGAGCCGCGCTGCTCCCGCCGGGGGCCGCTGACGGTGCCCGAGGCGAACAGGTCGCCGGTGCGCAGCGGCGCGCCGTTGACGGTGAGGTGGGCCAGCTGCTGGGCCGCCGTCCAGTACACGCCGGCGAACGGCGGCCGGGAGATCTGGTGGCCGTTGAGCGTCACGGTCAGCTCCAGGTCGAGCCCCCACGGCTCGGCCCCGGCGTCGTCGAGATAGGGCAGCGGCCGCGGGTCGCGCGGCGGCGGCGCGACGCGGGCGTGGCGCAGCGCCGCGAGCGGCACCACCCAGGGCGAGACGGAGGTGGCGAAGGACTTGCCGAGGAAGGGGCCGAGCGGCACGTACTCGAAGGACTGGATGTCCCTGGCCGACCAGTCGTTGACGAGGCAGACGCCGAAGAGGTGCCGGTCGGCCTCGGCGAGCGGCACCGGCCGTCCTGGCGTCGACGGGGCGCCGACCACGAAGCCGACCTCGGCCTCGAAGTCCAGTCGGGCGGTGGGGCCGAAGACGATCTCGCCGTCCGGGGCGCGGCGCGCGCCGCTGGGGCGGACCACGGGCGTGCCGGAGACCACCACGGTGCCCGCGCGGCCGTGGTAACCGACGGGCAGGTGCTTCCAGTTGGGGGTGAGCGGCGCGCCGTCCGGACGGAACAACCGGCCCAGGTTGGTGGCGTGCTCCTCGCTGGCGTAGAAGTCGGTGTAGTCGGCGACGGTGAACGGCAGCCGCGGCGTGGTGAACTCGGTCGGCACCAGCAGCGGTTCGAGGACCGGCCGGTGCCGCTCGTCGGTCAGCCACCCGGTGATCGCGGCGCGGACCCTGGCCCAGGTGGCCGGCCCGGCGGCCAGCAGCCCGTCCAGGGTGCCGGCGGCGAACAGGGCGGCGTCCGCCGGCAGCAGGGCCCGCGCCGCCGCCGTCAGGTCGAGCACCAGGTCGCCGACCGCCACCCCGACGCGCGGGTCGGGCGAGCCGGGCGCGGTGAAGCTGCCGTAGGGCAGCGTGCCCAGCCCGAAGGGGTGCCCGGGGTCCACCTCGGGCCAGGCCCGCGCGCGGTCCGGGGTCGCCGGCCCCGGCCGCGCGCTCAGAAGTTGCCCCGCTTCGCCTGCTCGCGCTCGATGGCCTCGAAGAGCGCCTTGAAGTTGCCGATGCCGAAGCCGAGTGAGCCGTGCCGCTCGATGAACTCGAAGAACACCGTGGGCCGGTCGCCGAGCGGCTTGGTGAAGATCTGCAGCAGGTAGCCGTCCTCGTCCCGGTCGACCAGGATGCCCCGCGAGCGCAGCTCCTCGATGGGCACCCGCACCTCCCCGATGCGGGCCCGCAGTTCGGGGTCGGAGTAGTAGGAGTCGGGGGTGGCGAGGAACTCGATGCCGCGCTGCCGCAGGGTGTCCACGGTGGCGATGATGTCCGAGGTGGCCAGCGCCAGGTGCTGCACGCCCGGGCTGGTGTAGAAGTCCAGGTACTCGTCGATCTGCGAGCGTTTCCGGCCGACCGCCGGCTCGTTGAGCGGGAACTTGACCCGGTGGTTGCCGCTCGCCACCACCTTGCTCATCAGGGCCGAGTACTCGGTGGCGATGTCCTCGCCGACGAACTCGGCCATGTTGGTGAAGCCCATGACGCGGCGGTAGAAGTCCACCCACTCGTCCATCCGGCCGAGCTCCACGTTGCCCACGACGTGGTCGAGCGCCTGGAAGATCCGCCGGGGCTCGTCGGCCGCACGGACGCGGGTCGAGGCGCGGCTGACGTAGCCGGGCAGGTAGGGGCCGGAGTACCGGGAGCGGTCCACCAGGCTGTGCCGGGTCTCGCCGTAGGCGGCGATGGCCGCGAGGCGGACGGTGCCGTGCTCGTCGGTCAGGTCGTGCGGCTCCTCCAGGACGGTGGCGCCCTGCGCCCTGGCGTGGGCCACGCAGCGGTCGACGTCCGGCACCTCGAGCGCGATGTCGACCACCCCGTCGCCGTGCGCGCGGTGGTGGTCGAGCAGCGGGCTGGCCGGGTCGACGCCGCCCTTGAGCACGAAGCGGACCGCGCCGGAGCGCAGCACATAGGCGTGGTGGTCGCGGTTGCCGGTCTCCGGGCCCGAGTAGGCCACCAGCTCCATGCCGAACACCAGCTGGTGGAAGAGGGCCGCCTGGGTGGCGTTGCCCACGGACCAGACCACCGCGTCCCACCCGGTGAGGGGGAACGGGTCGCGCGCCGCGTCGTACTCCACCAGGCCGACCAGCTGCCGCAGCTGGTCGGCGTCGAGCCGGGCCAGCCGCTCCTGGCTGGTGAGGGTCACATCGATGCTCACGGTCGGGCCTCCTCCACCAGAGGGATCGCTGTACAGAATGACACCGCGGCACGCCCGAGTCGGGCAAGAGCCGTCATCGATCGCTGGTAAGGCTGATCAGAGTGTCGGGCGTCCGGCGCGTGTCGCTGTGCATGTTGACCAGTGCGTCCGGTATCGCTCGGTAGATTTCTACAGTGATGTAGATTTCGATGCGGTCCGTCCCCGAGCCTCAGGAGTTGATCGACGTGGGTGTGTCGCTGTCCAAGGGCGGCAACGTCTCGCTGACCGAGCAGGCCCCGAACCTGACGGCCGTGACCGTCGGCCTGGGCTGGCAGGCGCGCACGACCACCGGCGCGGACTTCGACCTGGACGCCAGCGCGCTGCTGGTCGACGCGCGCGGCCGGGTCCCCAGCGACCGACACTTCGTCTTCTTCAACAACCTCAAGAGCCCCGAGGGATCCGTCACCCACATGGGAGACGAACTCGTCGGCGGCAGCGGCGGCGGGGGAGCCGGCGGCGACCAGGAGGAGATCATGGTGGACCTCGCGGCGCTCCCGCCCGAGGTCCACCGGGTGGTCTTCGCCGTCTCCATCTACGACGCCGACGCCAGGCGGCAGAGCTTCGGGCAGGTCACCCGCGCCTTCATCCGCGTGGTCGACCAGGCGGACGGCGGCGAGCTGGCCCGCTACGACCTGACCGAGGACGCGTCGGGCGAGACGGCCATGGTCTTCGGCGAGCTCTACCGGCACGCCGCCGAATGGCGGTTCCGCGCCGTCGGACAGGGCTACGCCTCCGGGCTGCGCGGCATCGCCGCCGACCACGGCGTCAACGTCTGACCCGGCGCCCGGCGGGAACCGTTTCGATCCACCCGGCATCTTCACCGTTTGCACGGCACCCAGGCTGCGGTCAACGGCCGGCGCTGGCTAGGCTGTTGACCCTTCCCCGATCGTGCCCCGTGCCCCGCCAACGGAGGAACCGGTGCCATCTCCCCGCTTTTCCCACACGTTCGCGAGCAAACCGGCGCGCGCCAGCCGGGGGCTCGTGCCCGGTCGCCGGGTCTGGACCACCCTGGGTGGCACGGCCGCCGCGGTCGCCGTCATCGCGGGCGCCACCACCGTCGCCGCCCGGCTCGACAACGGCGAGCAGGAGCCCGTCGCCGCGCCGGCGCCCGAGAGCGAGCAGCCGGCCGAACCGCTGGTCGACGAGCCGGCCGAGGAGACCGAGGAGCCGGAGCCCGAAGAGGAGGAGGAAGAGGAACCGGCGGAGGAGACCGAGGAGCAGGCGCCGCCCCCGCCGGCCGACGAGGAGCCCCCGGCCGAGGAGCCCGAGGAGGAGCCCGCCGAGCCGCCGGCCGACGAGGAGCCCGCCGAGCCGCCGGCCCAGCAGGACGACGAGCCGGCAGAGCAGAACCAGCCCGTCCGGGTCACCGGGCCCACCGGCCTGATCCGCGGCCTCGCCGAGAAGTGCGCCGAGTCCAACACCTACGACCCGGCACCCGGCACCGAACTGCACCTCTGGGACTGCAACGGCACCGAGCGCCAGCAGTGGACCGTCGCCTCCGACGGCACCCTGCGCGTCCAGGGCCACTGCCTCAGCCTCGCCGGCGGCGCCACCGCCGACGGCACCCGCGTGGTGCTGGCCACCTGCGACCCCACCCAGGCCATCCAGCGGTGGCGCATCGAACGCGCCGCCGGCGACATCGTCAACGTCGTCGCCGACCGCTGCCTGGACGTCGCCAACGCCAACACCTCCAACGGCACCCCGCTCCAGATCGCCAACTGCTCGGGCAACCCCGCCCAGAAGTGGACCGCGCCCTGACCCGGCCCGACCGCCAGGCCCGCTAGGCCATGCCGTGGGCGGCCCGCGAGCGGCGGGCCGCCGAGTCGAGGGTCACGGCCAGCGCCAGCACCAGACCGGTCACGATGAAGCGGAACGACGAGTCCAGGTCCAGCAGGGTCAGGCCGTTGGAGATCGACTGGATCACCAGGATGCCGAGCAGCGCCGAGAACGCGCCGCCCCGGCCGCCGAACAGGCTGGTGCCGCCGATCACCGCCGCCGCGATCGCGTTGAGGTTCACGTCGCCGGCCCCGCTCGCCTGGTTGGCCGCCGCCAGCCGGGACGCGGCGAGCAGCCCGCCGAGCGCGGCCAGCGACGAGCACAGCACGAACGCCGTGGTGTAGGCGCGCCGGACGTTGATCCCGGCCCGCCGCGCCGCCTCCGCGTTGCCGCCGACCGCGAACAGCGAGCGCCCCCAACTCGTCCTGGTGAGCGCGTAGTGCGCCGCCAGCACCAGACCCACGAAGCAGACGAACATCCACCCCACGCCCCTGGCCTCGTTCAGGTACCAGGCGGCGAAGCCGAGACCGGCCAGCACCGCGGCGCTGCGCACCACCAGCAGCGGCGTCGACCGCGCCGAGAGCCCGGCCCGCCGCCGCGCCCGCGCCAGCGCGTGGCCGGTGACGAACAGCCAGGCCGCCGCGACCACCACCAGCACGTACGAGAACCAGGCCGGCACGAACGTCAGTTGGGCGAACCGCACCAGACCCGAGTCGTACGGCAGGTTGATCGCCCCGGTGTCGCCCAGCAGGTAGAGCTGCACCCCGAGGAAGCTGAGCAGCCCCGCCAGCGTGGCGACGAAGCTCGGCACCCCGAGCCGGGTCACCATCGTCGCGTACACCCAGCCGATCGCCGCCCCGGTGCCGATCGCCGTCGCCATGGCCAGCGGCATCGGCCAGCCGGCCTCGACGAAGGTCACGGCCGTCAGCGCCGCGGACAGGCCGCTGACCGAGCCGACCGACAGGTCGATCTGCCCCACCAGCAGCACGCACACCACGCCCAGCGCGATCACGCCCACCGGCACGCTCTCCATCAGCAGGTTCACCAGGTTGGCGCTGGAGAGGAAGGCCGAGTTGAGCGACTGGAACACCGTCCAGATCACCACGAGACCGAGCACGATGGGCAGCGCCCCCAGATCGCCGCCGCGGATCCGCTCGACGATCACCGCCAGCGCCGCCCGCGGGCCCTCGCCCCGGCGCAGCCGCTCGTCGAGGAGGTCGAGCGGCGCCGCGTCCCTGGCGGCCTTCAGGTCACTCATCACCCACGCCCTTCCCACGCCCCGCTCGGCGCGTCACCACGTTGTCGGACGCGCCGATGATCGCCGCGACGATCTCCTCGTCGGACACCTCGGCCACCCCGAAGAACCCGTTGTTGCGGCCGAGACGCAGCACCGCCACCCGGTCGGCCACCGCGCGCACGTCCGCCAGGTTGTGACTGATCATGACCACCCCGAGGCCGCGGTCCCTGAGCCGCTCGATGAGGTTGAGCACCTCGGCGGTCTGCGCCACGCCCAGCGCCGCCGTCGGCTCGTCGAGCACGATGATCCGGGGGTCGCCGAGCAGCGAGCGGGCGATGGCCACCGTCTGCCGCTGCCCGCCGGACAGCGCCGCCACCGGCACCCGCACCGAGGGGATGCGCGCCGACAGCTGGCGCAGCAGCTCCCACGACCTGAGCTCCATGGTGACCTCGTCGAGCCGACCGCGCCGCAACTCCCGGCCCAGGAACAGGTTCTCGACGACGTCCAGGTTCTCGCAGAGCGCCAGGTCCTGGAAGACGGTGGCCACGCCCAGCGCGTGCGCGTCGGCCGGGCTCGCGATCGTCACCTCCGCGTCGCCGAACGCGATCCGCCCCGAGTCCGCCCGGTGCACCCCGGCCAACACCTTCACCAGCGTCGACTTGCCGGCGCCGTTGTCCCCGACCACGGCCACCACCTCGCCGGGCGCCACGTCCAGGTCCACCTTGGTGAGCGCGGCGACCGCGCCGAAGTTCTTGCTGATGCCGCGCAGCGACAGCGCGGGAGGGGAAGCGTTGGCTGCCATCGTCGACCCCGCTCAGCCCAGGCCGGCCGCGGCGCAGGCGTCCGCGTACTCGGCCGTGCACACCTCGGACACCTCGATCTGCTCCGACTCCGCGAGCACCTCGGCCAGGTTGTCCAACGTCACCACGGTCGGCTCGAAGAGCTGCGCCGGCGTGTCGAACAGGGTGGTCTCGCCCTCGGGTTCCTCGCCCGACGCGAACTGGTGGGCCACCTCGGCCGCCGCCTCCGCGACGATCGCGATCGGCTTGGAGATCGTGTTGAACTGGTCGCCGGCCACGATCCGTTGGGCCGCCGCCACCTCGAAGTCGTTGCCGGTCACCGGCGGCACCTCGACGCCGGCCGCCCGGAACGCGGCGATCGCGCCGCCGCCCGTGCCGTCGTTGGCCGCCACCACGCCGGCGATCTCCTCGCCGAACCTGGTGATCTGGCCGCTCACCCACTCCTGGGCGTCGGACGGCTGCCAGTCGGGCGTGTCGTACTCGGCGAGCAGCTCGAAGCCGCTGTCGTCGATCGCGTTGTGGATGCCCTGCTTGATCAGGCCCGCGGCGGCGTCCGTGGGCGAGCCGTTGACCTGCAGCAGGCCGCCCTCGGCGCCGGTCTCCCGCAGATGGTCGACCAGCGACTGGCCGATCCGTTCGCCGATCGCCTCGTTGTCGAACGAGATGTAGTAGTCCGGCGGCGTCTCCAGGATCGGCCGGTCGTAGGCGATCACCGGAACCCCCTGGGAGCGGGCCGCGTTCACGATGCTGGCCGCCGCCGTCGAGTCCACCGGGTCGATCACGATCACGTCCACGCCCTGCGCGAGCGCCGAGTTGGCCTGCTGCTGCTGGCGGGAGGCGTCCGCGTTGGCGTTGTTGTAGATCACCTCGCAGTCGGCGCACAGCTCGGCCATCCGGGCCTCGAACAGCGGGCTGTCGTACAGCTCGTAGCGGGTCGAGGCGATGTCCGGCATGAGAAAGGCGATCTTGGCGCCGCCGCCGTCGCCGTTCCCGCCGCCGCCACCGCCACCCTCCTCGGTCGTGCAGGCGGTCGCGACTGTCAGGGCCAGCAGGGCGGCGGCGGTGAGGGAAACGAGTCTGCGCACGACGGTCCTTTCCGAGCGGGAGGCATGGGGGAGTGGGGGAAGGTCGGGCTCACCGCCCGAGGACGGGACGGTTGAGCGACAGCAACGCGGCCGGCAGACCGGGCTCGGCCGGCAGCCGGACCTCGGTGACCGCGACGTTCTCGAACCGGGGGAAGACCCGGCGGTACGAGCCGAGTTCCAGACCGAGCAGCGCGCACAGCGCGAGCCGCAGCACCGTGCTGTGCGCGACCACGAGGACCGTGTCCTCCGGGTGCCGCGCGCCGATCTCGCGCAGCGCGGCCGTGGCCCGGCGCGCGGCGAGCTCCGGCGGCTCGGCGCCGGGGAACGGGTGCGCCACCGGATCGGCGACGAACGCGCGCACCAGCGCCGGGTCGGCCTCGGCCCTGGTGCGGCCCTCCAGGGCGCCGAAGTCGACCTCGCGCAGCCCGGACATCACCCGCACCGGAAGACCGAGCGCGTCGGCCGCGGGGCGGGCGGTGCGCAGCGCGCGCCGCAGTGGCGAACTGACCACCGCGGTGACGCCCTCGGCCGGCGCCGCGTTCGCCAACGCCGCCACCTGCCGCCACCCCGCCTCGCTCAGATCCGGATCGCTGCGCGCGCCGGCGTACCGGTTGTCCCGGTGCCAGACGGTCTCCGCGTGCCGCATCAACAACAACCGCGCGCTCACGGGACCACCGCCTGCCGCTTGCCGCGCGGCCGAACCACACGCTTGCCGCGCGGCCGAACCACGAACAACCGCCGGCCGCTGCCTACCGCGGGGCGCCACGCCAGCGGCGGCGGGCCGCTCGCGGCCGCGTTGCCCGCCGGGCGCGGGGCCGCGCGGTGGCCGGGCCGGCGGGCGTCGACCGTGAGCCGGGTGGTGCGTCCCCCGAGCGGCGGCTGTCCGCCGTCGTCCGCGCCGCGCCCCGCCGGCCGTGGCGGGGCGGTGCCCGCCCACCCTCCTGGGCCGAGCGGCGCCGGGCACGCGTTCGCGACTTCGCCGCGTATCGCTCGGAGCCGGGGCGGTGGCCCGCCGGCGTTCGCCGCACGCCGCGCGGTCGCCGCGCCGCTCCGCGTTCGGCGCGTGGGTGGCATGTGGCCCCGCGGGGTGACCGCGCGGTCCGGCGGCGCGCATCCGTCGGCCCACCGGCGTGTGCCGAGCAGTGCCGGTCGAGCGCGGCGGTACGCCGCGTGCGGCACGGCGCGCCCCGTCAGCGGCTTCACCGCCGGCCGGCGGCCGGCGGCGCTCATCGGTCGGCTCCCGCGCGGCCCGGGTCGGACGAACGCGGCAGCGCCGCCGCGTGCAGCGGCGGTTCGCCGTTGAGCCAGCGCAGCGCCTCCGCGGCGACCATCCGCGCGGCGCGTTCGGCCACCGCCCGGCTGGCGCCCGCCAGGTGCGGGGTCATGACAAGACCGGGCGCGCCGTGCAGCGGGTGGTCGGGCGGCAGCGGCTCCGCGTCGTAGACGTCCAGGCCCGCGGCGAACAGGTGTCCCTCGCGCAGCGCCGCCGCCAACGCCGCGTAGTCGAGCAGCCCGCCGCGCGCGCAGTTGACCAGCACCGAGCCGCGCGGCATCGCGGCCAGTTCGGCGGCGCCGATCAGTCCGGCCGTCTCCGGGGTGAGCCTGGCGTGCAGCGAGACCACCGTGGACGAGGCGAGCAGCTCCGGGAGTCCGACCAGCCGCACCCCGGCCGGCAGCGCCGCCGGATCGGCGTAGGGGTCGGCCACCAGGACCCGCGCCCCGAGCGCCACCAGTACCGCGGCCACCCGGCCGCCGACCGCGCCGGCGCCGACCAACCCCACCGTGCTGCCGGCGAGTTCGAGGCCGGCCGCCTCGTACGCGTAGCCGCCGCCCTCCCACCGGCCGGCCAGCATGGACTCGTGCGCCGGCGGGATCCGGCGCATCGCCGCCAGCATCAGCGCCACCGTGTGCTCGGCGGTCGACGCCGCGTTGCGGCCCGGCGCGAAGGTGACCGTGACGCCGTGCTCGGCGGCCGCCGCCAGGTTGGCGTTCACCGGGCCGCCCCGGCAGACCGCGAACAGCTCCAGGTCGGGGCAGGCCTCCAGCACCCGCCGGGTCAGCGGCGCCATCTGGGTCAGGCACACCCGGACCCCGGCCAGCGCCTCGATCAGCTGCTCCTCGGACCCCGACGCCTCCCGCACCTCGGCCACCGGCCCGAACGGCACGTGCGGCCACGGCAGTTCCAGCTCCCGCACCCGCCACGCCGCCGGGCCGCCGGCGTCGTGCAACGCCTCGACCAGCAGCCGGTTGAGCACGAAGTGGTCCCCGGCGACCAGGACCGGGATGGGTTCCGACACGTCGCTGCCTCCCTGACTCGTCTGCGGTGCCTGACTCGTCCTGTGGGTTACCCGCCACCGGGGGCGAACCGCGCATCGATCCAGCCGCGCCGTGCGAACTCCGCGACCAGCGCGTGGTAGCCGGGGGTGAGCGTCGCGGTCCGCGCCGGGTCGGGCTCCAGGGTGTGCCGCACCCTGACCAGGCGCCGGGCCGCGCCCGGCACGTCGCCGCCCAGCGCGCCGGCCGCCAGCACCGCCATGCCGAGCGCCGGCTCGGGGTTGGCCGGCAGCCGCACCGGGACGCCCAGCACGTCGCACCGCAGCTGGTTCCACCACGCGTTGCGGGTGGCGCCGCCGGTGAACGACACCGGCCCGCCCACGTCGGCCCCCGCGCCGGCCAGCACCTCGAACGCCAGCCGCTCCAGATGCGCGACCCCCAGGCACACCGCCGCGAAGGCCGTGTCCTGGTCGTCGGAGACCGCGAGCGGCCCGTCGCCCAGGAAACCGCGCGCGTCCGGTGCCACGAAGGGGAACCGCTCGCCGGGACCGACCAGCGGATAGCACGTCGGCACCGAGCGCACCCGCGCCGCCCGGGCCGTCAACGCGTCCAGGTCCGCGCCGGGGAAGAGCGCCCGCACCGCCCCGGCCCCGGTGCTCGACGCGCCGCCCGGCAGCCACAGGTCGCCGTGCGGCGCCCGGTGCGAGTACACCGCGCCGCCCGGATCGCGCGGCGGCGCGGTGCTCACCCCCTTGAGCGTCAGGGTGGTGCCGAGCACCGAGTTCCACTCGCCGACGCCCAGCGCGCCGGCGGCCAGCTGCGCGGCGCAGCCGTCCGTCATGCCCGCCACCACCGGGGTGCCGGCCGGGAGCCCGGTGCGCGCCGCCGCCACCTGGCCGACCTCGCCGAGCACCGTGCCCGGGCGCACCACCTCGGGCAGCACCGCCGGGTCGACGTCGAGCGCCCCGAGCACCTCGGCCGGCCAGCGCTCCCCGAGCAGGTCGTAGCCGGTCTTCAGCGCATGGCTGGAGTCGCTCGCCACCGGGTGGCCGACCAGCGCCGCCGTCACCACGTCCGGCTGGTGGGCGAGCCGCACCCCGTCGGCCAGCAGCCCCCGGTCCCGCCACCACAGCAGCTTGGGCAACGCCCAGGACGGCTGCATCCGGTACCCGAGCCGCGCCCACAGCTCGGCCCCCGCCTCCTGGGCCGCCGCGGCCAGCGTGCCGGCGCGCGCGTCGTCGTACATCAACCCCGGAGTGAACGGCACGCCGTCCCGACCGGTCAGCAGCACGGTGCCCGAGGTGGCGCAGACCGCGACGGCCCCCACCGGCCGGCCGCCCAGGCCCGCCGTCAGCTCGGCCAGCGCGTCGGCGGCCAGCGTCCACCAGGCATCCGGGTCCTGCTCGTGGCGTGACCCCACGCGGTGGCCGCGCAGCGGTCGGGCCGCGCCGGCCACGGTGTGGCCCGCGTCGTCGACGGCCAGCGCCCGGACGCTCTGCGTGCCGAGGTCGACCCCGATCCACACCGGCTCAGACATCGGCCCGCCACCCCTTCCAGCGGGCGGCGACCAGCGCCCTGGTGGCCAGGAACTCGGCGTGCTCCCGGTCGTGGAACTCCCGCGTGCCCGCCGCGGGCACCAGCCGCCGGCCGCGCCTGACCAGCGCGGCCGCGGCGGCGCCGAGGTCCTGGTGGTCGCCGAGCGCGGTGAGCGCGAACAGCAGCGCGCCCTTGGCACCCACCTGGCTGTCCTCGGTGGTGACCACCGGCACGCCGGTCACGTCCGCTATCAGCTGGCACCACAGTTCGCTGGCCGCGCCGCCGCCGCACAGCGCCAGCTCCACCGGCCGGTGCGGCGCCGCCTCAAGACAGTCCCTGATGACGTGCGCGAGACCCTCGAACACCGCGCGGGCCAGGTGCTCGCGGCGGTGCGCGAACAGCAGCCCGGTGACCAGACCGCTGGCCGCCGGGTCGAGGAACGGCGCCCGCTCCCCGGCGGGCGACAGGTACGGCAGCAGCCGGAGTCCGTCGGCGCCGGGCGCCGACCTGGCGGCCAGCGCGGACAGTTCGCCGAGGTCGCGCAGGCCCAGCAGGTCGGCGGTCCAGTCCAGCACGCCGGTGCCGGCCAGCGTGGGGAACGCCCGCAGCACCGGCCGCCGCGGCCCGAACGCGAGGGTCAGCCCCGACGGTTCGCCCGCCGTGTCGGGGGCGTCGACCAGCACCTCGGTGCAGAGCGTGGTGCCCAGCACGCAGGTGGCCTGCCCGGCGGCGGTGGTGCCGGTGCCGAGCGCCGTGGCCACCACGTCGTAGGGGGCCAGCACCACCGGCGTGCCGGCGGGCAGGCCGAGTTCGGCCGCCGCCTCGCCGGTCAGCTCGCCGACCTGCTCGGCGCCGGAGAGCAACGGCGGCAGCAGCCGGCGGTGTTCGGCCAGCGCGTAGGTGGCGAGCAGCTCGTCCGAGTAGGCCCGGGCCTTGATGTCCAGCCAGGGCGCCGACGCCTCGGACACCTCGATGCCCAGCACCCCGGTCAGCCGCAGGAACAGCCAGCCGCCGCAGGTGAGCACCGCGTGCGCGGTCACCAGCGCGTCCGGCTCCGCCACGGCGAGCTGCCGCAGGATGGCGTTGGGCAGCCCGGCGTTGGTCAGCGAGCCGTTCCTCCGGTAGGCGCGGGCCAGCACCCCGGCCGCGCGCCACTCCCGCACCACGTCGGCGGCGCGGGCGTCGTTCCACAGCACCGCGGGCCGCACCGGCCGCCCGTGGCGGTCCACGAGCCAGGCGCCGTCGCCCTGCGCGGTGAGCGCCACCAGCCGCACCCGACCCGGCGCGGCGGCCACGGCCTCGTGGACGGCGCCGGCGACCGCCCGCCACACCGCGTCCATGTCCTGCTCGGCGCGGTCGCGCCGCGGATGGTCGACCACCGTCTCCCGGCGGCACACCGCCACCTCGCGCCCGGCCGCGTCGAACACCACGGCCTTGATGACCGTCGTGCCCGCGTCCACGCAGACCGCGAAAGGACCGTCGAAGGGACCGTCGAAAGGAGCATCGTCCAGCGCCATTGCCGCACCACCTCTTTCCGGCCGTGCCAGAAGTGAGGCGTATTACACGCGCCGCTCGCGGGAGTTCGCAACTCTTAACATCCAGCGTGCCGACGAGACCGGGTGGTTCGGGCGAAGGCCCAGCTCAGCGCGGGGAAACCCGGACCCGGGCGGAGGTTTGGAGCGGTGAACTTCACACCCGCCCCCGCCCCTCAGTCGACGTCCACCACGTCGATCCGGCCGCCCCTGGCGCGCAGCTCGCGCACCGTCGCCTCGGGGGTGCCGGCGTCCACCACCACCCGGTCCAACTCGCCCACCGCCGCCAGCCGGTAGGGCGCCCTGCGGTCGAACTTGCTGTGGTCGATCAGCGCCACGCTGCGGGCCGCCGAGGCGATCAACGCCCGCCTGGTGACCATGGTGTTCCGCGACTGGATCCGGCAGACCCCCTGGGCCACCGCGGTCGTGGAGAGGAACAGCACGTCGGGACAGTGCCCGGCGGCCGCCCGGGCCGTGGCCTGGCCGAGGAACGAGTCGTACGCCGCGTCGTAACGCCCGCCGAGACCCACCAACTCGATGCCGGGCCGCGCGGCCAGCGCCCGCAACACCGGCAGGAAGTGCGTCACCACGGTCAACGGCGCCCGCTCCGGCAGCAGCCTGGCCAGCATCAGGGACGTCGTGCTGTCGTCCAGGGCGATCACCTGGCCCGGCCGCACCTCGCTCGCCAGCACCTCCCTGGCGATCGCCTCCTTGGCCTCCACCTGGGCCCGCATCCGGTGCTCCAGGTCGCCGTGGAAGGTGGTGGTCGGCGCGCAGGTGGCGCCGCCGCGCACCTTGTGCAGGAAGCCGCGCCGCGCCAGCTCGTCCAGGTCCCGGTGCACCGTCATGATGCTCACGCCGTACCGGCTGGCCAACTCGGCCACCCGCACGAACCCGGCCTCCGACACCTGCCGGCGCATGGCCACCCGCCGCAACTCCGGATTACGCCTGGCTCCTTCGCCGGCGATGGGATCGGTCGCCACGCCCACAGCTTGGCACGCCCCGCACCGTCCGGGAATGCCATGGGCGGCGGTTCAGCCCGAGCCCTGGGCGCGGTAGGTGCCGCTGGCGCGGACGTGGTCGATCATGACGCGTTCTGCGGTGTCGGGGTCGTGGGCTTCGAGTGCGTCGAGGAGTCGTTGGTGTTCGGCGAGGTGGGTGTTGGCCTGTTGGGGGTCGAGCCAGAGGGAGGCGGTGGCGGGGACGGGGTAGCTGTCGCGGATGGCGTGGGCGTGGCGGCCGAGGAAGGCGGGGCCGCCGATGTCGGCGATGGTGAGGTGGAGTCGGCGGCTCTGTTCGCCGAGTCCGGTCAGTCGGCCGTTGGCGGCGTCGGTGACCATGCGTTCGTGCAGCGCGCGGAGTTGGGCCAGTTGTTGGGGTGTGATGCGGGTGGCGGCGAGGCGGGCGCCGAGGCCTTCGATGACGGCGCGGACTTGGTAGAACTCGATGAGTGCTTCGTCGGTGAGGTCGATGACGGTGGCGCCGCGGTGGCTTTGGTAGCTGACGAGGCGGTCTTTTTCGAGGCGGCGGAGGGCTTCGCGGACGGGTGTGATGGAGACGCCGAGGCGTTCGGCGAGGTGGGCGGCTTTGAGTTGGGTGCCGCCGGGGACGCGGGCGTTGCGGATCTCGTCGCGTAGTACCTCGTAGACGTAGTCGGCCTTGCTCATCGGTTGGCGGTGGCCCTCGGCCGACCCGGGTGACTCCATCACTGCCCCTCGAATTCGCGTTCCCCGACCAGCCAGTATCCCGTGCCGAACCGGCGCCGTGACCCCCGGCGTCGGCAACCGCTCTCCAACTTCCGGCGGCACGAAGGGCGTTGACGTGTGCATGGCCCGCCGTTAGCATCCGCCTCGCTCGTGGAAAGCGCTTTCAGCACGGCCCATGTCGACCACGGAGATGAAGCATGAGACTGAGAGCCCTGATCGCGTCCGTCGCCCTGCTGGCGGGTGCCGCGGCGGCCCTGCCCGGCACCGCCGCGGCCGCCGCCGGCGACGACCCCGGCGTCCAGGCCACCGCCCTCTACGTGTCGCCGAGCGGCAACGACAGCAACGCCGGCACGCTCGCCGCGCCCCTGCGGACGGTGCAGCGCGCGGTCGACCTGGCCGTGGCCGGCGACACCATCTACCTCAGGGCCGGCACCTACGCGCCGAGCACCAACATCCAGCTGAACAAGAACGGCACCGCGAGCCAGCCCTTCACCCTCACCACGTACAACGGCGAACGGGCCGTCATCGACGGCGAGAACATGCCGCACACCCCCGCCCCCGTCGACGGCAGCATCCCGCGCCCGGAGCGCGGCGCCGTCCACATCGAGGGCGACTACTGGCGGCTGATCGGCCTGGAGATCATCAACGGCCCCTACGGCATATTCGGTCTCGACACCAACAACAACCTCTTCGAGCGCCTCGTCACCCGGAACAACTACGAGAGCGGGCTGCACATCCAGGGCGCGTCCAGCAACAACCAGATCGTCAACCTGGACAGCTACGGCAACCGCGACCCGCGCAACAACGGCGAGAGCGCGGACGGCCTGGCCATCAAGGAGGGCTCGGGCAGCGGCAACGTGGTGCGCGGCGCCCGGCTGTGGAACAACTCGGACGACGGTTTCGACGCCTGGGAGTTCCTCTCCCCGATCACCATCGAGTCCAGCCTGGCCTGGGGCAACGGCTTCAACCGCTGGAACCTGCCCGACTACACGGGGGACGGCAACGGCTTCAAGCTCGGCGGCGGCGACGAGGACCTGCCGGCGGCGCACGTCACCCGCAACAGCATCGCCTGGGACAACGCGGTCGGCGGCTTCATCGACAACGGCAACCCGGGCCGGCTGGTGATCGAGCGCTCCACGGCCTGGCGCAACGGCGGCACCGGTTTCAACTTCAGCCGGTCGAGCAGCACCCTGACCGCCAACCTCGCGGTGTCCAACGGCACCAACGTGTCGCTCGGCTCCAACTCGGGGGGCAGCGGCAATTCCTGGAACCTCGGCGGCAGCTGGTCCTTCGTCAGCACCGACCCGGCCACCATCACCGGGCCGCGCCAGTCGAACGGCGCGATCCCGTCGTCCACCTTCCTGCGCCCGTCCAACGGCGCGAGCGTCGGCGCCCGGTTCTGACCGCACCGCACGACACCACACCGCACCGCCCCGGCCGGTACCCGAGGGTGCCGGCCGGGGCGGTCCTTCACTCCGCGCGGCCCGGCGCCGGCTCGTAGTCGAACCAGTCGAAGTCCGCGCTGCCCCGGGTGGCGTACATGCCGACGACCCGCCCGGTGAAGCCGGTGGCGACCTCGGTGGAGAGATAGCGCCCGTCGAGCTCGGCGAGCCGCACCGGCTCGGTGGCCCCGCCGGGCAGCATCGAGAAGCCGAGGGTGTCGGGGCCCGTGGCCCGCACCCCGAGCGGTTCGCCGGTCAGCTGCTCGGCTGCGGTGACGGTGGGCGGCAGCACGTCGTGGGTGCGGACGTCCACGACGAGGGTGAGCGGCCCGGGTGGCACCGGGTGGCGGGCCACGCACTGGCTGAGCGGGCCGATGCGGGCGACGACCCGCGCCTCGCCGTCGGCGACCTCCAGGTCGTAGTGGTGGGCCTCGTCGAGCCGCACGGAGAGGCCGGCCCGGGCCGCGCCGGGGTCGAGGTGGGCGCTGATCCGGCACTCCGGGTGCTGCTGGCGCCGGCCGACGAAGGTGTACCCGGGGCGGTCGAGCGTCTCCCCGGTGGCGGTGAGCCGGAGCCAGCCGGGGCGGTCGGTCGTCGACCAGGAGCCGGCGCGGCGCTCACGCGGCGAGACCCAGACCGGCGCGAGTCCGGGCGCGTCGAAGTCGTCCCTGACGGGCTCGGGCTCCGGCGGACGCAGTGCGGAGGGGGCCGGGTGCCGCTCCTCGACCGGGCCGACGACCGGCCAGCCGTCCACCCAGCGCACCGGCGTCAGGAAGGTCTCCCGGCCCAGCACGTGGAAGTTGGGGGTGTGGCCCCGTGGCCGGGTGGCCAGCAACGCCATCCACCAGGCGCCGTCTGGCGTCGTGACCAGGTCGGCGTGGCCGGTGGACTGGATCGGCCGGTCGGTGGCGGAGTGCGACAGGATCGGGTTGGCCGGGGCGGGCTCGAACGGGCCGCGGGGCGAGCGGGCGCGGGCGACGGAGACGGCGTGCCCGCGCTCGGTGCCGCCCTCGGCGATCAGCAGGTACCACCAGTCGCCGATCCGGTACAGGTGTGGCGCCTCGGGGTACTGCAGCCCGGTGCCCGACCAGAGTGCGAAGGGCCCGTCGAGCACCGCGCCGGTGTCCGGGGCGATCCGTGCCAGCCTGATCCCGCCGTCCGAGTAGGCGCACCAGCAGGAGCCGTCCTCGTCCCAGACGATGTCGGGGTCGATGCCGGGCACGTCGACCCAGACCGGCTCCGACCACGGGCCCTCGGGCCGCTCGGCGGTGACCAGGAAGGTGCCCCCGCCGGCCACCAGCGTGGTGATCATCCAGAACCGCCCGTCGTGGTGGCGGAGCGTGGGCGCGTAGATCCCGCCGGACGCGGCGGTCTCGGGCGGCAGCCGCAGCTGCGACGGGCGGTCCAGGACGTTGCCGAGCTGGCGCCAGTGCACCAGGTCGCGGCTGTGGAAGAGGGGGACCCCGGGGAAGTACTCGAAGCTCGAACAGACGAGGTAGTAGTCCTCGCCCACGCGGCACAGGCTCGGGTCGGGATGGAACCCGCCGATGACCGGGTTCTGGAAGCTGCTCACCGCACCACGATCGTCAACGGTGATCGCCCGCGCAAGAGTTGATCGCTTCCGAGGGATTGACTTCGTTAATTCACCGGCCTAACACTCGCCTTCCCAGGGCGACAGCCCGTGCCCCGAGGATGAGGCAGGCGATGGAAGAGAACAGAACGAACGAGTCACGACGCGCCCCCCGGCGCCGGGTCCCGGCCCTGGCCGTCGGCGTCACGGCGCTGGCGCTGCTCGTGGCCGGTTGCGGTGGTGGCGGGAACGGCGGCGGGGGAGGGGGCGCGACGCCCGCCGACACCCTGGTGGTGGCCGGGCAGACCGGCGACTACATCCGGAACTTCAACCCGTACTCGCCGACCCTGATCGAGGGCCCCGGCACCATCTTCGAGTCGCTCTTCTACTTCAACGTCGCCAGTGGGGCCGAGCCGGTGCCCGTGTTGGGCACCGAGTACGCTTGGAACGAGGACGGCACCGAGCTGTCCATCACCCTGCGCGAGGGCGCCACCTGGTCGGACGGCGAGGCGTTCGACGCCGAGGACGTCAAGTTCACCTTCGACATGATCGCCTCCGACGCCGTGCCCAACACGGTGGGCTTCCACGGCACCACCGAGGTCGTCGACCCGACCCACGTCGTCGTCACCTTCGAGGGACCCTCCTACATGGAGGGACCGCAGCTGCTGGGCAAGACCTGGATCGTGCCCGAGCACATCTGGAGCGGCATCGAGGACCCCAACACGGACACCATCGCGGAGCCGGTCGGCACCGGGCCCTACACGCTCGGCGACTTCAAGGGGCAGGCGTTCACGCTGGACGCCAACCCCGACTACTGGGGCGGCGAACCGGAGCTGGCCCACGTCCAGTACCGCGCGCTGGCCGGCAACCAGGCCACCACGGACGCGCTGGCGGCCGGCCAGATCGACGTCTACAGCGGCCCGGTCCCCGACATCGCCAATGTCGAGCAGGACTACCCGGGCTACTCGGCCATCACCGTGCCCATGAACCAGATGGTCCTCGACACCTGCGCCAACGCGGACCTCGGCTGCACCGGGCCGCAGACCGACCCGGCCGTCCGCCAGGCGCTCTACTACGCGATGGACCGCACCCAGCTCAACCAGTTGGCCTTCCAGAACACGGCGAGCGCGATGTCGCCCGGCTTCGCGCTGCCCGAGCGCGACGCGGCCTATGTCTCGGACGCGCTGGAGAACGAGACCGTGCCGATGGAGCCCGATCTGGCGCGGGTCGACGAGATCCTCACCGACGCCGGCTACGCGCGCGAGGGTGACGGGGTCTACGCCAGGGACGGCGAGCCGCTCGCCCTGACCGTGACCGTGGTCACCGGCTGGACCGACTACATCACCGCGCTCGAGACGCTGCGGGAGCAGCTGCTGCCGGCCGGCATCGAGCTGACGGTCGCCCAGGTCTCCTGGAACGAGATGTCCGACGCCCGGTCCCGCGGCGACTTCGAGCTGGTGATCGACTCGCTCTACCCGGGGCCCGCGCCCGACCCGTTCTACATCTACAGCTACTTCTTCGGCACGGAGAACACCGCCGAGGTGGGGGAGCGTGCCGACACCAACTACTCGCGCTACTCCAACGCCGAGGTCGACGCGGCCGTGGCGGCGCTGACCCAGCTGAACCCGGAGGACACGGCGGCGCGAATGCCGCACTACGACGCGATCCAGCAGCGCATCGAGCAGGACATGCCGTACATCCCGATCCTCACCGGCGGCACCACCACCGAGTTCCACGCGGCGAAGTTCGACGGCTGGCCGAGCCAGGAGGACCTCTACGCCTTCCCGGCGGTCTGGAGCCGTCCCGACCAGTCGCAGATGTACATGAACCTGACGCCCACCGGGGAGTGACCCCCGCCGCCCGGCCCGGCCCCCGCCCGATCCCGGCGGGGCGCCGGGCCGTGGCGTGTCACGCGGCGGCTACTCCCAGACGACGACGTTGCGGCGCACCGGCACCGAGGCGGGGTCGGTGGCGAACAGCTCCGGGGAGTGCGCCCGGATGCTCTCGATGTCGCTGAACACGGCGCGCAGGTGGGTACGCATCGCGGTGCGGGCCAGCGCCGTGTCGCCGGCCAGCACCGCCCGCAGGATCTCGCCGTGCTGCTCGGTGAAGACGGCCGGCGCCGTCGCCTGCAGCCCCAACCGCCTGGCCCGGTCCAGGTGGCCCTTGGCGGCCGCGACCGTGGTCCAGGCGCTGCCGTGCCCGCTCAGCCGCAGCAGCCCCTGGTGGAAGGCCTCGTCCAGCTCGAAGAACTCCTCGATGCCGAGACCCGGTTGACGCTGCCGCGCCACGTTCTCGCGCAGCTCCTCGACCAGCGCCTGGTCCAGCGGCTCCGGCAGGTCGTCGAGCGAGGCCAGCTCGACCGCCTCCCGCAGGAACTGCGCGTCGGCGACCTGCGTCGGGTCGACGCGGGAGACGAAGGACCCGATCTTCGGGAAGACCTGCACCAGGCCCTCCTGCGCGAGCAGGATCAGGCTCTCGCGGACCGGGGTCCTGCTCACCCCGAGCGCGGCCGCCAGCTCGTTCTCCGAGAGGGCGGCGCCCGGCGGCAGCTCCAGGGTCAGGACCATCTGGCGCAGCCTGGTGTAGATGGTGCGTCGCGAGGTCCGCCGCCCGTTCGTCTGAGCCATGGGCCCCATCGTATCGGCAGGACAACCATTGCCACACTTCGCGACAGGTGCTTGTATACATGCACTGTCCGACCGGCAAGGAGAAGGGCCGCCGTGAGTACGATCGAACGCGCCGAGGTCTTCGTCGCCTCCCCGGGGCGCACCTTCGTGACCCTGCGCATCACCACCTCGGACGGGGTCACCGGACTCGGCGACGCCACCCTCAACGGGCGCGAACTCGCCGTCGCCAGCTACCTGCGCGACCACCTCGTCCCGCTGCTCGTCGGCCGCGACCCGGCCCGCGTCGAGGACATCTGGCAGTACCTCTACCGGGGCGCCTACTGGCGGCGCGGCCCCGTCACCATGACCGCCATCTCCGCCGTGGACACCGCCCTGTGGGACATCAAGGGCAAGACCGCCGGACTGCCCGTCTACCAGCTGCTCGGCGGCCGGTCACGGGACGGCGTCCTGGCCTACTCGCACGCCAGCGGCACCGACGTGCCCGCCCTCCTCGACGACGTCCAGCGCTACCTCGACCTCGGCTACCGCGCGGTGCGCGCCCAGGCCGCCGTGCCCGACGTCGGCGGCACCTACGGCGTCCGCAAGGGCGCCATCTACGAGCCGGCCGCCACCGCGCTGCCCGAGGAGCAGCCCTGGGACACCCCGTCCTACCTCAGCTTCGCCCCCACCTACCTGGAGGCGGTCCGCGACCGGTTCGGCTTCGGCTTCCACCTGCTGCACGACGTCCACCACCGGCTGACCCCGCTGGAGGCCGCCCAGTTCGGCAAGCGCGTCGAGGACTGCCGGCTGTTCTGGATGGAGGACCCGACCCCCGCCGAGAACCAGGAGGCGTTCCGACTCATCCGGCAGCACACCACCACGCCCATCGCCGTGGGCGAGGCGCTGACCTCCGTCTGGGACGTCCAGCACCTCATCACCGAACAGCTCGTCGACTACGTGCGCACCACCGTCGTGCACGCCGGCGGCATCACCCACCTGCGCCGCATCTTCGACCTCGCCGCGCTCTACCAGGTGCGCACCGGCTCACACGGCGCCACAGACCTCTCCCCGGTCAGCCTCGCCGCCAACGTCCACCTCGACCTGGCCGTGCCCAACTTCGGCATCCAGGAGTACATGGGCCACGCCCCCGAGACCGCCGAGGTCTTCCACGGCGGCGTCACCTTCGCCGACGGCATGCTGCACCCGGCCGAGGAGCCGGGGCTCGGCGTCGAGTACGACGAGAGGGCCGCCGAGCGCTTCCCCTACCAGGCCCGGTACCTGCCCGTCGCGCGGCGCCTCGACGGCTCGGTGCACGACTGGTGACCGGCACCGCACCGCCCCGGCTCGGCCGCGCCGCCCTGCGCCGGCTCCCGCCGGAACGCCGCCCCCTCGTCGACCCGGCCGCCCTGCGCACCCGCGTCGTCCACCTCGGGCTCGGCGCCTTCCACCGCGCCCACCAGGCCCTCTACACCGAGCGGGCCGCCGCGGACACCGGCGAGCCCTGGGGCATCGCCGCCGTCGCCCCACGCTCCCTCGACACCGTGCGCGCCCTGCGCGCCCAGGACCACCTCTACTCGGTGACCGAACTGCACCCCGAAGGGGCCGGCCCCCGGGTCGTCGGCGCGCTCACCGAGGCGCTCGCCATGCGGCCCGACGCCGCGCGCCTCGACGCGCTGCTCGCCGACCCCGAGGTCACCGTCGTCACCCTCACCGTCACCGAGGGGGGATACCACCGCGCCACCGACCCCGCCCGGCCCCCCGCGCTCGACACCACGGACCCCGCCGTCGCCGCCGACCTCGCCGCCCCGGACACCGGCCGGCTCACCACCGTCGTCGGCCGGCTCGCCGCCGGACTCGCCGCCCGGATGCGCGCCGGAGCCGCCCCGATCACCGTCGTCTCCTGCGACAACATGGCCGACAACGGCGCCGTGCTCGCCGCCGTCGTCAGGGACTTCGTCGCCGCCTCCCGCTGGCCCGACCGCACGACCGTGCTGGACCGGCTCGCCGAGGCCGTCACCTTCCCCGCCACCGTCGTGGACCGCATCGTGCCCGCCACCACCGCCGCCGACCGCGCCGCCGCGGCCGCCGCGCTCGGCGTGCGCGACGAGGCGGCCGTGGCCGGCGAGCCCTACCTGGCCTGGGTCCTCCAGGACACCTTCGCCGCCGCCCGCCCCCGCTGGGAGGCCGGCGGCGCCCTCCTCGTCCCCGACCCCGCGCCCCACCAGCTCACCAAGCTGCGGCTGCTCAACGGCTCGCACTCCGCGCTCGCCTACCTCGGCCTCGCCGCGGGCCACACCACCATCGACGAGGCCATGGCCACCGACTGGGGAGAACCCCTGGTCCTCGCCCTGTGCGCCGAGGTGGCCCCCACCCTGCCCCCCGAAGGCCCGGACCCCGCGGCCTACGCCGCCGACCTGGTGACCCGCTTCCGCAACCCGGCGGTCGGCCACCGGCTCGGCCAGATCGGCTCCGACGGCTCACTCAAGCTGCCGGAGCGCTGGCTGCCCGTGCTGCGCCGACTGCGTGCCACCGGCACCCCGACCCCCGTCCTCGAACTGGCACTCGCCGGCTGGGCGCACGCCACCCGCCCGCCCGAGCCGGCCGCCGACCCGGCCGCCACCGCCCTCGCCGACTGCTGGCGCCCCGCCGCGCCGGCCGCCGACACCGTGGCCGCGCTGCTGCGGACCATCGGCGCGCCCGACCTCGCCGAGGACACCGCGCTCACCACGGCCGTCGCGGCCCGGCTGCCCGCGCTCGCCGCCGGACGCGTCGAGCTCTGACGCCCCGACCGCCCCCGTCCCCCTCCCCGCAAGCGCCACAGAACAACGGAGTTCCCGATGACCACCAGCACCACCACCACGGAGCCCACCGGGCCCGTGCGGCGGACCACCAAGGACCTCACCAGAGCCGCCGTCTCCGGCTGGCTCGGCACCGCCATGGAGTTCATGGACTTCCAGCTCTACTCGCTGGCGGCGGCCATCGTCTTCAACAAGATCTTCTTCCCCGACGTCAGCCCCGCCATCGGCCTCATCGCCGCCATGGCCACCTACGGCGTCGGCTACGTCGCCCGCCTCGCCGGCGCCGTCTACTTCGGCCGCATGGGCGACCGGATAGGCCGCAAGAAGGTCCTCGTCATCACCATCGTCATGATGGGCGTCTCCACCACGCTCATCGGCGCCCTGCCCACCTACGCCTCCATCGGCATCCTCGCGCCCGTGCTGCTGGTCGCGCTCCGCCTCGTCCAGGGCTTCGGCGCCGGCGCCGAGATCGCCGGCGCCACCGTGATGCTCGCCGAGTACGCGCCGACCCGCCGCCGCGGCCTCATCGCCTCGCTCGTCTCGCTCGGCACCAACTCCGGCACCCTGGCCGCGTCCGGGCTCTGGGCCATCCTGCTGGCCGTCCTCAGCGAGGAGCAACTGCTCTCCTGGGGCTGGCGCCTGCCGTTCCTGCTCAGCTTCCTGCTGCTGGTCTTCGCCGTCTGGCTGCGCCGCAGCCTCAAGGAGAGCCCGGTCTTCGAGGAGCGCCCCGACGTCGTGGACGGCGTCGCCATGACCCGCGGCGAACTGGAGGACACGGCCCGCCGCGAGGAGACCGGCACCCTGGAGGCCGGCCTGCGGCAGCGCAAGGGCAAGGCGTTCTTCCTCGCCCTCGGCCTGCGCTTCGGCCAGGCGGGCAACTCGGGACTCGTCCAGACCTTCCTGGTCGGCTACATCGCCACCAACCTCGACTTCGAGCGCTCCGTGCCCACCGACGCCATCCTCTACGGATCGCTGCTCGGCTTCCTCACCGTGCCGGTGATCGGCGTGCTCGGCGACCGCTTCGGCCGCCGCCCCCTGTACATCGCGCTGACCCTGCTCACCACCGCGCTGGCCTTCCCCCTGCTGCTGCTCATCGCCCACGGCGGCGCCGCCGCGGTGATGCTCGGCATGATCGTCGCCCTCAACCTCGGCGTGCTCGGCCTGTTCTCGCTGGAGAGCGTCACCATGGCCGAACTCTTCGGCTCCCGCACCCGGTTCACCCAGCTCGCCGTCGCCAAGGAGATCGGCGGCGTGCTCGCCACCGCCATCGGCCCGGTGCTCGCCGCCACGCTCACCGCCGTCACCGACAGCTGGTGGCCCATCGCCGGAATGCTCGTCGTCTACTCGCTCATCACCCTGGTCTCCGCCCTCCTGGCGCCGGAGACCCGGGGCCGTGACCTCGTCCGACTGGAGGACGCCGTATGAGAGCCGTGGTCGTGCACGGTCCCGGGGACCTGCGGATCGACGAACGACCGGACCCGGTACCGGGACCCGGCGAGGTACTGGTCGCCATGGAGTGGGGTGGGATCTGCGGCTCCGACGTGTCGTACTTCAGGCACGGCGCCTCCGGCACCGCCCGGCTCAGCCACCCCATGGTGCTCGGCCACGAGGTCGCCGGCCGGATCGCCGCCCTCGGCCCCGGCGTCACCGGGCTCGCCCCCGGCCGGCCGGTCACCGTGCACCCGGCCGAGCCCGTCGGCGACCAGCCGCTGCCCGACCGGATCGCCGGCCGCACCAACCTGCACGCCAGGGTCCGGTACTTCGGCTCGGCCGCCTTCGAACCGCACACCGACGGCGGGTTCAGCGAGTACCGGGTGGTCCGCGCCCACCAGGCCCGGCCGCTGCCCGACGGCGTCCGCACCGAACAGGGCGCGCTCGCCGAGCCGTTGGCCGTGGCCATCCACGCCGTGCGGCGGGCCGGCGAGCTGTGCGGCAGGACCGTCCTGGTCAACGGCGCCGGACCGATCGGCGCCCTGGTCGTCGCCGCCGCCCGCCACCACGGCGCCGGCACCGTCGTCGCCGCCGACCTCGCCGCCCCCCGGCTCGCCGTCGCCCGCGCCATGGGCGCCGACGAGACCCGTGACGTCTCGCGCGAACCCCTCCCCGAGGACGTCGAGGTGGTGTTCGAGGCGTCGGGCGCGCCCGCCGCGCTCGGCGCCGTCCTGCGCGCCACCGCGCGCGGCGGCACCCTGGTCCAGGTCGGCAACCTGCCGGGCACCCCGGCGCCGGCCGCCCTCGGCGAGCTGGTCACCAGGGAGATCACCTGGATCGGCTCCTACCGCTTCGTCGAGGAGATCGACGACGCGCTGCGCGCCATGCGGGACGGACTCGACGTCTCCCCGGTCGTCAGCCACCGCTTCGCCATGGCGGACGCGGCCACGGCCCTCACCGTCGCCGCGGACCCGGCGGCCGGCTTCGGGAAGGTGCTGCTGCGCCTGGACGGCCGTCGGTGACCGGCCCCGCCGCCCGGCCGGCCGCCGCCCACGGTCCGAGGGAGAACCCGTCGCCCGCCCGCCGGACCTCCACGGCACCCGCGCCACCGAAGTGCGCGGGGACGAGCAACTCCCGCTCGTCGGCGGCCCGCGCGAGAATCCGACGCCGACTGGCCACGGCCTGCTCCGGGGCCAGGCAGGCGTTGCTGTTGCAGCAGGGCTCGATGATCTGCACCGGGCTGTGCAGCAGATCCCCGACGAAGACCGCCCGGTCGCTCCCGGACGCGAGCCGCAGCACGGCCGAGCCGGGCGTGTGGCCGGGCGCGGACTCCAGGACGAGGTTCTCGTCGACGCGGTGGCGACCGTCCCACAGCACGGCCTGCCCGGCCCGGTGGACGGGCGCCACGCTGTCCTCGTAGACCAGGCGCTCGACCCCCCGTGGGTTGTCGCCGTAGGCGTTCCCCGGACCGTAGTGGAAGTCATCGGCGGCCGGAATCAGGTACCGGGCGTTGGGGAACGTCGGCACCCACTCCCCGTCCGCCGCCCTGGTGTTCCAGCCGACGTGGTCGACGTGGAGGTGGGTGTTGACCACCACGTCGACATCCTCCGGGAGCACGCCGGCCCTCGCCAGCAGGCCGAGGAAGTCGCCCTCACACCGGTGGAACGGCGGCATGCCAGGGCGCTCGCGCCCGTTTCCCGCTCCCGTGTCGACCAGGACGGTCCGCCCACCACTGCGCAGCACCCATGTCTGCAGGGCCAGCACCGCCACATCGCCGTCCGGCTCCCAGTGGTCGGGCGCCAGCCAGTCCTCGTTGTCCTTCCAGACGCCGGCGGTGGCTCCCGGGAACATGCCGGAGGTCGGCGCGAACGGCCGGTGCCACTCGACCACCCGGATGACCTCGACATCCCCCAACACCATGCGCCGCACACTCTCGTTCGTCACCCGCCCGACCCTAGGAAGGCCCCACGAGCGTCTCAATGCGTGTCCGGCTCAACAAGATACGAATCCGCCTCATCCGATAGACGGGCGATATCCTGTCCCGATGGACGTGGTGAGCGACGCGATCTCCGTCGCGCATCTGGGGCACCCCTGGTCCCACCGGGTGCGGACGAGCGGGAGCTGGGGCGTGCGCCTCGACCCGTACGACGGCGCGGGCTTCCACGTCGTCCTGAAGGGCCACTGCTGGCTGCTCCCCGACGGCGGCACCCCGGTGCCGCTCGGCGTGGGGGACGCGGTGCTGCTGCCACACGGCACCGGCCACGTACTCGCCGACTCCCCGGCCGACGCGGAGCGGGCGGTGCCGTTCGAGCACTGGATCGCGGAGCCGAGTGCCCGCGGCGAGACGGAGCTGCTCTGCGGCAGGTACTGGCTCGACTGCAGCCGCATGCACCCGCTCATGACGGAACTGCCCGAGGTCGTCCACCTGCCCAACCGAGTGGGCGGCCACCGCGAACTCCGCGCCGCGATCGACCTGCTCGCCGGCGAACTGGACGAGCGGCGGCCCGGCTCCTGCGTCGCCCTCCCGAACCTGCTCGACCTGCTCCTCGTCTACATGATCCGCTCCTGGATGGCCGAGACCACCGGCGGAGCCTGGCCCGGCGCCCTCGGCGACCCGGTCACGGCCGCCGCCCTGCGAGCCCTGCACACCAACCCGGGTGCCCCCTGGAGCACCGACCGCCTGGCGGCGGAGGCCGGCGTCTCCCGCCCCACCCTGGCCCGCCGGTTCACCACCCTGGTCGGCCGCCCTCCCATGGCCTACCTCACCTGGTGGCGCCTGATCCTCGCCGCCACCATGCTCCGGAACACGCCGGACACCCTGGCCACCATCGCCGACCGCGTCGGCTACGGCAGCCCCTACGCGCTCTCCCACGCCTTCCAACGGGAGTTCGGCACCACCCCGGGCCGGTACCGAGCACAGGCCACCGAACGAGCGACGCCACGGCAGGGTCCCGGCTGACCCGCAGCGGCAACGTCATGGCTCGTCAGGCCAGATCTGGAGGTGATACCAGCAGGGGACCCTCGTAGCCCCGCCGTCCTCCCAGACCAGGATCGCGGCCAAGCCTCCGAGTCCGACCGGCGTCAACGACTTCGACTTCACCGTGCGCCACCGCCCGCCGTACCTGACGACCGTGCCCGGCTCGATGCTGACCGCCATCCGGGTCGGCAGGCCGGTCATGACCCGGAGACGGGCTTCAGGTTGTCGAAGTCCGTCGTCCACTCGTAGCCGCCTCCCCGGGGGCGGACGAACGCCACACGACGGGTGATCCGGTCGTTCCGCTTGTCGCGCTCGATCAGTCCCGCCATCAGGAGCCCGACGCGTCCCGTCGTCACGTCCTCCACCAGCGTCCGTTTGGGGAACGGCAGTTCGTCAGTGGTCTCGATCAGGCGATGCACCACGGTCGGCCCCTGTTCACGTCGTGTGCTTGCAGACACACAAAGTGAACGACCGTGCTGGTCGGCGAACTTGCACACGGCTTGCACAACTACCGGGCGGTCGGTGCGAACCGGTGGAACCATGGAGGTAAGGACAGTCGACGGGGAAGACGCACACCATGAGTGGCACCACGGTTCCCGGACCCGGCACGAACGTGGCCAACCTCCGCAAGGAGCGTGGCCTGAAGCAGGTTGCCCTTGCCCGGCGGGCCGGCATCTCCGTGTCCCTCCTCAGCAAGATCGAGGTGGGTGACCGGGCGCTGACCCAGGGCGTGGCCGCGTCGCTCGCCCGAGCCATGGGGCTGACGCTCGATGAACTGTTGGGGAAGGCGCCGGTCGGTCGCTCGGCCGAGGAGAACCTGACCAGCCTCAACTTCGCCATCCGGCGGTTCGACATCGCGGACACGCCGCCGGCCGCCCCGAGCGAGTTGCCGCACGAGCTGGCCGACCTGACCCAGCACCGGCACAACTCCGAGCTGTCCCAGGTCCTCGCCAAGCTGCCGGGGACGTTGACCAGGGTCACCAACCACGCCCACGCCGTCGGTTCGCCGGCGGCCTGGACATCGGTCGCCGACGTGTACAGCATCGTGTACTGGCTCGCGGCCCGGCACCGGTGGATGCACCTTGCCGAGCTGGCGGTCATGAAGCAGCGCATGGCAGCCGAACGGGCCGACCCGATCGCGACCACCCTCGCTGCCCGGGATGAGGCCGGCGCCTTCCTCAACTCCGGGGACTTCGCTGGAGGCTTGGCCGTGGTGGACCGAGCGGTCGTGGAGGCGGAGTCGACTCTGCGCGGGCGTGACCGTGCCTTCGGGCTCGGCATCCTCCACCTGCGGGGGCTGACGTTGGCCGGGCGCCTGAAGGACAAGGCCACGGTCGAGCGGCACACCGAGGCAGCGTGGCGGGTGGCCGACGAGTTCACCGAGGACATCGACGACCACGGCCTCCACTTCGGTCCGGAGAACACGGCGGTGCACGTCGTCTCGACCGCCACGGACATGGAGCAGCACCGGGCGGCCAGGGACACCGCCGAGGACCTGCTTCGGAGCGGCCTGGCGCTGCCGTCCACCCGAGTCGGTCCCCTGTACATGAACCTGGGCCGATCGCAGCTCGCGCTGGGGGACCGGGACAGCGCCTTGGAGTCGCTGGAATCGGCGTGGGCCGTGGCCCCCGAGATGGCGGCCGTGCACCCGACGAGCCAGGAGCTGATGCGGGTGCTGACGTCCCTTCACAAGCGCAGCAACCCCCGCCTGACCCGGCTGGCCAAGCGCGCGGGCGTCGGTATCTGACCCGCCCCAAGTGAGCAGCAGATTTTGGGTAGTTGCGATCGAGCGACTACTATTGGCGACAGAGAGCTTGGAAGTCCGGGATGCGCGAACTGCCCGGGTTTCCGGTATCAAAGCGCCTTCCGCGTACCTGTGCATCCCTATGTGCAGAGACCCAAACGCGGTGTAGTCCGTGGGTGGAGAGTGGATACTCCATCCGACCGGCGCCGGCCTATATCGGGCGCTTGCCAGTAGATTTCACGGAGAGATAGCTACCCAACCAGTGTGCAACCGGAGTAATTCGGTTAGTTGCCGGATTCTATTCCGGCCTCTGGGACTCCCGTGTCGCGTCGGCGCTTGGCGTCTCAGCTCCAGCCACAGCATTTGTGGCCGAGCTGAATGATGCCTGCGCCACGTCAGCTCGGCCACCTGATAGAGGAGGCGGCGAGTTCGATGGACGCGTTCACCCTGATGGCCCTGGGCATCCTCGGGGCGATCTCGATTATTTTCTTCACCCTGAAGGGCGTCCTAGACCAGATCCCGGGCGTACTGCACTCAGCCCGACGCGTCCAGGACGCATGGCGCCAACTGCGGAGCCGCCCCCGTGACCAGGCAGGTGGCGAGCCTGTCGACTTGCCAGACATTGGGCCGACCCGCACGTCCGACAGGGAATGAGATCTCGGGCGCGCGGCGGCCCCGGGGACATGCCCGGGCTCAGGCCGGATTCCCTGCCGGAGCCGGGACGGCCCTGCCGTGTCGGGGCGTGGGCAATCCCGTCCGACTCCTCGACGGTCCCGCCCAGGGGCGGTCCCGCAATCGGCCTTTGGCTTCGGTGGGGCACCCGGTGTCTCAGGCGCCGTGGGACCCCGGCGCGCCGTATCGGGCGAGCATGGTCAGCACCGCCTGGTCGACCGCGTTGGCGATGGCGGAGTCGGCGGGCTCCCAGCGTGCGAGCAGCATCCGCGGCCAGAACACGTAGGTGGAGATCATCCCGAGGAACTGGGTCGCTGCCATCTCCGCGTCGTCAAGCCGGGCTGTACCAGCGGCGTTCTCCGCCGCCAGGTAGCGGCGGACCGATTCGAAGTAGGGCATCTTGCCGAGCTTGAACTGGGTCTCGCCGAGCTCCGGGAAGCGCGGTACCTCGGCGATGACGATGCGGAAGAGGGCGGCCATGCCGGGCTGGGTGAGAAGCGCCACGTATCGGCGTCCGATGGTCTCAAGCCCTGCGCGGAGGTTCCCCGGCTCGGGGAGGGGCGCCTCCTCCTCGTCGACCTTCCAGTATTCGGTGACGATCGCCTCGAACAGGGCCGCCTTGGTGGGGAACTGCTTGAACAGAGTCGCCCTCGACACCCCGGCCGCCTCGGCGATGCGGGCCAGCGAGGTGCCGTCGTAGCCGGAGTCGAGGAACAGCCTGGTGGCCGCCTCGATGATGGACGTCCGCTTCTGCGCCGCCACGCGCCGGTGGTATTCCGAAGGCTGTGCCGTCATGCCCTCCAGTATGCCTCTCACTGCGAGGTGAGTCACTTGACTCACCTCTGGTCCCGCTCTTACCTTGAGAGGGGAGGTGAGTCACTCGACTCACCGTTAGCGTAATCCTGGAAGGAAGCAGCATGGGACGCTTCGAGGGTCAGACCGTCATCGTCACGGGCGGCAGCGGGGGCATGGGCAGCAGCCATGTGCAGGGCTACCACGCCGAGGGGGCGAACGTCGTCATCGCCGGCCGCGACGACGACGCCGGGCGCGATCTCGCTGCTCGGCTCGGTCCTCGGGCGCTGTCCGTTCACCTGGATGTCGCCAGCGAGGACGACTGGGCGGCGGTGGTGCGAGAAGTCGAAGGCCGCTTCGGGCCGATCACCATCCTGGTGAACAACGCGGGCGTCCAGAACCCGGCGGCGCCCATCGAGCACACCGAACTCCGCACCTGGGAGCGAGCCTTCAGCGTCAACGTCACCGGCCAGTTCCTCGGCATCAGGGCCGTGGCTCCGTCGATGCGCGGGGGCGGTGGCGGAAGCATCGTCAACATCGCCTCGACCATGGCCCACCTCGGCACGGCCTACTACGCCCCCTACACCGCCAGCAAGTGGGCCGTGCGGGGGCTGACCAAGACGGCCGCGCTGGAACTGGGGCGGGACAACATCCGGGTCAACTCCATCCACCCCGGCGTCGTCTCCACACCGCTGATCAACGAACCCACCGTCGCAGGCCAGCCGGCCATCGCCGACGTCTACTCGCCCGATCCCTTCGCCATCCCCCGCCTCGCCGAACCCTCCGAGATCACCCGCCTGTTGCTCTTCATCACCTCCCAGGACGCGTCTTTCGCCACGGGCTCGGAATTCGTCCTGGACGGGGGCCTGCTGCTCGGCCCCGCTCTCCAACCCGAAGCCGACATCGCAGCTTGAGCCGGCACCGCGGTACGGAGCGTGCGGTCCCGGGCACCCACCTTGTGCGAGGCGAAGCGATCTCGCCTATCGAGCACACCTTCGCCCGGCTGTGCAGCGGGCCGCCGCGCGGGTAGGCTCCGAGGAGTGAGGTGACGTCTCCGTGGCGCGTCGCGCGCCACCACCGCTGGTCCGAGCTGATTCCGAACCAGGAGTGCGTCACCCGTATGCCCGAAGCGCTGCCCACCTCGGCGGAGATCGCCGCCGCTCTCGCCACCCACTGGCATCTGACGAACGTCGCCGTCATGCCCCTCCTGGGGGGAATGAACTCCGTCACCTGGGAGGTGACTCCGCTGTTTCCGCCGGGCGACGGCCCGGCTCGTGCCGCGCGGCGCCCGGCCGCCGCCTCGCCCGACAGGGGCGGGTGGGCGGGGGAGGGCCCGCACCTCGCGGTGCCAGCCGCCGCCCGCCTGGTCGCCAAGGCCGTGCCCCGTGGCCCGGCCGAGGACCGCTTCCTGCTCGGGCTCCGTCTCGCCGCCCGCGCGGAGCGCGCCGGCCTGCCGTCCGGCGCCGCCGTCCCCACGGTCGACGGGGCGTCGACCGTCGCGGTCGCCGGCCACCGGCTCGCGCTGCTGCGCTGGGTCGACGGCCGGATCCCCGACCCCGCCGACGAGCGCGACCTCACGCTGGTCGGGGCCACCCTCGGCCGCGCGCACCGGGTCCTCGGCGACGAACCGGTCGACCCCGGCGAGGCCCGCGCCACCCTCGACCCGCTGGCCGAGCCGCCGGACCCGGAGGTGCTGGCCGCGTGGCCCTGGTTGCGCCCCGCGCTGGAGGACGTCGCCGCCCTGCTGCGCGGCGTCCGCCCCGAGACGTTGAACTGGGGTCCGCTACACGGCGACCCGGCCCTCGAACACTTCAGGATCCACCCGCGCACGGGACGCTGCGGACTGATCGACTGGGGCGCCGCCGGCCGGGGCGCCCGGCTGTACGACCTGGCCACGGTCGTCATGGATCTCGGCACACCACGGGAAGCCGCCCCGCTGCTGGCCGCCTACCGCACGCACGGCCCCCTGTCGGCCGAGGAGATCGACCGGGCCCTGCCGGCGCTGCTGGCCTTCCGCCACGCCGTCAACGCGGTCTACTACGCCGAGCGGCTGCTGCGCGGCGACACCACCGGGGTCGCCGACCAGGCGGAGAACGCCGCGCGCCTCGCGGAGGCCCGCCGGGCGCTCGGCGCCCTGCCGGCGGGAACCCCGGAGTGACCCCGCCGGATCTGGTTTGCTTGACTTAGGCAATCATCTGGTAAAGTGGCCATATGTCGACGTCATCGCCCGCCGACCCCGCCGTGTCGCCCGACGTGGTGGAGATCGAGAGCACGCTCACCCGCATCGCCTACCTGTCCAACCGGGCCAGGCAGCACGAGCGGCTGATGGCGCTGGCCGGGCTCTCGCTCGACCGCGCGGGCGCGGCGCTGCTGCGGCAGCTGGCCGAGCGTGAGTCGATGCGCCCGGGGGAGCTGGCGGCCCGGCTCTCCGTCGAGGCGTCGCACGTCACCCGCCAGGTGCAGCACCTGGAGCGGTCCGGCTTCGTCACGCGGGTGCCGGACCCCGACGACCGGCGGGCGCAGCGCGTCCAGCTCACCGAGGCCGGGCGGGCCGCGGTGCGGCGGGTCAGGGCGGTCAGCTGCCAGGGGATGCAGGCGGCGCTCGCCGACTGGTCGCCCGAGGACCTCCACCGGCTCGCCACCCTCTTCCGTCGCATGGTCGACGACTTCGTCTCCCACGGGGACGAGGAGGCCGCCGCGCCGCCCTCCGCCTGACGGCCCCGGAGCCCGTGGCGCGCCCCTCGGGGCGGCTTCGTCGCACGTCGCGCGCCACCGTTCGGTGACCGGTTTATCGCTTCGTTATCTCCTGGTCGCTTGACGGTTGAGCGCCCGGAAGCGAGCCTGTGAGGCGTTCGACCCGCATTGAGTCGTTTCAATCGGCGGCGGGTCACCCGCTCCCGTCGGGTCCCGTGGTGCCTCGGCGCCCACGGCGACCTCCTCCCCACACCGACGCGTCGAGTCCCGCAAAGGCACCGAACGCCCCGCAACGACTCCCGCCACGTCGTCCCCGGCACCCGTCACCGATCACCGCGGCCAGCGGCTGGTCGCGCACCCCATCGCCCGGCTCGGATCTCGGCCAACGAAGTCCACGTTCCAGAGAGGTTCGATGAGCATGAACGTCCCCTTTCCCGGCCCCCCGTCGCGACCTTCCCGCGCCGTCACCGCGCTCGCCGCGCTGACCGTCGTCTCGCTGGGCCTGTCCGCGTGCAGCCCCGGCGACCTGGGCTCGAGCGGCGACGGCGAGGGCATCACCCTCACCTACCTCATCCCCAACGGCCCCGAGGACGTCGCCCTCGCCGAGGCCCTGGTGGAGGGCTTCAGCGCCGCCAACCCGGACATCACCGTCGAGGTGGAGACCAGGCCGGGCGGCGGCGACGGCGACAACCTGATCAAGACCCGCCTGGCGACCGGCGAGATGACGGACGTCTTCCTCTACAACACCGGATCGCTCTTCCAGGCGATCCACCCGGACCGCAACCTGGTGCCGGTGACGGGGGAGGAGTGGGTCGAGGGCCTCGACGACTCCTTCCTGCCCACGGTCACCGCGGGGGACGAGGTGTACGGGCCGCCGATCGGCTCCGCGATGGGCGGTGGCGTGCTCTACAACCGGACGGTCTACGCCGAACTCGGCCTGGAGGTGCCGCGCACCTGGGAGCAGTTCATGGCCAACAACGCGGCGATCGCCGAGACCGGGGCCGCGCCGGTGATCCAGACCTACGGCGACACCTGGACCTCCCAGCTGTTCGTGCTCGGCGACTTCCACAACGTGGCCGCGGCCGAGCCCGACTTCGCCGAGTCGTACACCGCCAACGAGGCCAAGTTCGCCACCTCGCCGGCCGCCATCCGGGGCTTCGAGCACCTCCAGGAGGTCGCCGAGGCCGGCTACCTCAACGAGGACTTCGCCGCCGCCACCTACGAGGACGGGCTGCGGATGGTCGCCGAGGGGACCGGCGCGCACTACCCGATGCTGACCAACGCCATCTCCCCGATGGTGGAGGCGGTCCCCGAGGCCGCGGAGGACGTCGGCTTCTTCGCGCTCCCCGGGGACGACGAGGCCGGCAACGGGCTGACCATGTGGGCGCCGAGCGGGGTGTACATCCCCAACACCACCGAGGGCGAGCAGCGGGAGGCGGCCCTGCGCTTCCTGGCCTTCATCGCCAGCCCCGAGGGGTGCGACGCCCAGACCCGTGGCCAGACGCCCTCCGGGCCCTACCTGGTGGCCGGCTGCGAGCTGCCGGCCGACGTGCCGACCTCCGTCACCGACGTCCAGGCGTACTTCGACGAGGGCCGGGTGAGCCCGGCGCTCGAGTTCCTCTCGCCGATCAAGGGCCCGGCCCTGGAACAGATCACGGTCGAGGTCGGCTCGGGCATCCGCACGGCCGCCTCCGGCGCCCGACTGTACGACGACGACGTGGAGAAGCAGGCCCAGCAACTCGGGCTCGAAGGCTGGTGACCGGCGTGACGACCACCCTCGGGACCCGGCCCGCCACCCGGCCGCCGAAACCCGCGCCCGTGCGCGCCGGCCGCCGGGCGAAGAGCAGCTACCCGCACTGGTTCTACCTGCCGGCCGCGGTCGTCTACACGGCGCTCTTCCTGCTGCCGACCGCCGCCGCCTTCTTCTTCAGCCTCACCCGCTGGACCCTGTTCGACTACGAGTTCATCGGCCTCGACAACTTCGTCCAGTTCTTCCGCGAGCCGGCGCTGGTCAAGGGCCTCACCAACACCCTGATCTACGCCGTGGTCACCTCGGGCCTCAAGGTCGTGCTCGGCCTGCTGCTCGCGGTGCTGCTGACCTCGCAGATCATCGGGCGCGGCCTGCTGCGCTCCGTGGTGTTCTTCCCGGTGCTGGTGTCGACCATCGGCGTCGGCATCACCTTCACGGCCCTGATGCACCCCTCGGAGGGCGCCATCAACCAGGCGCTCGCCGCGGTCGGCGTCGAAGGACCCGCCTGGCTGACCGACCCGTCCTGGGCCCTGCTCTCGGTCGCCCTGGTCGACGTGTGGAAGGGCGTCGGGCTCGCCACCATGATCTACATCGCGGGCGTGGTCTCCATCCCGCGCGAGTACTACGAGGCGGCCGAGGTCGACGGGGCCAGCGCCCTGGAGCGCTTCCGGCATGTCACGCTGCCGCTGGCCAGGCCGGCGACCGTGACGGTGATCATCCTCTCGCTGATCGGCGGCCTGCGCTCGTTCGACCTGATCTGGGCGATGACCGGCGGCGGGCCCGGGTTCACCTCGGACGTCATCGCCTCGGTCATCTACAAGCAGTACCAGGCCGGGTTCTACGGCCTGTCGACGGCCGGCAACGTGGTGCTCTTCCTGCTGGTCTCGGCGCTCGCCGTGCCGCTGTTCTGGTTCCTGAACCGCAGGGAGACCGAACTGTGAACACCCGACGCCCCAACCTCTGGCTCAGCGGTTTCGCGATCCTCGCCTTCACGGTGGTGTTCGTGCTGCCCTTCGCCTTCATCGTGTTGACGGCGGTCAAGGGACAGCAGGAGGCCGCCCTGCTGGAGTTCTCGCTCCCCACCGACTGGCAACTGGTCGAGAACCTGCGCGCGGTGATCGAGGCCCGCGACTACCTGCTGGTCATCGCGTTCATCAACAGCGTGGTGCTGACCGTGGCGAGCGTGACCCTGATGGTGGTCCTCGCCGCCATGGTGGCCTTCGTGCTCCAGCGCCGCCGCGGCCGGCTGACCGGCCCCGTCAACCTGCTGGTGCTCTCCGGCCTGATCATCCCGCCCGCCGTGGTCCCCACCATCTGGGTGCTGCAGGGCATCGGTCTCTTCAAGACCCTCCTCGGCCTGATCCTGGTCGAGGTCGCCTTCCACCTGTCCTTCTGCGTGCTCCTCTTCCGCGCGTTCCTGGCCACCGTGCCGCGCGAGCTCGACGAGTCGGCCGTGATCGACGGCGCCGGGCCGCTGCGGCTCTTCTTCCGGGTGGTGTTCCCGCTGCTGCGCCCGGTCACCATCACGGTGATCGTCGTGCAGTCGGTGGGCGTCTTCAACGACTTCGTCAACCCGCTCTACTTCCTGCCCGGCGAACAGAACGCCACCGTGCAGCTGACCCTGTTCAACTTCCAGAGCCAGTTCGAGACCCAGTACAACCTGCTGTTCATGGACATCCTGCTCATCACCATCCCGCCGCTGGTGATGTTCCTCTTCTTCAACCGGCAGATGGTGGCCGGCATGACCAAGGGGGCGCTCAAGGGCTGAGCCCGCGCCGCCGTGAGGACGACGACGACCGTACGACCAGAACCGGAAGTGGGAGAACCGCATGCCCCTCGTCACTGTCAGCCCTGTCCGATTCGAGCACCGGGACACCGCGCTCGGCATCGGCACCGCTACGCCACGCCTCTCGTGGCAGGTGACCACGGACGACCCCCGGTGGGCCCAGACGGCCTGCGAGATCGAACTCGACGGCACGGAGGTCCGCCGCCTCGACACGGCCGAACAGGTGCTGGTGGCCTGGCCGTTCGAGCCGCTGGCCGCCCGCGCCAGGGCCACTGTCCGGGTGCGCGTCGCCGCCGGTGAGCGGTGGTCGGAGTGGAGCGAGCCGGCCACCGCCGAGGTCGGCCCGCTGGCCCCCGAGGACTGGACGGCCCGCTTCGTCAGCCCCGCCACCATCGGCCGGATCGGCGACCCCGCGCCCGTCCTCGCCCGCACCCTCACCGTGCGGCCCGACGTCGTCTCCGCCCGCCTGTACGTCACCGCGCACGGCGTCTACACGGCGCACCTCAACGGCGTCCGCGTCGGCGACGAGATCCTGGCCCCGGGATGGACCGCCTACGCCGACCGGCTGCGCTTCCAGACCCACGACGTCACCGCGCTGCTCCGGGAGGGCGAGAACACCATCGAGGTGCTGCTCGGCAACGGCTGGTACCGCGGCCGCCTCGGCTGGGGCGGGCGCCGCGGCCTCTACGGCGACCGGCTCGCGCTCCTCGCCCAGCTGGAGCTCGTCCACGCCGACGGCTCGGTCGAGACCGTCGGCACCGACGACGCCTGGACGGCACGCCCCAGCGGGGTGCTCGCCGACGACCTCTACGACGGCCAGCACACCGACCTGCGGCCGCGCGAGCCGGGACCCGTGGACGCGGTCGAGGTGGTCGACGCCGACCTCGGCCGGCTGGTGGCCCCGGACGGGCCACCGGTGCGGATCACCGACACCCTGCCGGCCGTGAAGGTGTGGACCTCGCCCGCGGGAAAGACCCTGGTCGACTTCGGGCAGAACGTGGTCGGCTGGGTGCGGCTGACCGCGCGCGGCACCGACGACGGCGCCGAGGTCACCGTCCGGCACGCCGAGGTCCTGGAGCACGGCGAGCTCGGCACCCGCCCGCTGCGCACCGCCGAGGCCACCGACCGCTACCTGCTGCCCGCGGCCGAGGAACTGGTGCTCGAACCCGAACTCACCTTCCACGGCTTCCGCTACGCCGAGGTCACCGGGCTCGCCGCCGACGCCTTCGACGCGGAGGCCGTGGTGGTCGGCACCGACCTGCGCCGCACCGGCTGGTTCGAGTGCTCGGAGCCGGACCTCAACCAGCTGCACGAGAACGTGGTCTGGGGGATGCGCGGCAACTTCCTCGACGTGCCGACCGACTGCCCACAGCGCGACGAACGGCTCGGCTGGACCGGCGACATCCAGGTGTTCTCGCCCACCGCCAGCTTCCTGTTCGACACCGCGGGCTTCCTCACCTCCTGGCTCGCCGACCTCGCCGCCGACCAACACCCGGACGGCTCGGTGCCGTTCGTCATCCCCGACGTGCTGCGCGACGCGGAGCCCAGGGCCGCCGCCTGGGGCGACGCCGCCTGCGTGGTGCCCTGGGTGCTCTACCGGCGCTACGGCGACGCCGAGCTGCTGCGCCGGCAGTTCCCCTCCATGCGGGCCTGGGTCGACCGGATCGCCTCGCTCACCACGGACGGCGTGTGGGCCGGCGGCTTCCAGTTCGGCGACTGGCTCGACCCGGCCGCGCCGCCGGACAACCCCTTCGCGGCCCGCGCCGACCACGACGTCGTCGCCACCGCGCACCTCGCCAGGTCGGCCGAGATCGTCGCCGAGGCCGCCGCCGTCATCGGCGCCGACGGCGCGCCCTACGCCGACCTCGCGGCGCGCACCAGGGAGGCGTTCGCCCGACACTACGTCACGGGCGCCGGCCGGGTGCTCTCGGACGCCCCGACCGTCTACGCGCTGGCCATCGAGTGGGCGCTGCTGCCCACGCCGGAGCAGCGCGCGGCCGCCGGTCTGCGCCTCGCCGACCTGGTGCGCGCCGGCGGGTTCCGGGTGGCGACCGGCTTCGTCGGCACCCCGCTCATCACCGACGCGCTGACCTCGGCGGGCCGCCCCGACCTGGCCTACCGGCTGCTCCTGGAGCGCGGCTGCCCGTCCTGGCTCTACCCGGTCACCATGGGCGCCACCACGGTCTGGGAGCGCTGGGACTCGATGCTGCCGGACGGCACCATCAACCCGGGGCAGATGACCTCGTTCAACCACTACGCGCTCGGCGCGGTCGCCGACTGGATGCACCGCACGCTGGCCGGCCTCGCCCCGGCGGCGCCCGGCTACCGGCGGATCACCGTCCGGCCGCTGCCGTATCCGGCGTTCGGCCACGCCTCGGCCCGCCACCTGACCCCGTACGGCGAGGCGAGCGTGGCCTGGCGGCGGGAGGCGGGCGAACTCACCGTCGAGGCCGTCGTCCCGGTCGGCACCACCGCGACCGTCCACCTGCCCGGCGCGGCCGAGCCGATCGAGGTCGGCCACGGCCACCACAGCTGGACGGTCCCCGAGCCGGCCCCCGAGGCCCGACCGGTCGAGACCGTGCGCGACCTGGTCGACGACCCCCGGCTGTGGGACGAGGCGGCGGCGGTGCTGATCAAGCACGGCCTGGCCGGGGACGCCGAGGACCTGGCCAGGGGGATCGGGCGCCATCTCGACGCGCCCGTGCGTGAGCTCCCGCTCCGGCTGACCCGTAAGACGCCGCCGGACGACGTGTCCGCCGCCGAGCGCGCCCTGGAGAAGCTCCTGTCGGCCAGGGACTGACGGCCACGGGCTGACGGCCGGCCGCCGGCGTGGCGGCGCCCGACCGGTTCCGACCGTCGGGCGCCGCCACGTCGCGCCTCAGTGGAAACGGATGTAGCCGTTGCCGTCCCGGTCGTGCTGGGAGGGGGTGTAGGCGTGGACGTCGGCGCGGCTGCCGGACGGCTTGTAGAGGTAGATGGTGTCGCCGCCGTTGTTCCAGAGGAAGTTGCAGTTCTGGCGGTAGACCACGTTGCCGCCGTCCGAGTCGGTGCCGCGGCCGCCGCGCAGGTGCACGTAGTCGCCGGGCTGGAGGTAGTGGTTGGCGGGGAAGGTGAAGCGGTTGCCCGCGGCGTCCCTGACCACGTAGCCGCGGAGGTTGACGGTCCTGGAGCTGGAGTAGTTCCGGATCGTCACGTACTCCTCGTCGGTGTTGCCGCTGGTGCAGTTGTTGTTGTCGCGGCCGGGCGCGTCGTACTGGACGCCGCGGATCTTCAGGTCGGAGCTGTACTCGGCGGCGTCTGCCGGGGTGGCGGCGAGGGCCACCAGCGCGCCGGTGGCCACGGCGACGGCGACGAACGGACGCGTGCGCATGGGAAGTTCCCCCCTCTGGTAGGTGACGAGAGTGAGGAGCTTATAGGCGTACTGGTGTGATGGTGTGGAGTTTCTGCGAATTCGGTGACCGGCTCAGGCGCCGCCGGCGCTCACCGGGAGCCGGGCGCAGCGGCGGCAGGCACGGGCGGCGGCGGCCATGCTGGCGTGCGAGCCGACGGCCAGTGCGGCGGCGAGCACCAGCAGGGGCCAGGTCGCGGTCAGCGGCGCGCTGACGGCCAGGGTCAGGGCGGCGGCGCCGGCGGCCAGGGCCGAGACGGTGCCGGTCCAGGCCGCGAGCTCGGGCAGCCGGGCCGGCACGGGCAGCCGGCGGGCCAGCGGCCCGGTGACGGCGAGCGCCGCGACCGCCGGCAGGGCGGCCACCACGGCCACGGCGACCAGGCAGCCGGCCAGCAGCCGCGCGGCCCAGCCGAGGCCGTCGTCCGCGCCGCCGGCGTGCCAGCTCAGCAACCAGCCGGCGAGCAGCGGCGGGGCGGCCAGCGCCACGGTGCGCGCGGTGTGCCTGACCTGGGCGAGCGTGAGCTCGCGCTGACAGCTGGCCACCAGCTCCTCGGGCGTGCCGAATTCGCGCAGCGCCAGGCCGAGGGCCTGCCGATCCGGCGTCCCGTCCTGGGCGTGGGCGGCGACGGTGTCGGCGAGGCCGTCGCGGATCTCGGTGAGCAGCCTGGCCTTGGCCGGCGCGGGACCGTGCAGCTCGGCCGCCAGCGTCGCCACGTACGCGTCCAGCGGGTCGACCGCGTCGGTGGCGCCGGAGGCGTCGGTGCCCGTCATGTGGCGGGGGAGGGGTTGAGCACGGAGCCGATGGCGGCGGTGAACTCGGCCCAGGCGCGCCGCTCGCCGGCCAGGGCGCGCCGGCCGTCCTCGGTGAGCTGGTAGCGGCGCCGGCGCCGCTCGCCCACCGCGTCCCAGCTGCTGCTCAGCAGGCCGAGCCGCTCCAGGCGGTTGAGCGCCGGGTAGATGGTGCCCGTGCGCAGCTCCAGCGTGCCGCCGCTGCGGCGCTGCACCGCGGCGATGATCGCGTAGCCGTGCAGGGGGCCCGCCTCCAGCACGGCCAGCAGCATGCCGTCCAGATGTCCGCGTACCGAGTCCGCCTTCATGCCGGGAAGTCTAGCCGGCCGACCTGTAGGCCGGGAACCTATTGGCTGTCGAGCGGCCGGTCGGGGGAGCGGTGCCCGGGGTCGGCCACGATGTCGGCCAGGTAGAGGCGCTGGATGCGCCGCGCCTCGGTCAGGATCACCGGATCGCCGTCCGGCGCGTCGCGGAAGGCGAGCTGGAGCAGCGCCTCGGAGGCGCACACCCCGGCCCGGCAGGCGACGGCCAGGGCCGGGCTGTCGACCAGGTGCTCCTGGGAGACCAGGATCCGCCGCAGCTGGTCGGCGACCATCGTGTTGTTGTCCTCGTCCAGTTGGAGCAGCTCGCGGCTGAGGTAGCGGCCGGCGCGGATGGCCAGGTAGCCGGGGTTCTGCCGGTACAGCTCCACATAGCGGTCGAAGACCAGGTTGACCAGGTCGAACCAGCGGGCGCTGCGCGCGTCGTGCAGGATGGCCCGCATCGCCGCCGAGTGCCGCTCCATGTGGTGGCGCGCCACGGCGGCCAGCACGGCGTCCTTGTCGTCGAAGAACTGGTAGAGGGTGCCCACCGGCACCTCGGCGTCGGCGGCGATCCGGCGCGTGGTCAGGGCCTCGACGCCCTCCGTGGCGAGCAGCCGGTCGGCGGCGGCCAGGATCGCCTCGACGCGGGCCCGGCTCCTCGCCTGCTGCGGTGCCTTCCGCAGGCCCAGGCCGGCAGTCCGCTGGGGGGTCATCGCTTCGCTCGTCATGGGGTTCGCCGTTTCGGTGTGCTCCATTCTAGCGAGCCCGCCCGGGGCGCGGCTCGGCGTTGACCGCGGCATAGATCCCCCTGGTGCGGCGGTAGACGGAGCGGAAGGTCGCGTATGCCCGGTCGTACACCAGGCGGTTGGCGGGGTCCGGGGTGAACTCGGCGGCGATCGCGACCCGTTCCGCGATGTCGGGCCAGTCCAGTTCGCCCAGCGCGACCGCGGCGATCAGCGCGGCGCCGCGCGCGTTGGCCAGGGCCGGCTCCTCGACCTGCCGGATGGTGCGGCCGAGCACGTCCGCCATGGCCTGGCACCAGAACGGCGAACTCGCGCCGCCGCCGATGAAGTTGAGGTGTGGGAAGGCGCGCCCCGTGAAGCGCTCCACCGACTCGTTGAGCCAGCGGGCGTTGAGCGCGATGCCCTCGAAGGTGCTGCGCGCCAGGTCGGCGCGGGTGGTGGTCAGCGAGACGTTGAACCAGCCGCCGCGCACCGTCGGGTCGTCGACCGGGGTGCGCTCGCCGTTGAGCCAGGGGGTGAACACCACGCCGTTGCTGCCCGGCGGCGCGGTCGCGGCCAGCCGGTTGAGCCGGCGCAGGATCTCCTCGCGCGCCCCGGGGTCGGGCTCGCCACCGGACGGGCCGGCGTCCGGCCCGAGGACGTTGCCGACGAGCCAGTCGATGCCCTTACCGGCCACGTCCTGGACGGTGGCCACCCAGTAGGACCCCGGCACCACGGAGGGCAGGGCGGCCACGTTGTGCCACGCGTCGGTCTTCTTGCGCGGCACGTGGCAGGAGAGCCAGGCCGAGGTGCCGACGCACAGATGGCCCTCGTACGGCAGCACCGCGCCGGCGCCGATGGCGGCCGCCGTCGTGTCGCCGGTGCCCGCCGCCACCTGGACGTGCTCGCCGAGCCCCAACTCGGCCGCCACCGCGGGCCGGATCGGGCCGACCACCGTTGCCGGCTCCACCAGCTCGGGCAACTTGTCCCGGGGCAGCCCGCTGAGCCGCAGCAGCCGCTCGTCGTAACGGACCGCGCCCGGCGTCCGGTTGTCGGTGCACCAGCGCAGCGCCACCGTGTCGTGGCCGGCCACCGGACGCCCGGTCAGCCGCATCGTCAGGTACTCGGGCACGTCCAGCAGGTACGCCGTCCGCTCGTAGACCTCGGGCCTGGCCACCTTCAGGAACTGGGTCTGCCCCACCGGGTCCTTGCCGGTGAGGGTAGGCGCCCCGCCCGACCTGGCGATCCAGCGGGCCAGCCGCAGCGCGTGGTAGCCGGTGCCGGGGATCCGCGGCGCCCCGCCGGCGAGCCGGCGCGAGTGCTCGGCGCCCCGCCCGTCCATCCACAGCAGGGCGCGGTGCAGGTGGTGGCCCTCGGCGTCGACCGGCACCGTGCCGCCCCACTGGGCCGACAGGCAGATCGCCGCGATGTCCCCGACGGGGGCCAGCCGGCGGTTCAGCAGCCGGCGCAGCGTGTCGCGGATGGCCGCCCACCAGTCGTCCGGGTCCTGCTCGGCGCCGCCGCCCGGCAGCAGGTGCAGCCGGGTGCGGGCGGTCTCGTGTCCGAGGATCCGGCCGCCGGTGGTGGCCAGCACCGTCCTGGCGCCGCTGGTGCCGAGGTCGACGCCGATCACGTAGCGGGGCGCCACGGCGGTCAGACCCTGGCGAAGACGCGGTCGAAGCGGGCCAGGGCGTCGTCGACGACCTCGTCGGTGTGGGCCATGCTGGTGTAGAGACGGCTGCCGGCGATGGTGATCAGGCCCTCGGCGGAGAACGCCATCGACATCTGGCCGAGCATCTCGGTGCGCGGCCCGAGCTCGGTGAAGAAGTCCGGGTCGTCCAGCGAGAGATGCAGCACGCCCGAGGTGTGCAGGTGCACGATCGAGCCGATGTTGTAGGTGACGTACGGCAGCTCGTACCGCGCGATCAGCGCGGCGAGGCCGGCGCACAGCCGGTCCCCGGCCCGGCCCGCGATCGCCGGCGCCCCGGTGCGGTCCATCTCGGCCAGCGCGTGGTAACCCGCCACGCAGGACAGCGGGTTGGCCGACAGCGTGCCGCCGACGAAGGCCCGCTTGCCGACGGCGGTCAGGCCGCCCTCCAGCACGCCCATGATCTCGTCGCCGCCGCCGATCCCGCCGGCCGCCGGGTAGCCGCCCGCGACGCACTTGCCGAACACCGTGAGGTCGGGCCGGACGCCGAAGTGGCCCTGCGCGCCGCCCATGCCGAGCCTGAACGCCGTGACCACCTCGTCGAAGACCAGCAACGCGCCGAACTCGTCGCACAGTTCACGGATCCGCGCGTTCTCGTCCGGCCGCACCAGGTGGGTGCCGCTCTCCGGGCCGACCGGCTCGACGAACACCGCCGCGGTGCCGCCGGTCTCCTCGTTGGCCACCAGCCGCTCGCGCAGCCCGTCCAGGTCGCCGGGCGCCACCTCCTGGGTGAGCCGCAGCGCGCCCTCCGGGATGCCGGTCGCCTCCAGGCTGCCGGTGCCGGGGATGCGCAGCCCGTAGACCACCTGGTCGGACCAGCCGTGGTAGGCGCCGCCGACCTTGATCACGTGGGCCCGGCCGGTGTACGCCCTGGCCACCCGGACGGCGGCCATCACGCCCTCGGTGCCGCTGCCGAGCATCCGGAACTTGCTGACGGCCGGCATGAAGTCGTGGATGAGCTTGGCGAGTCGGACCTCGGACGAGTGCAGCATCCCGGTGACCGGGCCGCAGCCGGCCAGCAGCTCCGCGACCTTCTCGCGCACCGGACCGTAGTTGCTGCCCAGCACGGTCGGGCCGCCGGCCTGGAGGAAGTCGAGGTACCGGTTGCCGTCCACGTCCCACAGGTAGGGTCCCTCGGCCCGGACGACGTCCAGCGGCCAGGGCTCGTTGAGCGCCAGGTTGTGCTGGACGCCGCCCGGTATGTACGCGGCCGCCTCGGCCGCCGTCGCCCGGGAGCCGGCCGTGTGCTTCTCGAACCAGGCGCGGTAGTCGGCGAGCGTGGCGTCGTCGAGCCGCCGGACGGGGGTGCCGACGAGGGCGTCGAGGCGGGCCTCGACGTCGTCCACGTCGGGCCAGTGGGATATCGCCGGTGAGGTCATGGGCCGTCCCTTCGCAGCTTCCTTCACAACTTCCTGGTCGTCCCGTAGTCGCCGGCGAGCGCCTGGAGGATCACGGCCTCCTGCGCCTTCTCGTCCAGCAGGTGCGGGGTGCCGAGCGCCAGGCAGCGGGCGTACAACTCCGCCGCCCACTCGGTGAGTTCGAGGTTGGCGACGGCCTTCTCCACGGTGCCGCCGAGCGCGATCGAGCCGTGGTTGCGCAGCAGCGCGGCCTGCCGGCCGTCCAGCGCGGCGACCACGTGCGCGGCCAACTCGTCGGTCCCGTAGGTGGCGTAGGGGGCGACCCGGACCGAGCCGCCGAGCGACAGCATCGCGTAGTGCACCACCGGGATCTCGTCCAGGGTGCAGGCGACGGCCGTGGAGCCGAGCGCGTGCGTGTGCGTGATGGCCCCGGTGCCGGTGGCCCGGTAGACGGCCAGATGCATGGGCACCTCCGAGGTGGGCGCCAACTCGCCGTCGACGACCTGCCCTTCGAGGTCGATGACCGTCATCATCTCGGCGGTCAGCTCGCTGATCACCCCGCCGGTGGGCGTGACGGCCACCAGGTCGTCCACCCGCGCCGACAGGTTCCCGCTCGTCCCGATGACCAGGCCGCTCGCGGCCAACCTCCGGCCCGCGGCGGCCAGTTCCTCACGTTCCCGTTCCAGCAGCATGACTTCCTTCCCCTGCCTTCCCCCGCACAGAAGACGTCCGGACCGTGCTCAGACGCATGCTAGGCCAAAAAATGAACGTGATACATATTCACAACCCAGCGGGTCGGCGCCACTCTGGAAGCCGAGGGAGACGGGGGCAGCACGCGACCCGAGGGGAGCGAACCATGCCGCGCCACACCAGCAGAAGGACCGTCCTGCGCGCCGGGACCGCCGTGGCCGGGGCCGGCCTGCTCGGCACCCTCGCCGCCCCGGCGGCCCGCGCCGCCGACGACCGGGAGCCCTACCTCGTCGGCCGGGGCGTCGCCGACGCGACCGGCGAGATCGCCGAGGTCGGCATGATGGGCTACGGCCGCACCGACCAGCAGGCCGCCGGGCTGCACGCGCGCACCCGGGCCCGCGCCTTCGTCATCGTGGACCGCGCCGGCGGCGAGCGCGTCGCCCTGGTCGTCGTCGAGATCGGGATGATCTTCGCCAGCGTGCACCAGGAGGTGCTGCGGCGGCTGCGGCAGCGGCACGGGGACCTCTACACGGCCCGCAACGTGCTGCTGGCCGCCACCCACAGCCACGCCGGCCCCGGCGGCCACTCCCACCACGCGCTCTACAACCTGACCACCCTCGGCTTCCACCGCGCGACGTTCACGGCCGTCGTGGACGGCGTCGTCGAGGCCGTCACCCGCGCCCACGACGACCTCGCCCCCTCCCGACTCGTGCTGAGCCACGGCACGCTGCGGGGCGCCAGCGTCAACCGCTCCCGGTCGGCCTTCGCCCGCAACCCCGCCGACATCACCGACCACTTCCCCGAGGCCGTCGACCCGCAGACCACCCTGCTGCGCGTCGAGCGCGGCGGCCGGCAGGTCGGCGCCGTCAACTGGTTCGCCACCCACGGCACCAGCCTCTCCGGGGACAACCGGCTGATCAGCACCGACAACAAGGGCTACGCCGCCTACCACTGGGAGCGCGAGGTGGCCGGCGTCGACCACCTCGCGCCGACCGCCCCCGACTTCGTCGCCGCCTTCGCGCAGACCAACGCCGGCGACATGTCGCCCAACCTGGACCTGCGGCCGCCCACCACCCCCGCCGACTTCGCCGCCGCCAGGGCCAACGGCCTCGCGCAGTACCGGGCGGCCGCCGAGCAGGCGGCCGCCCCCGGAACCGCCGTGGCGGGCCCGGTCGACTCCCGGCTGGTCCACGTCGACCTCTCCGACGTGGCGGTCGACGCCGAGTTCACCGGCGACGGCAGCCCGCACCGCACCGCCAAGCCCGCCGTCGGCGCCGCCATGGCCGCCGGCAGCACCGAGGACGGCCCCGCCTTCCCCGGCTTCGTCGAAGGAGAGAACCCCTTCTGGGACTTCCTCTCCGACACGCTGCTCTACACCGTCTCCCCCGAACTGCGCGCCGCGCACGCCCCCAAGGACGTGTTCGTGCCGATCGGCGCCATGAACGAACTCTTCCCCTGGGTGCCGGAACGCTTCCCGATCCAGCTGGTCCGCGTCGGCCAGCTCCACCTCCTCGGCGTGCCGGGCGAGGTCACCATCGGCGCCGGCCTGCGGCTGCGACGCACCGTCGCCGGCACGCTCGGCGTCGACCCGCGCGACGTGCTGGTGGCCGGCTACGCCAACGGCTACTTCCACTACGTGACGACCCCCGAGGAGTACGACGCCCAGCAGTACGAGGGCGGCAGCACCCTCTTCGGCCGCTGGCAACTCCCCGCGCTGCAACAGACCTTCGCCGGCCTCGCGGCGACACTGCGCGACGGGCGCCCGGTGTCGCCAGGGCCTGGCACCCCGGACCACTCCGGCAGCGCGCTGTCCTTCCAACCGGGCGTCGTCCTCGACGCCCCGCCGCTCGGCCACGAGTTCGGCGACGTACTGACCCAGCCGGACGCCTCCTACCGGGCCGGGCAACGGGTCACCACCGTCTTTGCCGGCGCCCACCCGTCCAACGACCTCCGCCGGGGCGGCAGTTACCTGCGCGTCGAACGGCGGCTCCCCGACGGCGGCTGGGCCAAGGTAGCGGACGACGCCGACTGGTCCACCACCCTGCGGTGGGCCCGCGACGGGCTGGCCGCCTCCCGGATCACCATCACCTGGGACATCCCCCCGGGCGCCCCACCCGGCACGTACCGCGTGCACTACGCGGGCGACGCCCGCTCGCTCACCGGTACCATCCGACCCATCGCCGGCACCAGCGGGGAGTTCACCGTCACCGCCTGAGCGGCGGCGCTCCGCTCAGGCGGGGCGCTCGTCCCGCCGAGGTCAGCACGCGCGGTAACTGCCGCCGTAGCGCAGGTTGTCGTCAAAGACCCACCCGTGGAAGATGTACCCCTCCACGTGGTACACGACATACGTCCACGTGTTGCCGTAGTCGTTGCGCACATAGCAGGAGATGTCGACGGTGGCGGTGGGCGCGAGGGTGTACCTGGGCGGCTCGCACGCGGCGTAGGGGCCGGAGCGGATGTAGGCGCGCGGTATGTCGCCCCGCACCTGGTCCCAGTCGTCGACGTCGGTGTGGGTACCCCACCCGCTGCAGGTGATGGCGGCCGCGCCGGTGTCGGCGGCGGCGGGCGCGGCGCTGAGGCCGCTGACGAGTGCCGCGGTCGCCGCGGCGGTGGCGAGCGCACGTCGGATGCGCATGGTTTCCTCCCCGTGTGATGGCTCCCCTGTGTGGGGCGCGACCTCGAGCGTGCCGCCGCGGGTGCCCGCCGCGCCAGGGATCGCCGCTGTCCGGGACTGTCCCGGACGGTGGAACGGCCGGGGCGGGCCGCCGCCCGCGCCGGCGGTGCGCGCTGAGCGGCTGACGACCAGTAGGGTGCGGCGGGTGAACGATGCCCACGTCCCGACCACCTTCCGTCTCGTCGTCACCGGCGGGGGAACCGGCGGTCACACCTATCCGGCCCTCACCGCGATCCGCACGTTGCAGGCCCGGTTGGCGGCCGGCGGCGGCACGCTCGACGTGCTGTGGATCGGAACGCCCACCGGCCTGGAGGCCAGGGTGGCGCCGGCCGAGGGCATCCCGTTCCGGACGGTGGCCACGGGGAAGATCCGCCGCTCCTCGAACCCGCTCAAGATGCTCGGACCGGCGAACGTCAAGGACATGGCGCGGGTGCCGCTCGGCGTCGCCCAGGCCCGGCGGATCATCAGCGAGTTCCGACCGGATGTCGTGCTCGCGACGGGCGGGTACGTCGCCGTTCCGGCCGGTCTTGCGGCGCGGATGTGCAAGCGCCCGCTGGTCTTGCACGAGCAGACCGTGCGCCTCGGGCTGGCGAACCGCAGGTTGGCGGGCTCGGCGGCCCGGATCGCGTTGTCCTCCGAGTCGTCGCTGCCGCTCCTGCCGCGGGAGGTGCGGTCCGCGGCCGTCGTGACGGGGAACCCGGTGCGGCCCGAGGTCCTGACCGGGAGCGCGGACCAGGCGATCACCGCGCTCGGCCTCGTCGGCTTCGACCGGAGCCTGCCGACGCTCTATGTCACCGGCGGCGCCCAGGGGGCACAGCAGATCAACGGCCTCGTCCGGGACGCGCTGCCGTGGCTGTTGGAGCGCGCGAACCTCGTCCACCAGTGCGGGCCGGACCACGTCGCGGGCCTGCGGGCGGGCGCGGCCGGGCTCCCGCCGCACCTCGCCGGCCGCTACCACCTCACGGGGTTCGTCGGCCCGGAGCTGCCCGACGTCCTGGCGCTCGCGGACGTCGTCATCTCCCGCAGCGGCGCCGGCACCCTCGCGGAGCTCACCGCGCTCGGCAAGCCGGCCGTCTTCGTGCCGCTGGCGTCGTCGGCGGGCAACGAGCAGGCGCACAACGCGCGACACCTCCAAGCGGCGGGCGCGGCGATCGCGTTGGAGGGCGAAGTCACCGCCGAGCAGCTGCGGGACGCGGTCGGACCGCTGTTGACCGACCCGGCGCGGCGGGAGGCGATGGCCGGCGCGGCCCGGCAACACGGGCGCCCGGACGCGGCGGACAGGCTGGTGGACGTGATCCTGTCCGCCGCGAGGTGATCCGGCCAGCGGGGCCGACGTAGTCGGCGGTCAGCAGCAGAAGGTGTCGGACTGCGTGCCCGAGACCGCCTGCGCGGGCGTGACGGCGAGGCCGACGGCGAGCGCGGCGACGACCGCGGCCCCGGCGAGGATACGGCGGATGCGCATGGTTTTCCTCTCTCATGTCGGCCCCCGGGCGGGGGCGCTGCCGAGAGCGTGTCCGATCGACGACGCCGGGCGGAAGGCACACGGACCGTCCCGGACTGTCCCGGACGGTGGAACGCCCGGGCCCCGCGCCACGGCCGAGTCGGCCGTCCGGCTGGTGGGTGGGGCGCGGGGGGCGGGGACGGCGTCCGTCGGGGCGCGTCACCCCCTGGCGCGTGCCAGGTCGATGAGTTCGGCCACGCCCTCGACGCTCGGATGCGGTTCGAAAGCGGGGAGCAGACGCCGGATCCGCGCCACGACACGGGAGGCGCCGATGTCGCTGGCGGTGGTGAGCGCCCGGGCCGCGGCGTCAGCGGCCAGGTCGATGTCGTTCGCGCGGAGGTGGCTCTCGGCCCGGTAGGAGTCGAAGACCGCGGTCGTCTTCGCGCGGCGCGCGGTGAGTTGGGCGAGGCCGGCGGTGATGTGGTGGTGTGCGTCGCCGGTGCGGTCGAGATCGAGCAGGCACCGGCCGGTGTCGAGCATCAGGTCGGCCGGCGACATCCAGACGCACCAGGCCGGTGTGGGGTCGGGCGTGGTGGCCGCCAGGTGGGCTTCGGCCGCGCTCAGGTCGCGGTGGCAGGCGCGCGCGTCACCGAGGAGGGCGTGGGCGCGGGCTCGGCGGAGGTGGAGGAGCGATCGGGAGGTGGGGTGGGCGGCTCGGGTGGTGGCGTGACCGAGGATGTCGGCGGCGGTGGCGGGCTGGCCGAGCCAGACGGCCTGGTAGGCGAGGTCGCTGAGGATGCCGGCGCCGAGGTCGTGCTCTCCGACTTCCTGTGCGGAGTGAAGGGCGGAGTGCCAGTACCGGGAGGCGTCCCCGTGGCCCTCGTGGTCGAAGAGCCACCAGGCGATGGTGGTGGCGACGCGGGCGATCATGACGTGGATGCGGCGCAGGGCCGTGGCGTCGGAGCGCCCGTGGTCGAGGAGATCGGTCAGGGTGGTGTGCAGCGCGTCGAGCGTGGTCAGGGCGTGCTGGCGCTGGGCGGTGCCCATGTCGGCGGCCCTGGTGGTCATGGCCTCCAAGGCGTCGAGTAACTCGCCGTCGACATGCCTTCCGTGCAGGGCGTCGGCGAGGCGCCCGGGTTCGAGCGTCGCCCGGTCGTGGGCGAGGGCGATCAGGGAGGCGCCGCTGTAGGCGGCGAAGGTGCGGCGATCCACATGCATGGCCTCTCCTGCGGCGGCGGGCTGTCCGTGGGCCGGCAGCCACCAGGGCCAGGATCGCGGATCGACCGGATCGGGTGGAACCCCGTCGAGGGTCCGGCCGCGGGCCGCTCCGTCGCCGTACTCCACGGCCCACACGACCGGCGCGTGCGCACTCGGGGCGCGCCCTACCGCGCTCCCTCGCGGTCGGACTACGGTGCGCGGCGAGCAGGCGCCCGACGGGCTCAGGCGCGCGACCTGCCGCCGGTCACCCCCGTCGACCCCAGCGGCACCGGCCGACTTCTGGAGAGAAAGATGCACCGCCGTTCCTTCGCCAAGGGCGCGTTCGCCGTCGCGGCCTGTGCCGCGCCCGCCACCCGTTCGCTTGTGCGGCCGGCCGCCGCCGCGTCCGTCACCGAGGGCGGCCGGCGCGTCAGGGCGCGGGACCTCGACGAGCTGTGGAGCGCCGCTGAGCAGGCCCGTCAGTGGGACGCCCGCTACGGCGGGGGCGACGGGCGTACAGCCCAGGTCGTCGATGTCCTGGCCACTCGCGCCGCACCCCTGCTCGCCGGCCACTATTCCGAGGAGCTCGGCGCCGGCCTCTACGCCGCCACCGCCGAACTGAACAGGCTCGCCGGGTGGGCGGCGTTCGACGCGGGCCGGCACGACGTCGCCCGGCGGCACTTCGACCAGGCGCTGAGCCTGGCGCGGGCCGGCGGCGACCCGGAGCTGGGATGCTATGTGCTGGCCACGATGGCAGTGCAGACGATGCGCCGCGGATACCCGTCCCAGGCCATCGAGATGGCACAGGGCGCGGTCGAGCGCGCCGGCCGGGACGCCGCGCCGAAGGTGCGGGCGTTCGCGCGGCTGATCGAGGCCCGGGCCCACGCCCGCACCGGCGACGAACGGTCCGCCTCCCGCGCCCTGTCCGACTGCGAACAACTGCTGGACGACGCCCGGGAGCGGGAAGCCCCCACCTACATCGACTACTTCGGCGCGGCCCGGATGGCCTCCGATGCCGTGGAGATCTACCGCGACCTCGGGAAACCGCGCATCGCGGCCGGGTGGGACGCTCAGTGCGCCATGCCCGCCGGCCACACCCGGGCCGTCGGGCTGCGGCTGTCCGTCACCGCGACCGCCCACCTCCAGGCCGGGGAGTTGGAACAGGGCCTCGCCGTCGGGCGTCGTGCGGTGGACATCCTCGCCGGCGTCGCCTCCGCCCGCGCCCGCGCGTACGTGGAGGACATCCACACGGCCCTGGCCCCGTGGGCCCGGGAGCCCCGCGTGCGGGACTGGCGGATCCGAACCCGACGCCAACTGGGCGACCCGGGAAGCTGACGGGCCGGCCGGGGACTCCGTGCCGGGCCGCTGCGCCGTCCCGAGAGCACCGACTGCCCCGTTGTGCCCGATCGTCTCGGTCATGCCGGCACGATCCCACGAGGAAGGGCACCAGCGCGGGGAGTTCGGCGAGGTCAGGACCACGGCAGAGGTCCCCGCGGTTACCGCCGTGCGCTGGCCTGCGTCGGCCGCGTCCACTCGTTCTCCAGCACGGAGTGGACGATCGAGTCCCGCCAGGCGCCGCGCACGTGGACGTGGTCGCGGATCCGGCCCTCTTCGACCAGGCCGGCCCGCTCCAGCACGGCGCGCGACGCCGCGTTCTCCGGGGATCTCGCGGCCCAGATTCGGTGGAGGCCGAGGACGTCGAAGCCGAGGGCCAGCAGCAGTTGGACCACTTCCGAACCGTGTCCGATGCCCCAGCGGTCCGGACGGATCGCGAAGCCGATCGTGGCCGCCTGCTGTCCCTCAAGCGCCAGGCGCGCCAACCCCACCAACTGGCCGCTGTCGGCCTCACACACGGCCAGCGCGTACTCGGTGCGTGACGGGGCCACGGCGGAGACCATCGAGCGGGCCACGATGAGACCGACCTGTTCACGGGATCGTGGCTCGAAGGAGAGGTGCCGGGTCGCTTCCGGGCTGCCGTAGACGGCGTGGACGTCGTCGACGTCGTCGAGGAGGAGTTCCCGCAGGGTCAGGCGTTGGTGAGTGAGGGTCACCGGATGCATGTCCGGTGACCCTACCGGGGCCCGTCAGTCAGGCAGCGCGCGCGCCGCACACCTGGGGAATTCCGGTGCGGCGACATCACTGCCGTCCTGGACGCCCGGGCCCGTTTCGCGGCAACAGCAGGGCGCGATAGGCTCCGATGAGCGTCGCGTGCCGGTGGCAGACCGTGTCAGGCATGGAGGCGCCGAACCGAAGGAGGTCGACGATGCGCTCGTCGCACCCTTCCTTCTCGCGTGACTGAGCGCGAGACGACCAGGCTTGTCGCCTGGAGCCGAGAACTACGCCAGGTGCACCACCGGTTGCGTGAGGCGCTACGCGTGACCCGCGAGTCGCTCGCCGAGGGCACCCCGGGCGAGCGGGCCACCCGGGAGCTGCTGCTGTACTGCCACGGCTTCTGCACGGCCCTCGACGGCCACCACCGGGGCGAGGACCGCATCCTGTTCCCCGCCATCGCGGCCGCGCACCCGGAGTTGCGGCCAGTGCTGCGCTCACTCCAGCAGGACCACTCCATGATCGCGCACCTGCTCGGCGACCTCCGCGCCGCGGTCGACCGGGCCGCACCGCCCGAGGAGCTGGACCACCACCTCGACGGTGTGGCGGCGATCATGGAGAACCACTTCCGCTACGAGGAGCGGCAACTGCTCAGCGTGCTCGAAACCCTCGAGTTGGCCGCGGACGTACCCGAGGCGCTGGGCCCGATATGAGCCGACCGCGCCCGGGGCGGCGCGCTCACAGGTCCTGACGCGCTTCGGCAGGCGCGCCGCTCAGGCCGAAGGCGAGCGGGGTGCGGCGGCGATCTCGCGTTCGGCCGCCTCGATGATGCCGAGGACCGCCGCCGAGGCGGCCTCCGCGTCGCCGCCCGCCACGGCCGCCACGATGGCGCGGTGCGCGGGCAGTGAGGACTCGACCGCGCCCGGCGTCCGGGTGCTCACGGCGAAGCTGTGCTGGAGCGCGATGTCGATCGCCCGGCCGAGCGAGCCGAGGAGCCGGTTGCCGCTGGCGTCGAGCAGGGTGCGGTGGAAGGCGATGTCCGCCTCGACATAGCCGGCGCGCCCGGGCCGCGCCGCCGCCTCCTCCATCGCCGCCAGGGCGTCCGTCAGGGCCCGCACCTCGGCCGGCCGCGCCCGGGCCGCGGCGAGCCGGGCCGCCTCGGGCTCCACGATCCGCCGCAGCTCGCCGGTGTCCCGCAGCATCGCGGCCGAGTCGCCCTCCTGCTGCCAGCGCAGCACGTCACGGTCCAGGTGGTTCCACTGCTCGGGCGGCAGCACCCGGGTGCCCGTCCGCGGCCTGACCTGCAGCATCCCCTTGGCGGCCAGCGCCTTCACGGCCTCCCGCAGCGCGCCCCGGCTGACGCCGATCTCCGTGGCGAGCACGTCCTCGACCGGCAGCGGCCGCCCCGGCCCCCAACCGCCGCCCACGATGCGCCGCCCGAGCTCGTCGACCACCCGCTGGTGCATGGTCCGGTACCGCATCACGATCTTTGCCCACCCTCTGGACGTCATTCATCGAATCATTTAATGATTGCCCTCACATTAACGCGACCTCCCGCCCCACCGGCCGATGAGAGGCGTTCCCCATGACGCATGCCGACGACGACGTCAGCACCCCCCACCGTCCCGCAACCGCCCCGTTCCCCATGAGCACCCGCAACCTGCCACAGCCCGAGGTGCGACCCCTGCCGGAGCCACCTCGCAGGATGTGGCGGATCATCGGACCCGGCATCGTGGCGGCCGGGGTGGGCCTGTCCTCGGGCGAGTTCATCCTCTGGCCGTACATCGCCTCCCAGGCCGGGCTCGTCTTCCTCTGGGGAGCCGTCGTCGGCGTGGTCACCCAGTGGTTCCTCAACATGGAGATCGAGCGGTACACGCTCGCCACCGGCGAGACCGCCATCACCGGCTTCAACCGCTACTGGCGCCACTGGGGCGCGGTCCTCGTCGGACTGACGTACGCGGCCAACCTCTGGCCCGGCTGGACGACGAGTTCGGCGACCATGCTCTCCTACGTCTTCGGCGGCGACCCGACCCTGATAGCGGTCTGCCTGCTCGTGCTCATCGGCGCCATACTCACCCTCGCGCCCGTCGTCTACACCGCCCTCGAACGGATGCTGTTCGTCAAGGTCGCCCTCATCGGCGGCTTCTTCCTGCTGGCGGTCTTCCTCGCCATCAAGGCCTCCAGCTGGCGCGAGCTCCCGGACGCCGTCACCCACATCGGCCAGTTCCCCAGCGAACTCGGCGTCGCCGTCCTGATGGGCGCGCTCGCCTACGCCGGGGCCGGCGGCGGCCAGAACCTCTGCCAGAGCAACTGGATCCGGGACAAGGGCTTCGGCATGGGCCACTACGTGCCCCGCCTGGTCAGCCCCGTCACCGGCAACAAGGAGGAGGCCGCCGCCCCCACCGACACCACCGGCTACGTCTTCGTCCCCGAGGGCGAGAACCTGGCCCGCTGGCAGCGCTGGTGGCGGTTCGCCAACGTCGAGCAGGCCATCACCTTCGGCCTCACCACCGTCGTCACCATCGTGCTCGCCTCGCTGCTCGCCCACTCCACGCTCTTCGGCACCGAGGGGCTGGCCAACGACGTCGGCTTCGTGGAGGCCGAGGGCGAGGTGCTCAAGGCCCAGGTCGGCAGCTGGTTCGGGGTCCTGTTCTGGCTCATCGGCGCCTTCTCGCTGTTCAGCGCGGCCACCGGCATCGTCGACTACACCAGCAGGCTCGCCGCCGACGTCCTCAAGTCGACCTACCTGCGCGACTCCGGGATCGGCGAGAGCCGGCTCTACTTCTGGCTGGTGTGGGGCCTGGTCGCCATCGGCATCACCATCCTGGGGCTCGGCCTGGACCAGCCGCTCGTGTTGCTGATCGTCTCCGCCTGCGTCGCCGGGATGATGATGTTCGTCTACTCGGGCCTGCTGCTCTACCTCAACCGCAAGGCCCTCCCCGCCCCCCTGAAGGTGCGCGGCGTCCGGGCGGTCGCCCTGGTGTGGGGGATCGGCCTCTTCGGCGTGCTGTCCGTGCTGACCGTGCGGCAGCAGATCGACCTGCACTTCTGACCCCGACCCACACCCGACCAGAACCACACGAGACCACGGGAGACGACCAGATGACGGACGGCGAACAGCCGGCCCGCCGCAGCCAGGCCTGGTTCGGCGCGAGCGGCCGCGGCGGCATGGTGTACCGGTCCTGGATGCGCAACCAGGGCTTCGGCCCCGAGGTGTTCGACGGGCGGCCGGTCATCGGCATCGCGACCAGCGCCTCGGAGCTCGCCCCCTGCAACGCCCACCTCACCCGGGTCGCCGAGGCGGTCAAGCGCGGCGTCTGGCAGGCCGGCGGCTTCCCGCTCCAGTTCCCCACCATGGCGACCGGCGAGACGCTCATGCGCCCCACCGCCATGCTCTTCCGCAACCTCATGGCCATGGAGGTCGAGGAGCTGATCCGCGCCAACCCGCTGGACGGCGTGGTGCTGCTCTCCGGCTGCGACAAGACCACGCCCGCCATGCTCATGGGCGCCGCCAGCGTCGACCTGCCCGCCCTCATGGTCACCGGCGGCCCCATGCTCAACGGCAAGTACCGCGGCGAGGACGTCGGCTCGGGCACCCACGTGTGGAAGTTCGAGGAGGACCTGAAAACCGGGCGGATGACCCAGGAGGAGTGCTTCTTCGCCGAGGGCTGCATGGCCCGGTCCAACGGCCACTGCATGACCATGGGCACCGCCTCCACCATGGCCTGCCTGGCGGAGGCCCTCGGCATGCAGCTCCCCGGCTCCGCCACCTGGCCCGCCGTCGACGCCCGCCGCATGGAGACCGCCCAGGCGGCCGGGCGGCGGATCGTCGCCATGGTCGAGGAGGAACTGCGCCCCTCCCACATCCTCACCCGGGGCGCCTTCGAGAACGCGATCCGCGTCAACGCGGCGATCGGCGGCTCCACCAACGCCATCATCCACCTCACCGCCCTCGCCGGCCGGGTCGGCGTGGACCTCACCCCCGGGGACTTCGACACGCTGGCCCGCACCGTGCCGACCCTGCTCAACCTGATGCCCAGCGGCACGTACCTGATGGAGGACTTCTGCTACGCCGGCGGGCTGCCCGCCGTCCTCGCCGAACTCCACCGCGGGGGACTGCTCCACGGCGAGCAGCTCACCGTCACCGGCCGCGGCATCGGGGAGAACGTCGCCGACGCCGAGAACCACAACCCCGACGTCATCACCCCACTCGACGCGCCCTTCCAACCCGCCGGCACCGGCACCGCCGTGCTGCGCGGCAACCTCTGCCCGGACGGCGCCGTCATCAAGCAGTCCGCCGCCTCCCCGCACCTGCTCACCCACCGCGGCCCGGCGCGGGTCTTCGACTCGCCCGAGGCCTACCACGAGGTCGCCGACGACCCCGACCTCGACGTCGACGAGAACACCGTGCTCGTCATCAGGAACGCGGGACCCAAGGGCTACCCCGGCATGCCCGAGGTCTCCAACGTCCCGCTGCCGACGAAGCTGCTCAAGGCGGGCGTCACCGACATGGTGCGGGTCTGCGACGGCCGGATGAGCGGCACCGGCTACGGCACCGTGGTGCTGCACGTCGCCCCGGAGGCCGCCGTGGGCGGGCCGCTCGCGCTGGTGCGGGACGGCGACCCGATCGTCCTCGACGTGCCGGGCCGCACCCTGCGGCTCGACGTCGACGAGGCCGAGCTCCAGCGGCGCCGCGCCGCCTGGCGGCCGCCCGCGCCCCGCCACCACGGCGGCTACGCCTGGCTCTACACCGAGCACGTCGAACAGGCCGACCAGGGAGCCGACTTCGACTTCCTCCGCGGCTGCCGGGGGCACGAGGTCCCCCGCGACTCCCACTGACCGTCCACGACCGCTTCAGCCACGAACCGCTTCAGCCACGACCGTTTCAGGAGGCACCACCGTGGCCCTGGACCTGACCCCCGAGACCGTCCTGCCGGTGGACGCCTACCGGGCCGCCCTCGTCGCGCGGGTGCACGAGCCCGAGTGGGGCGGCCCCTGCGTCGCCGCGGTGCGCGACGGACTCGTCGTCGACCTGACCGACCACGTGCCCACCGTCGCGGAGCTGATGGAACGCGAGGACGCCGAGGACGTCGTGCGCCGGGCCCCCGGCGGGCGCACCTGGCGCCTCGCCGAGCTGCTCGACGCCACCGCCGCCGGCCGCCGTGACCTGCCGCACCTGCTCGCCCCGATCGACCTCCAGGTGATCAAGGCGGCGGGCGTCACCTTCGCCCGCAGCCTGCTGGAGCGGGTCATCGAGGAGCGCACCGGCGGCGACCCGGCGCAGGCCACCCGGGTGCGCGAGGCCGTGGTGCGGGCGGTGGGCGGCACCGTCGACCGCATCCGTCCCGGCTCCGCCGAGGCCGAGAAGGCCAAGGAACTGCTGATCGCCGAGGGGCTGTGGTCCCAGTACCTGGAGGTGGGCATCGGCCCCGACCCCGAGGTGTTCACCAAGGCCCCGGTCCTCTCCGCCGTCGGCACCGGCGCGGACGTCGGGGTGCTCGCCTCCTCCGGCTGGAACAACCCGGAGCCCGAGGCCGTCCTCGTCGTCGACTCGCGCGGCCGGGTGCGCGGCGCCACCCTCGGCAACGACGTCAACCTCCGCGACGTCGAGGGCCGCAGCGCGCTGCTGCTGCCCCGGGCCAAGGACAACAACGCCTCGTGCGCCGTCGGCCCCTTCGTCCGGCTGCTCGACGGCGAGTTCGACCTCGACGCGGTGCGCGGCCTCGACATCGAGCTGCTGGTGCGGGGCCCCGAGGGGTACGAGCTGCGCGGCCGCAGCACGATGCGTGAGATCAGCCGCGACGTGCTGGAGCTGGTCGCCGCCACGCACGGCGCACACCACCAACACCCCGACGGCTTCGTGCTGTTCACCGGCACGCTGTTCGCCCCCACCGAGGACCGGCATGCGCCGGGCGCCGGCTTCACCCACGCCAGGGGCGACATCGTGCGGATATCGAGCCCCCGGCTCGGGGCCCTGGTCAACACCGTCGCCACCAGCGAGGACGCCACCCCCTGGACCTTCGGGCTGCGCGCCCTGATGCGCAACCTGGCGGCGCGCGGGCTGCTGTGAACCGGTCCAGGGTGGCCGAGTTCAGCCCGTTGTGGGACCGGCGCCGGGTGTGCCGTCCGGCGGCGTCCGGTCGATGACGACCGTCACCTCGCTCCCACCACCGGCGCGCGGGCCGGCGGCGGCCGCCGCGACCACGTCGGCGAACGCCTCGTACAGCTCGTGGGCCAACGCCCGGTCGCCGGGCGTCGTGTCGGAATCGCGGATCCCGCCGAGCGCGGTGAACGCGGCGATCAGCGACCGCCCGGACAGCGTGACCCGCACCCTGCCCCGCTCGATGTCGCGCACCTCGCCCGGCACCCTGAAGTGCCGCTCGTGCGCGGCCTTCTCGATCAGGAAGGCCCAGAGGTCGCCGTGGCAGGTGAGCGTCACCGAGGCGATGCCGGCCGAGGCGAGCAACAGCGTGGCGTGCCGGTCGGGCTCGCCGTCGGCCGCCTCGGCAGGGGCGCCCGGCCCGCCGCCCGCCGGTCCGAGCGCCGCCGCCTCCAGCGCCCGGCGGGTGGTCTCCGCCTCGGCACGGACGGCGGCGGCCTCGGCCCGCCACCCCTCGATCAGGGCGTGGAGGGCGCCGATGTCGCGCCTGATCTCCTCGCCGGCCGCCGAGGTCTGCGCGGTGAGCCGTAGCGAGCGGAGCTCGGCCTCCACGGCGTCGACCCGCTCGCCGAGCTGCTGCCGCACCTGGTTGAGACTGGCGGCCATCCGGTCGAGGCCGAGATGGACCGAGGCCGCGAGTGTGTCGAGGGTGCTCTGGATGTCGTCAGTCGATCGCTGGACCCGTTCCACGCCGAACACCATGCTCCGGCCCCTTCCGGTCGCCGTGCGTAACGTGATCATGTCTGCCCGTAGCGAACCGGTGTGACGCGGCGAGTTTCGGACACGAAGCCGGGCCCGGCCCCTCACGCCCGGTTCCCGTCCAACCACCGGTGCAGCGCCCGCGCCGTCGACTCCGCGTGCTCGTTCATCATCGTCTGGTGGTTGCCCACGGCCTCGATCGTGTCGTGCTCCACCTCCCACGCGGTGGTCCAACGCCCCTCGCCCGCCGCCTCGTCGCTCGGCGCCTGCGGCATCCGCTCGCCGGCCCGCACCAGCACCACCGGCGCGTTCACCGCCGTCGGCTGCCAGCCGTCGAAGAGGTCGAGATAGGCGCCCTGGGCGGTGACCTGGGCCTCCGTCATCAGCGCGTACGCCTGGTCGTTGACGGCGATGCCGCGCAGCTGGCCCTCGATCTGTTCCTCGGGTATCCGGTCCTTGGGGAACCAGGTGTCCAGCAGCACCACGGCGTCGGGCGCACCGCCGCTAGCCTCCAGCCGGGCCGCGACCGCGTGTGCCAGCCAGCCGCCCGAGGAGTAGCCGGCGAGCGCGACCCGGGAGTCGGGGAAGGCGCGCTGGATCGCGGCGGCGTGCAGGTCGACGACCAGGTCGCTGGTGGCGGGGAGCAGTTCGTCGTCGCCGAAGCCGGGGTGCGGCAGCGCGTGGACGTCCCGCAGGCCGTGCAGGTGCAGCGCGAGGCGGGCGAAGTTGTGCGGACCCGAAGGGGCGACCATGGAGGGCAGGCAGATCAGCACCGGTTGCGCGGGGCCGCTCGCCAGCCGCACCGGCTCGACCGGGCCGAACTCCTCGGCCGTCCGGAACGTCGGCCGCAGCTTGGCGGCGGCCCGTAGCAGGTCGACGCCCTCGGCGAACTTGCCCATCCCGCACGCCTGCCGGTACAGGTCGCGCACCCCGAACGAGGGGCGCTCGGCCTGCTCCGCACGCCGGGCGGCGCTCGCCGCGCGCACCGTCAGTTCACCGAGATGGCGTGCCAGTTGACCAGCGGTCGGGTGCTCGAACACCACGGGGGTGGCGAGCGTCAGGCCGGTGGCGGCCACCAGCCGCCCGCGCAGCTCCACGGAGGCCAGCGAGTCGAAGCCGAGCTCCAGGAAACGGCGCTCGGGGTCGACGTCCTCCGGCGCCGCGTGTCCCAGGATCGCGGCCGCCTCGCCGCGCACCAGGTCCAGCAGCCGCCGGGCGCGCTCCGCCTCCGGCAGGGCCGCGAGGTCGGCCGGCCGCGGCCGCGACGACGAGCCGCCCTCCTCGGCGGGCATGGCGTCCGTGGTCTCCGGCCGGGCCGCCGCGCTCAGCTCGGCGAAGAACCGACCCGGGCGCGCGGCCGTGAACAGCGGAAGGAAGCGGTCCCAGTCCACGTCGGCGACGATCACGCCGTGCTCGCCCCGGCTCACCGACTCCCACAGCAGAGCGCCCGCGACCGTCGGATCGAGCGGCGGCAGGCCACGCTCCCGCAGGAAGTCGCGCAGCCCCGGCTCGACCCCCATGCCCGCCTCGGCCCACGGCCCGAAGGAGACCGCGGTGGCCGCCAGGCCGCCGGCCACGCGCCGGCTGGCGAGCGCGTCCAGGAAGGCGTTGCCGGCGCCGTACGCCGCCTGGCCGGCGCTGCCCCAAACGCCGGAGATCGACGAGTACAGCACGAACGCCTCAAGCGTCACCCCGCGTTCGGCGAGCAGCTCGTCCAGATGGACGGCGCCGGCGACCTTGCCCGCGAGGGTGGCGGCGAACTCGTCCGGCGCCACCTCGGTGAGCGGGGCGAGCCGGCCGCCGACGCCCGCCGCGTGCACCACGCCGGTGAGCGGCTGGTCGGCGGGGAGCGAGTCGAGCAGCCCGGCCAGCTGCGCGCGATCCGACACGTCGCAGGCCACGACGGTGACCTGGGCGCCCGAGGCACCGAGCTCCGCGAGCAGCTCCTGCGCGCCCGGCGCGTCCATCCCGCGCCGGCTCGTCAACACCAGCCGGCTCGCGCCATTGGCGGCCAGCCAGCGCGCCGCCTCGGCGCCCAGCGCGCCGGTGCCGCCGGTGACCAGGACCGTGCCGCGCGGCCGCCAGGGCTCGGCGGCGGCCGGGGCCGCTCCCGCCGGCACCAGGCGGGGCACCAGCGGTCCCGTCGGCCTGGCCGCGAGCTGGTCCTCGCCGGCGGGCGCGGTGAGCGCGACGCCCAGCCAGCCGAGCGACTCGTCGTCCACCTCGGCCGGCACGTCGACGAGCCCGCCCCAGCCGTCGGGGCGTTCCAGCGCCAGGGTGCGGCCAAGCCCCCACACCAGGGCCTGCCGCGGGTCGGGCGCCGGCTCCCCCTCCCCGGCCCGCACCCCGCCCCGGGTCACGCACCACAGGGGGGCGGCGACCGCCAGGTCGGCCAGTGCCTGCGACAGGGCGCAGGTGAGCGCGGCCCCCCGGGTCAGCACCGGGTGCTCCGGGTGCGGCTCGGTGTCGAGGGCGAGGAGCGAGAGCACGCCGCCGACGCGGCCGCCCTCGGCGAGCACCCGCTTCTCCACCATCTCGGCCACCCGGCTCCGGTCGGCGTCCTCGGCCGACAGCGGCACCCTGACGACCTCGCCGCCGAGGCGCTCGACCACCCAGGACAGGCGGCCGACCAACTCCTCGTCGACCCCGACGGGCGGCGTGAGCAGCGGCCAGACGCCGGTGAGCGCGTCGGACGCCGGCGGCTGCTCCGGGCCGAGCGGGCGCCACTCGACGCGGTACCGCAGGTCGACGGGTTCCGCCCGGCGGGGGCGCCGTCGGGCCGTGGGCGCGGCGGCGGGGCGGTCGAGCCAGTAGCGGCGGCGCTGGAAGGCGTAGGTGGGCAACTCGACGTGAGTGGCGTCGGAGCCCTCGTAGGGGGCGCGCAGGTCGAGCGGGACGCCGTGCACATGCAGCTCGGCCAGCGCGGTGAGCAGCGTGACGGCCTCCGGGCGACCGGCGCGGGCGGCGGCCGCCACGACCGGGGGAGTGCCGTCCGGCTCCGCCGGCAGGCAACCGGGGGTCAGGGCGGACAGCACGGCGTCCGGGCCGAGTTCGAGATAGCCGCCGGCGCCCTCCGCGTGCAGCCGGCGCACCGCGTCGAGGAACCTGACCGGCTCACGCACCTGCCGCACCCAGTACTCGGGTGCGCACAGCTCCCGCTCGCCGACCGGCTCCCCGGTCAGGGTGGACACCACGGCGAGCGCCGGCGGGTGGTAGGTGACGCCGCCGGCGACCTCGGCGAACGCGTCGAGCATGCCGTCCATGTGTGGGGAGTGGAAGGCGTGGCTGACCTCGAGACGGCGGGTCTTCCGGCCGGCGGCCGCCCAGGTCTCCGCGATCCTCGTCACCTCGTCGGCGTCGCCCGCGATCACGGTGGCCAGCGGGCCGTTGACTGCCGCGACGGTGACCCGCCCCTCGGTCCCGGCCAGCGACTCGCGCACCTCGTCGACACCGGCCCGCACCGCCACCATGGCGCCGCCGGCCCGGCAGGACTGCATCAACCGGCCCCTGGCGGCGACCAGTCGGCAGGCGTCGTCGAGCGAGAGGACACCGGCGACATGGGCGGCGGTGAGCTCGCCGATCGAGTGGCCGGCCAGCAGGTCGGGCCGCAGCCCCCAGGACTCGACCAGCCGGAACAGCGCGGTCTCGTGCGCGAACAACGCGGGCTGGGCGTAGGCCGTGTGGTGGAGCAGCGCGGCCTCGGGCGAGCCGTCCGCCGCGAACATCACGTCCCGCAGCGGCCGTTCGAGATGGGGGTCGACCCGGGCGCACACCTCGTCCAGCGCCCGCGCGAACACCGCGTAGGCGGCGTGGAGTCCCCGACCCATGCCGGGGCGTTGACTGCCCTGCCCGGTGAAGAGCACGGCCAGCTTGCCGCGCGGCCCGCCGTGCCGCAGCGCCGGCCGCACCGCGCCGCTGACCAGGCCGGCCGCCGAGCGGTCGGCGGCCAACGCGGCCAGCTGACCCAGCAGTCGCTCACGGTCCCCGGTGACGGCGACCGCGCGGTGCTCGAAGCGGGCCCGGCCCGCCAGGGTGAAGCCCACGTCCAGCGGCGCCAGCTCGGGACGCTCCGCCAGGTACGTGCCGACCCGGTCCGCCTGCTGGCGCAGCGCCTCCCCGGTCCGTCCCGAGAGCACCAGCGGCACCGGGGCCGCCGCGGCCGGCGGCTCCGTGTCCGGCGCCTCCTCCAGCACCACGTGGGCGTTGGTGCCGCTGACCCCGAAGGCGGAGACGGCGGCCCTGCGAGGGCGGCCGGCCCGGCTCCACGGCACCGGCTCGGTGAGCAGCCGTACGTCGCCCGCCGACCAGTCGACGTGCGGCGACGGCTCGCGCACGTGCAGCGTCCTGGGCAGCACGCCGTGCCGCATGGCCTCCGTCATCTTGATGATCCCGGCGACGCCGGCCGCCGCCTGCGGGTGGCCGATGTTGGACTTGAGCGAGCCGAGGTGCAGCGGCCGGCCCGCCGGCCGCTGCCGGCCGTAGACGGCGATCAGCGCCTGGGCCTCGATCGGGTCGCCGAGGGCGGTGCCCGTGCCGTGCGCCTCGACCGCGTCCACGTCGGACGGCCGCAGTCCGGCGTTGGCCAGCGCCAGGCGGATCAGCCGCTGCTGGGACGGGCCGTTGGGGGCGGTGAGGCCGTTGCTCGCGCCGTCCTGGTTGATGGCGGTGCCGCGCACCACGGCCAGCACCCGGTGGCCGTTGCGGCGGGCGTCCGAGAGCCGTTCCAGCAGCAGCACCCCGGCGCCCTCGGCCCATCCCGTGCCGTCGGCGTCCACGGAGAACGCCTTGCAGCGGCCATCGGGCGCGAGACCGCGCTTCCGGCTGAACTCCAGCAGCATGCCGGGCGTCGACATCAGGGTCACCCCGCCGGCCAGCGCCAGATCGGCCTCGCCCGAGCGCAGCGCCTGTCCGGCCAGGTGCACGGCGACCAGCGAGGAGGAGCACTGGGTGTCGACGGTGAGGGCCGGCCCCTCGAAGCCGAAGGTGTAGGCGACACGCCCCGCCATCACGCCCAGGGCGTTACCGGTGAGCATCTGCCCCTGCGCCTCCTCGGGCGCCTCGTGCCAGGCCGGGCCGTAGTCCTGGAGCGAGACGCCGGCGAACACACCGGTGCGGGAGCCGCGCAGCCCGTGCGGGTCGATCCCGGCACGCTCCATGGCCTCCCAGGAGACCTCGAGCAGCAGCCGCTGCTGCGGGTCGAGTGCCTTGGCCTCGCGGGGACTGATCCCGAAGAACGCCGGGTCGAACTGGTCGATGCCCGGCAGGAAGCCGCCGTGCCTGGTGTACGCGGTGCCGTGGTGCCCGGGGTCCGGGTCGTACAGCGCGTCGAGGTCCCAGCCCCGGTCGTCCGGCAGCCCGCCGATGGCGTCCCGGCCCTCGTCGACCAGCCGCCACAACGCCTCGGGGGAGTCGGCGCCGCCGGGCAGCCGGCAGGCGGCGCCGACGATCGCGATCGGCTCCTGGACGGCCGGTGCCGGGCCCGTGGCCGGCGCCTCGGCGGCCGCGCCCGCCGGCTCGTCCCCGGCGGGCGCGGCGGTGCCGAGCAGCCGGGACCGCAGGTACTCGGCGACCGCGCGCGGGCTCGGCTGGTCGAAGAACAGCGTGGCCGGCAGATCGAGGCCGGTCGCCTCGGCGAGCCCCGCCCGCAGCCGCTCCGCCACCTCCCGGTAGACGCCGAGCCGACGCCACGGCGCGGCCGGGTCGAGGGTGGCCGACTCGGCCCGGCCGGTCGCCGTCGACACCTGCCCGGCGATGAGCGCCAGCAGCGCCTCGTGCCACGCCGAGTCCGGCAGCGCCGTGAGCCGGTTGCTCCAGGGTCCCTCGGTTTTCGGCATGGCGAATTTCTCCAGAAGCTTGTGACGTGCTGGTGCGATTTCCGCGCGCTGCTGATGGAGAGGTTTAGCCACCCCTCTGACCTGCGGAGTTGGCAGCCTAGGCGGAGTCGAACCGCATTGTCGAACTGGCCCGGTGAATTCGCCGTAAATTCAGCAGCGATGAAGGATGGGGGTGTTTCATGTGCGGTCCCGGAAGAATTTCAAGAATTCCGACGGGCCTGCACGGCTGGTCCACACCCCCATCGCCGCACCGCCGTACCGTCAGGTGTCGCCGAGCACCGTCACGGTCGCGGTGGCCCGGACGCCGGTGCCGGCCACCGTGCCGGTGACCTGGAACGTGCCGGGCCGCGCGTAGGCGTCGGGCGGGACCGCCGCCCAGTCGACGGCCACCGCGCTGTCCCGCGAGCCGTCGTTGTAGGTGGCGGTCACGGTCCCCGGCATGGCGGGCGGGACGCCGGCGCGGGTGCGCAGCCGCTCCTCGGCGACGCTGGTGATCTCCACGGCGTCCGTCACCCGCACCCACACGGTGGCCGGCACGGCCAGCGGCGGGCTCCGGGTGAGGCCGGTCACCCGCACGCTGGTGCCGCCGCGCGCCACCTGCTCCTCGGTGATCGGCTGCCAGTCGACCGCCGCCTCCGTGGGAACGCCCTCGGGTGAGACCAGCGTGACCGCGTCGGGCAGGTCGGGCACCACGCCGACGGTGGTCGGCACGTGCACCGGGCGCACCTCCTCCGGCGCCTGCGCGTACACCTTCCACTCCTGGATGCCGACCGCCAGGTCGGGGTGGCCGGTGAGCCTGGCCCGCAGCCGGCTGGTGGTCACCGGCGCGAAGTCGGTCGGGTTGTACGCGTTCTCGGCCGTCCCGTACCCGCTGGGGTCCGTCACCGCCCGCCAGCCGGAGCCGTCCCACCACTCGATCACCCACGAGCTCGGCACGCCGACGCCGTCGGCCGCGCCCGGCTGGGCGTCGCGGAAGAAGTACATGTCGGAGCCGTCGACGCGCACCGGCTCCGGCCAGCGGTACTCCACCCACTGGGTGCCCTTCTGCGGCCAGCTGCCCCAGCGCGGGCTGTCGCCCGACGAGCTGGGCTCCCGGCCGTCGTTGACCGCGGCGAGCGACTCCCAGCCCGAGGTGTACGAGGCGCTCGGGGTCGCCGCCGGGGCCACGTTGACCCGTCCCGAGCCCGCGCCCTCGGTGTCCACCACCACATCCCCGGTCGAGCGCAGCTCACCGTCGTCCGCGGTGAGCCGCAGCGTGTAGCTGCCGGCCTCGGTGAAGCGGGCCACCGTGGTCGCCGCGGTGGGGTCCTCGAACAGCGCCACGCCGCCGTCCGGCGCCGAGACCACGTCCCAGCGGACGTCGAGCCGCCGGGCCGGCCGCGCGTCGTCCTTCACCACGCCGACCAGCCGGGCCGCGCCCGGACTGGCGAAGGCCGGGTCCCGCCACGCCCGCAGCCAGGGCGCGGCGTTGGGCACGTCGGCGCCGCCGGCGCCGGTGGCCAGGGCCTGGAACTCCTTCAGGCCGCTCGCGTGCCCCGGCCGGTGCGTCAGCACCACCCGCAGCCCCGAGGTGGTCACCTCGTCGAAGCGCACCTCGTTGAGGTTGGCGCGCGGCGCCGTCGGGGCGCGCACCGCCGAGGGCACGTCCCGCCACTGGTCGCCGTCCCGGTACTGGACGGTGTACATCGCCGGCTCCGCGTAGCCGCCGGGGCGCTTGTCGCTGGCGAAGTGGAGACGCACCCGGTCCACGGCGACGGGCTGGCCGAAGTCCAGCGCCAGCCAGTCCTCGGGATCGCCGGAGCCGGCGCTGCCCCAGAACGGCTCGTTGATGGTGAACCCGTCCACGGCGGCCGCCGCCGGGCGGCCCGACGCCTGGTGCGAGGCGTTGACCGTCGCGCCCTCCGCCAGGTTCACCGGCTCGGACGCCACCGTCACGTCCCGCCCGGCCTTGGCGAACACGTCGGTGACCCGGTCGCCGGGGCCGAACACGACCTCCTCGGGGGCGGCGAGCTCCGCGGTGGTGGCGCTCAGCACCTCGCCGCCGCCCTCGGGGAACGACACCTCGCCGGTCTCCGGGTCGTACACCAGGTGGGTGAGGCGGTCCACGGTGACGGCGCGTTCGCCGTCCAGGAAGACCGAGTAGCCCTCCGGCACCGAGGTGCCGTAGGGCCGTTCCCCGTCGCCCGGCTGGTCCCAGACCACCGCGAGGTCGGTGCCCCGGTAGTTGATGTCGGTGACCGCGAACGAGGGCCAGCCGATGTCGATGGGCCACAGCTCGACGCGGTCGTCGGAGCGTGGCTGGAAGCCCATGGCGTCCTCGATCACCGTCCAGTTGGTGGTGCCCAGGATGGTGTGGTGGATCCAGGAGCGGTAGCCGATGCCCTGCGGGTCGGCGCTGCCGTCGGCCCAGAACTCGTTCTGGTCGGGCCAGTTGTTGTCGCCGTCGATGTAGTGGGACCAGGCGTTCCAGGACAGCAGCCGGGCGTACCACTCGTTGTCGACGTACTCGTTCGGGTAGTTCCGCAGCACCGAGGCGAGGAAGCGGAAGGTCACCGTGGAGTTGATGACGGAGAAGTTGTTGCTGCCCGGGTGGCCCTGCTCGGCCGCCTCCCGCTTGTCGGCCTGGTTGGCCGTGTAGAAGGGGAAGATCGGGTACTCGTCGGCGTCCGCCCACAGCCGCAGCGCGTCCAGGTACCGGGGGTCCTCGTCCGGGGTGGGCATCAGGCCCACCGAGAACGGGTAGTAGTTGTTGATCTCCTTCCAGGGCACCAGGTCGCCTGACTCGACGTGCCGGTGCTGGATCAGGCGCTCCTCGTCGTTCCACAGGTACTCGAGCACGGCGTCCCGCACCCGCTCGGCGACCGCCCGCATCTCGGCCTCCGACTCGCGCTCGCCGAGCAGCGCGTACGCCTCGGCGGCGGCCAGCGCGTTGCTGTAGACGTAGGCGGACTCGGCGCGGTCCAGGTTGCCCGGACGCCAGTCGAACGAGACGGCGTCGGCGTCGTTGCCGGTCATCGCGCCCCGGTCGTACTCGATCAGGCCGTTGCCGTCGGTGTCGTACTCCGCCAGCTGGCCGCGCACGTCCGCCGCCGCGTACTGGGCGAGGTTGCGCACCACGCCCTCGGGGCCGCCGTGCACCTGGTAGGAGTCCCAGGCGGACTCCGAGAGGTACTGGGTGTAGCTGTTGGACCAGTTCTCCGGGTCGCCCGGGTTGTCGGTGTACCGGTCGTTGCGGGAGACCTCGCCGGCCGACACCCAGGGGCCGTACGAGTAGGCCGGGTTCCGCAGGTACTTGAGGTCGTCGACGAACATCCCGATGGTCAGCGCGATGGCGTTGTTGTAGCCCAGCACCCCCTCCATGGAGGTGGGGAACTGGTAGTCGGAGCCCGGGATGTCGGCGTCCAGGTAGTTGTAACGCAGCAGCCACCAGCGGTAGTACAGCGTCTTCTCGATGTCGTCGTCGGGGATGTCCAGGTACGGCAGGTTCTCCACCCACCAGCGGTTGTAGGCCCGCACATGGTCGGCGAAGGCGGCGGCCGGGGCGGCCGCCCGCACCGCGTCGTAGGCCGGTCGCGACTCGGTGAGCTCGTCGGTGACGAAGCCCAGTTGGACCTTGGTGGTGGCCGAGCCGCCGGCCGGCAGGTCGAGCGTGCCGGTGAGGGCCGTGCCGTCGGGGGCCAGGCCGTCCCCGGAGAGCCGCGGGTAGAGCGTGGTGAGGTCGTTGCGGGCCGGCACGGTGCCGGTCAGCTCCGCGCCCTCGGCCGTGGTGGCGTAGGGCGAGACGGCGCGCACCGTGACCCGGCGGCCGGCCGAGGCCGTGTCGGTGACCTCCAGGGAGGTCACCAACACGTTGGCGTCGGTGACGAACTTCCGCTGGGTGACCCGCAGTCCGCCGCCGGTGAACTCGCTCCGCCAGTGGCTCGGGGTCTGCACCCGCTCGTCGACGTCCTCCGTGAGCCCGACCTCCTGGCCGTCCACGGCGAGCGTGATCGTGTAGGCGGCGCGGTCGTCGATGTTCTCCCAGTAGGCGACGTCCCCGGCGAAGCCGAGCCGGGACGGGTCGTGCTCCTTCATGAAGACGGCGCGGCCCCTGGTGAAGAGCCAGTCGCCGGCCGGGTCGGGGCCGCGCCTGGCCAGCATCCGGTCCATCCAGAAGCTGGTGCCGTCGCCGGCCGCCAGGTCGGCCTCGTACTGTGCCCGCAGGGTGCCGGTGACGGAGAACCCGGCGGCCAGCTCCGGCACGGGTTCGTCGGACCCGGCGAAGACCGGGTAGCCGATCGCGTCGTTGTCCGCCGCGGCCGGCGGGGCGCCCGTGGGGCCCAGCGTCAACGCCAGGACGAACGCGGCGATCAGGGTCGGTCCGCGTCGCCTGCCTCGGTGCCGGAAACGCATCGCGTACCTCCTCGGTCGGGGCCCGCCGTCGGCAGCCAGACCCGCATGGTGGAGGGGCCTCGGTTGGCCCAGGAGTGGTAGGGGACCAGGACGGCCCGGAAGCCGTCCCCCGGTGGGGCCGCCGCGGCGCGCGGCCCCTCGAACGGTGGGTAGGGCCAGGCGTGGTCGTCGGGGCCGACCAGTTCGGCCCGGACCACGACCCGGCCTTCCGCGTCCTCCGGCGGCACCCGGGGATCGACGCGCAGCGCGTCCACCTCGTGCCCCGGCGGCAGGTCGACGGACTCGGCGCACAGCACCAGCGGGCCGCGCTCCACCGCCACCGTGCCCCGCACGGCGTCGATCCGCGGGTCGGGCGCCACCCAGCGCGGGGCCATCGGCAGGGCGAGCCGCACCACGTCGCCGACCGCGAACTCCCGGGTGACGGCGGCGAGTCCGGGGCCGACCGGCCGGCCGACCCCGGCCGGCTCGGTGAGCCGCGCGGCGTGCCCGGCCCAGCCGGGCACCCGCAGCGTGAGCGTCCACGCCCCGCCGGGGGCGTCCGTGACCCGCACCGACACCTCGCCCGCCGCCGGGTAGTCGGTGGCGACCCGCAGCCCGATCCGGCGCCCGTCGGGCAGCGCCGCGGCCAGCTCGGCGTCCGCGTACTGGTGCAGCTGCACCCCGGAACCGTCGGTGGTGGCCAGGTAGCCGCCGAGGCTGGCCAGCAGCCGGGCCACGTTGGTCGGGCAGCAGGACACCGCGAACCACGGCGCGCGCAGCCCGGAGGCGGCGCGCGGGTTGGCCGCCTCGGGGTCGGGGACCGTGGAACGGGTCCGCCGGTGCAGGGTGTTGGTGTAGAAGAACGACCGACCGTCCTCGGCGGGCGAGGCCGCGACGACGTTGAACAGGGTGCGCTCGGCCAGGTCGGCGAACCGGGGCTGCCCGGTGGCCAGCAGCAGCCGCCAGGCCAGCATCACCGAGGCGACGCCGGCGCAGGTCTCGCAGTAGCTCCGGTCGGGCGGCAGCTGGAAGTCCTCGCCGAACGACTCGTCCAGGTGGTGCGAGCCCATGCCACCGGTGAGATAGGTGCGGCGCGCCACCGTCGTCTCCCACTGGCGGACGACCGCCGCGAGCAGCTCGTGGTCGCCGGTCTCCACCGCTACGTCGACGGCGCCGGCCGCCAGGTAGAGGGCGCGCACCGCGTGCCCGCGGAAGACGGTGGCCGCCCGGACCGGCACGTCGTCCTGGAAGTACGCCGAACCGAACTCGGCCCGGCGCAGCGTCCCGTGGCCCCGCCGGTCGAGGAACAGCGCCGCCTGGTCGAGGTAGCGCTGCTCGCCGGTGACGCGGGCCAGCTCGACCAGGGCGGGCTCGATCTCCGGGTGCCCGCACAGGCCCTGGACGGCGCCGTCCCTGCCGAAGGTGTCGCAGACGTGGTCGGCGGCCCGGCGGGCCACCTCGACCAGCGGCCCGCCGCCCGACCTGGCCTCGGCCACCCCCGCCTGGATCAGGTGGCCGAAGCAGTACAGCTCGTGGCCCCACTCCAGGTCGCTGTAGCGGGGCGGCTGCCCCGGGTGGCCGAAGGCCGTGCCGAGGTAGCCGTCCGGCTCCTGGGCCGCGGCGACCAGCGCCACCACCTCGGCGGCCGCCGCCGGCGGGGCGCCGCCCGGGCGGGCCCGCTCCCAGGCGACGGCCTCCAGCAGCTTGTAGGTCTCCGAGTCGGCGAACTCGCGCCCCCGCCGCCGGCCGGCGATCCCGCCCTCGGCCGCGGCCCGGAAGTTGTCGATCCAGCCCTCCCGGCGCGTCCAGCGCAGGCAGTGGTCGAGCGTGGCCCGGGAGTTGACGTCCTGCCGGCGGCCCCAGAAGCCGCCGGTGATCCGGACGTCGGCGAGCGACAGCGGGCGCAGCCGGCCCGCGCCGGGCACCACAGGCGACATCGTGGTCGTCATGTCGGTCATCCCTTCAGCGCGCCGGACATGAAGCCCCGCATGTAGTGGCGTTGCAGCAGCAGGAAGAGCAGCAGACAGGGCACCGCGAGCACCACGACCCCGGCCTCCGTGACGCCGTAGTCGATCGCGCCCATGCTCTGCTGGCGCAGGTTGGCCACGGCCAGCGGCAACGGGGCCTTCTCGCCGTCGCTGATCAGGATCAGCGGCGCGATGAAGTCGTTCCACGCGGCCAGGAACGCGAACAGGCCCACGGTGATCAGCCCCGGCACCACCGCCGGCAGCAGGACCCGCCGCAGCGCGCCGAACGTGCCGCAGCCGTCCATCAGCGCCGACTCCTCGAGCTCGCGCGGCACCGCCTCGAAGCTGATCCGCATCATGAAGGTGGCGAACGGCAGTTGGTACATCGCCAGCACCAGGCTCAGCCCCAGGTAGGAGTTCTGCAGGCCGAGGTCGCCGAGCAGCACGTAGAGCGGGATCAGCAGGGTGGCGTAGGGGACCATCAGGATGGCCAGGGTGAGCAGGAACAGCGCGTTCCTGCCGGGGAAGTCGAAGCGGGCGAAGGCGTACCCGCCCAGCAGCGAGACCCCGAGGGTGAGCGCCACGGTCAGCACCGAGACGATCGCGCTGTTCGCCAGGTAGCGCCACAGGCCGGCGTCGTACTCCAGCAGCCTGCGGTAGTTGCCGAGGCCCAGCCCCGACTCCTGCGCGGTGCCCGGCTGGCCGGCCACCGAGGCCCACGCCGTCCACACCATCGGGAAGAGGAAGATGATCGCCAGCCCGCCGGCGAGCACGTAGTAGGGGGTCCTGCCCCAGGCACGACCGGGTGTCATCCCTCGCCTCACCTCTCGTCGGCGCGGCGCAGGCCGCGGAACTGCAGGGCGTTCAGGACCAGCAGCACCACCAGCAGCAGCATCGAGAGGGCCGCCGCGGTGCCCAGGTCGAGCCGCTGGAACGCCTCCCGGTAGATCAGCTGGACCACCGTCACGGTGCTGTTGTCGGGGCCGCCCTTGGTGAGGATGAAGAACTGGTCGAAGGCGAGCAGCGATCCGGTGACGCAGAGGATCAGCGTCAACGCCAGCGAGGGACGCAGCAGCGGCAGCGTGACGGAGCGGAAGATCTGCCCGCGCCGCGCGCCGTCGATCCGCGCCGCCTCGTACACCTCGACCGGGATCCGCTGGAGGCCGACCAGCAGGATCAGCATGTAGAAGCCGGCGAACTTCCACACCACCAGGAACACCGTGGAGGCCAGCGCGGCGCCCGGCGAGCCGAGGAAGGAGACGTCCCCCTCGACGAGGCCGAGGCGCCTCAGCAGCGGCCCGATCGGCCCGATGGCGGGGCTGTACAGCCCCCAGAACAGCAGCGAGGCGGAGGCCAGGCCCAGCACGCTCGGCAGGAAGTAGGCGGTGCGCAGGAAGCCGGTGCCGGGGCGTGCCTCCTGCACCAGCAGCGCCAGCAGCAGGGCGAGGCCGAGCAGCGCGACCGTGACGATGCCGGTGTAGAGCAGGGTGAACCTGACGGCCGGCCAGAACAGCTGGTTACCCACCACGTCCGGGTAGTTCTCCGGCAGGTTGAGGCCGCGGTCGCCGGCGAGCAGCGGCCACTCGCTGGCCGACATCCGGCCGACCAGCAGCAGGGGCAGCACGAAGAGCACGGCGACGAAGACGGCGGTCGGCGTGGCGTAGGCGGCGCCCCGGGCGGCGCGGGACCGCCACCAGGGACGCCGACGGGCCGCGGGCGCGGCGGCGCGGTGGTGCGGAAGGCTGCTCATCCGCCGTCCCTCAGTCGCGCAACGAGTCGGTGACGGCCTGGTTGTCGGCCTCGACCGAGTCGCCGTCCCCGAACACCGCGTTCCGCATCAGCGCCAGCCAGGGCCCGTTGGGGTCGTTGAAGGTCTGGCCGAAGTTGAGCGCGTAGGGGGTGCGGCCCTCGGCGACCAGCTCGTTGATGGTGACCAGCCGGGGATCGGCCGCCGCGTGCTCGTTGGCCGCCAGATCGGTGCGGGCGACGACGTCGCCGCCGGCCGCCACCACGTCCAGCTGCGCCTCGTCGTCCAGCGACCAGCGCAGGAAGTTCCAGGCCTGGTCGGGGTGTTCGCTGGTGGCGGCGATCCCGATGGCGTCGCCGCCGACGAAGGTGCTGCCACCGCCGCCGGGACCCGGGATGGGGGCCACGCCGAAGTCCAGCTCGTCCGGCATCTGGCCGAAGGTGGTGGAGGGCATCGGCATCACGCCGATGTCTCCCTCGGGGAAGACCCCGGTCCAGGTGGTGCCGGTCTCGTCCCGGGTGCCGGGGGCGGCGATGCCGTCGGCGGCCCAGCCGCGGTAGGTGTCGTACACCTGGCGGGCCGGGTCGGAGGCCAGGTCGGCCGAGGTGCCGTCCGCGTCGAGTACCTCGGCGCCGGCGGCCCAGATCGACGGCCACCAGGTGAAGACGCCGCAACCGCCGCAGTTGCCGCCGAAGAAGGTGCCGTCCACGCCGTCGCCCAGCGCGTCGACGGCCCTGGCCTGCTCGTCCCACTCCTCCAGGCTGGTCGGCGGCCGGTCGGGGTCGAGGCCGGCCCGCCGGTAGAGGTCGCGGTTGTAGAAGAGCACGGACAGGTCCAGGGTGTGCGGCACCACGTGGCGGGCGCCCTCCCAGGTGCCGGCGTCCAGGTGCGAGGCGGCCAGGTCGTCGGCGAAGGGCAGCGCGGCGATGCGGTCGGTCAGGTCGGCGTAGAGCCCGCTGGAGGTGTAGTTCGGCGCGAACACCACGTCGGAGGCGAAGAGGTCGGGGAGTTCGCCGGAACCGGCGGCGGCCCCGATCTTCGCCTGGTAGTCGTCCGTGGGCACCACGGTCAGCTCGATGGTGTTCTCATGGCCGGCGTTGTACGCCTCGACCAGCGCCTCGCTCTGCGGGCCCGTGGCCGCCCTGGTCCACATCGTCAGCGTCGTGCCGTCGTCCACGCCCTCGGGGGCACCCGTGCCGGCGGATCCGCTCCCGCCGCCCCCGCAGGCCGTCAGCAGGCCGGCGGCGACAAGCGCCGCGACGACCGCGGACACAGCCTTTCGTCCCATGGTCTGACTCCTTCGCGCGCAGCCCAGCCGAAAACGCTTTCGGGCGGAAGGTAGAGGCGGAGTAACAAACCGTCAATGCACCCTGCGGCGACTGATATCCCGCCGCCGAAACGACTTTCGGCCGGGGTCCCGGGGCTCGGTTACACTCGGCGCGGGCACACGGCACACGGCGCGCGGCAGCCGTGCCGAGGGGGGGAGGAGGCAGGGCATGACGCAGCCACCGGACCGCCCGTCCCGGCCGCCCGCGGCCAAGCTCAGCGACGTCGCGCGACTGGCCGGGGTGTCCCTGGCCACCGCGTCCAAGGCGCTCAACGGGCGCAGCCAGGTGCGCGCCGAGACCAGGCGACGGGTCATCGAGGCCGCCGAGCGGCTCGCCTTCCAGCCCAACCCGATGGCGCGCGGCCTGCCCGCCGGCCGCACCGGCACGGTCGGCCTGCTCACCGGCGACCTGGAGGGCCGCTTCAGCATCCCCATCCTCATGGGCGCCGAGGACGCCTTCGGGGTGGGCCGGGTCGCCGTCTTCCTGTGCGACGCCAGGGGGGACGCGCTCCGCGAGCAGCACCATGTGCGGGCGCTGCTCGGCCGGCGCGTCGACGGCCTGATCGTGGTGGGCAGCCGCACCGACCCGAGGTCCTCGCTCGGCAGGGACCTCCCGGTGCCCGTCGTCTACGCCTACGCGCCCTCGACGGACCCGGCGGACCTGTCGATCGTGCCGGACAGCGTCGGCGCCGGGCGGCTCGCGGTCGAGCACCTGCTGGCCTGCGGCCGGTCCAGGATCGCCCACGTCTCGGGGGACCCTGGTTACGCGGCGGCGCGCGAGCGGGCCGAGGGCGCCGTGGCGGCCCTGAGCGAGGCCGGCCTGCCACTCGTCGGCGAGGTCCTCTTCGGCAGCTGGTCGGAGGGGTGGGGGCGGGCCGCCGCCGGCATGCTCCTGGACCGCCACCCCGCGCTGGACGCCATCCTGTGCGGCAGCGACCAGATCGCCAGGGGCGTGCTGGAGACGGCGCGCGAGCGCGGCCGGCGGGTGCCGGAGGACGTGGCCGTGCTGGGCTTCGACAACTGGGAGATCCTCACCTCCGGCGGGCGCCCGCCGCTGACCAGCGTCGACCTCAACCTCGAACAGGTCGGCAGGACCGCCGCCCAGGCGCTCTTCGCCGCCTTCGAGGGCCAGCCACGCTCAGGCGTCGAGACCATCCCCTGCCGCCTGGTGATCCGGGAGTCCACGGCGCCGCTCTCCTGAGCCACTGACGAACCGAGCGGGTCGGGCACGGCCCGCTTCGGCGACGCCCCGAAGGGCGCGCGGAAGCGCCGTCGGGCGGCTCCGTGGGTGCGACCAGCCACGACGGCGCCGCGGACAACACGGCCCGCCGCGGAGCGCTCACCGCAGGTCGGCGGCCCGCGCCGCCTCGGTCAGCACCTCCCTGACCATCGCCGGGGTGAGCCGGCCGGTGAAGGTGTTCTGCTGGCTGACGTGGTAGCAGCCGAACACGGTGAGCGGCCCGCCCGCCCCGGCGACGGCCGGCAGCGCCACCCGCGCCCCGTGACCGAACCTCGGCCGCGGGCGGGGCGCCGGGCGGCCGGCCGCGGCGAGCGTGGGCCAGAGCGCCTGCCAGCCGAAGCCGCCCAGCACCACCACGGACCGCAGGGTGGGGCGCAGCAGCCGCAGCTCGCGCACCAGCCAGGCGCGGCAGGTGTCCCGCTCCTCGACCGTCGGCCGGTTCGCCGGCGGCGCGCAGTGCACCGGCGCCGTCATCCGCACCCCGCGCAGCGTCATCCCGTCGCCCCGCCGGGTCGACGTCGGACGGTCCGCCAGACCGACGTCGTACAACGCCCGGAACAGCACGTCGCCGGCCCGGTCCCCGGTGAACATCCGCCCCGTCCGGTTGCCGCCGTGCGCCGCCGGGGCCAGGCCGACGACCAGCACCGCCGCGTCGCCGGGGCCGAACCCCGGCACCGGCCGGCCCCAGTACTCCCACTCCCGGTACGCCGGCCGCCGCACCCGGGCCGCCTCCTCGCGCCACGCCACCAGGCGCGGGCAGGCCCGGCAGCCGGCGATCACCTCGTCGAGCTCCGCGACCGACCGCGCCCCGGCCGCCGCCCGCTCCGGTTCGAGCACCGCCATCGGACTCCTTCCGTCCGCCCCGAGTCTGCCGGCGGCCCGGCCCGCGTACATCACCGGGAGTCCGATGCCACCCGAGCGGGGGGTGCCGGCCCCCGGCCTGTGGCACATTTGAGGCCATGGTGAACAGGGTGATACCCGTGCGGGTGGGGGAGACGGAACTGCTCGTGGAGGCCGTTCCGTTGGCCGGATCAGAACCGACCTCGCGGCTGGGTGACGCGGGCGACCAGGTGATCGACGCCTTCGGGCGCGCGTTCGACGCCGTGGTGGAGATCGCCTCGTCGGCGGCGGGTGCCATCACGCGGCTCGGCCAGCGCGGGGCCCGCCCCGAGCAGCTGCAGGTGGAGTTCGGGCTGAAGTTCTCCGCCCAGGGGAATGTCATCGTGGCCGGCGCTTCAGGCGAGGCGACCCTGCTGCTCAGGGTGACCTACGACGCCTCGCGCACGGACACGTCGGGAACGGCGGCCGGCGCGTAGCCGTCGGAGCGGGGGGCTGGTGTGGACCGGGTGTTGTCGGAAGGGCGGGTTCCCGGTTACCTGGGGCGGATCCTCGGGCCCGGTCGGACGCCGGTGGGCACCTGTTTCCAGGTGGCGCCGGGTCTGTTGGTGACGGCCTGGCACGTGCTCGCCGACCTCGGCTGCGTCGGGACGGGCTCACGGGTGCTCACCGACGCGCTGAACGCGGGCGTCGACGCGGCCTACGCGGACGTCGTGGCGGCCGATCCGCTGTGTGACCTCGCCGTGCTGCGACGGTCGGCCCCGCTGCCGGGGACGATCAGCGGGTGGCTGCCGACGGACGCCGTGGAGCCGTTCACCCAGGTGATCGTCACGGGCGTGGCGGCCGTGGACGACCCGGGACGCGACTACCGGTACCTCGACTCGACAGGCACCTGGAGCGGTGGCACGGTTCGGAACGACGACGTGGCGCTCGGCCGGCTGTCCTCGTCGTCACTGATGCCCGGGATGAGTGGAGCGCCGGTCCTCCGGCGCGACGGGCGGCACGTCATCGGTGTCGTCACCGCCCGCTACAACAGTGCGGACGGCTGGCTGCGCGACTCGGTATGGGTGGCCAGGACCGAGGACCTGACCCGGCTCGTCGAGGCCGTGCCCGAGGTCGGCACGACCGGGGTGCGCACCCGCCTGTCGCTCGCCGAAGGGGTGAGCGCCGTCTCGTCCGTGGTCGGCCGGTCGGAGGAACCGTCCGCGACGGTGGTGGGCCCGCTGGAGGCGGCGCTTGAGGCCGCCATGGTCCTCAGGGCCCTGGACGACGCCGCGCGCGGGGCGCCCGGTCCCGGGCTCGCCGAGGTCGTGGAGCCGCTGCTGGCCAGATCCACGGCCGGGGCGCGCGACGTTCGCGATACCCGAGCCTTTCTGCGCCGCGTGCGACTGTGGGGCATCGACGCGCGGCTGCTGCTGCCCGGCATGGACCGACACGAGGAGGCGCGACGCCGCTGGGCCACCCCGCCACCCGGTAGGGAGGAGGCGGAGTCGGCGGAGCACGCGGACACCGCGCAAGCGGCGTTCCTCGGCTCGCTACGCCGCATCCTCGCTCGCGAGCTGTCCGGGCCGCTGTTCTCGGAACTCTCCGGCGAGTGCCGGGCGTACCTCGTCGCCGGGTTGACGCAGAGCGACCGCCAGGCAGCCCTGCCGCGCTTCCTCCAGGCCCTGGAGGGCTTCCTCCCTCCGCTCCGGCCCTCCTCGGTGGAGGCCGTCCTCGTCGGCACCCCCTCAGGTGACGCCGGCGCGGGAACCGGCGCGTGGCTCCGCCGGCAGGAGTCGACCTCGATCGCGGCCCAGATGTGTGGCCTGCCCGCCCCCGACCCCGGTACGGCCGGCCGCGAAGACCTCGTCGCCCGGGTCGCGGACGCGCTCTCGCGCCGCCTGGGCCACGGAACCGGTGTGACCGCGTTCCTGTCGGGGCAGCCAGGCGTCGGCACCTCGACCGTGGCCATCGAGACCGCACGCCGACTGGTTCCGGCGTTCCCCGACGGGGTGTGCTACATCGACCTCCACGGCCTCGTGCCCGGCAGCCGGCGTGACGCTCGCACCGCCGTGCGCTTGGCCAGCGGAGCGCTGGGGCTGGAGACCGACACCGAGCCACTGGACGACGCGGCGCTGTTCGCGGCGTTCGCGGCCCGGCTCGCCGACCGCCACGTGCTGGTGGTGCTGGACAACGCGAAGGACGCCGCCCATGTCGAGCCGCTCGTCGGCGGGTTGAGAGCGGGCGCCGTCATCGTCACCTCGCGCGACCGAGCCCAGAGCTACGCCGATCCCGGGCTTGTCTTCGAGGTGCCACCGCTGGAGCGCGCGGCCTCGGTGGAGGTGCTGGCCCGTTGCGGGGTGGCACACCCGGCCGCCCCGTCCCTGGTCGGCAGACTCGCGCACCTGTGCGCGGACGTGCCACTCGCCCTGCGCATGGTCGCCGCCCGGCAGCGGAACGAGTCCGGGCTCCATCTCGCCTATCTCGTTCAGCTCCTGGAGGAGGAGAGCGGGCGACTCGACTACCTGGAGGCGGGCGACCGCGCCGTGCGGATGGCCATCGCGCTCAGCTACGACGCCCTCGACCCCGCCACCCGGTCGGTGTTCCGCCTGCTCGCCGCGGCGCCCGGCGCCGCGTTGACCGGTGACGAGCTCGGCCACTGCATGGACACTCCCGCCTACCGGCAGGAACGGCTGCTGAACCGGCTGGTCGACCGCAGCCTCGCGCGGTGCGAGATCGTGCGACTGTCCAACGGCCGGGTCCTGGCGACCTTCAGCCACCACGAGCTGGTGCGGCTGTTCGCCGCCGAGCGCCTGGCCGAAGAGGACTCGCCCGAGACGGTCCGGACGTTCCAACGCCGCTCGGTGACACACATCCGGGCCCGCATCGAGGTCGAGGAGGCGGGCAGCGCGTCGCCGCTCGGCGAGCTGGACCCCGCCCGCATCCACGCCGCCCTCCGGCTGGCCGAGGAGCAGGGCTGGCTCGACCTGGCGACGGGACTCGCCGCGGCCCTCCACGTGCTGTACACCTCGCTCGGCGAACTCGACGCGTTGGAGGACGTGAACCGCACCCGGATCGCGCTGCACCTGCGCCGCGGGGAGCCCGCCGAGGCGGTCAGGGCCTGCCTGCTCAACGCCACCACGCTGCGGGGCGCGAAGGCGCCGGCGCAGGCCGGGGCGGCGGCCCGGGAGGCGGTCCGCCTGACGCGCGAGCACCGCCTGCCGGCATCGCTCCTGGGTGACGCCGAGTTCACTCACAGCCTGGCGCTGTGGGACCTGGAGGAATGGTCCCCGGCACTGCGCGCCGGAGAGCGGGCCGTCAGCGCCTTCACGCTGGCCGGCATGGGCGCGGCGGCCACCACTGTCGCCATCAACAACGCGAAGGTCGCGCGACAGGCCGGGGATCTCGTGGCGGCCCGGGAGTGGGGGCGGAAGGCCACCGAGCTGGCGGACCGCTGGGGCGGAGAGGAGCACCGGGCCCACGCCCGCAACGTCCACGGGCGGGCCCTGCTGCGGGACCACCCGGACGCCGCCCTCGGCGTCTTCCGACCCGCGGCGGCGCTGTGGGAGTCCATGGAGCACTGGAGCAACGCCGGCGTGGAGTACGGGAACGCCGCCAACGCCGCCGAGAACACCCGGGATTGGGCCGAGGCGATCCGGCTTCGCATGCGCGGTGGACATGTGGGAGCGTGCCGGCGGGTCCCCCGACCAACTGGCCGAGTCCCTGGTCAGCCTGAGCGCACACCACGCCACGGTCGGCGACGAAGAGCTGGCGGCCGCGACGCTCGACCGCGCGGTGCGGGTCGTGGCCCACGCCACCGGCGCGGGGAGCCTGATCCGGGAGGAGGTCCTGGTCCGGCACGTGGCGGCGGAGCTGTGCTGCGCCGACGGCCGTCCCGTGCCGGACCTCCCCGACCCGCCAGAGGAGTCCCAGGCCGAGGCGGTCGCCCCCGAACTCCGTCGGGCCCGGGGCGTGCTGCGCGATCACCACGCCGGGGCCGTCAGCCGCGCCACGGCGCGTGCGCGCCTGCGGGGCTTCCTGCGCTCCGCGCCCCTGCACCCCCCCGAGTCGGCGCCCAGCTGGGTGTACGAGGAACTGGCCGGCGAGGCCCCGCAGCGGGGGGAGCTGACCTGACCGGGCCCGTCAGGCGGCGTCGGCGACGTGCGCGCGGATGGCCACCACCGCGGCGCCGCGCGCCCAGTCGTGGAAGTCGTGGGCGCGCACCGCCACGTCGATGCCGGCGACGTCCCGGCGGCGCGCGGCGAGCCCCGCGTCCAGGTCGGCGCGCCGGACCCGGGCCACGTCGACCGCCTCGCCGGCGAGGATCACCGTCTTCACCGTCGTCGCGTTGACCACGTTGGCGATCATCACGCCGAGCGCCCACGCGGCCTGCCGCACCGCCTCCCGGCAGACCGGGTCGCCGGCCGCCGCGAGCCGCAGCACCTCGCGGTAGGTGGGGAAGCGGCGCATGCCCTGGGCCGCGGTCATCAGGATCGACCGGGTCGTCACGTACGAGGCGGCGCACCCCCGGTGCCCGGCCGGGCACATGGGCCCGCCCGGGTCGAGGATCTGGTGGCTGAACTCCCCGAGGTCGGCCTCCGTCATCCGCACCGCCCGGCCGTGCGTGAACAGCGCGTACCCCACGCCGTCCCCGACCGTGACCAGCGCGAAGTCGCGCACCCCGCGCGCCTCTCCGAACCACTGGTAGGAGTCGGCGAGCGCGGCCACGTCGTTCTTCACGAAACACGGCACGCCCAGCCGGTCCGCCAGCAGCCGGCGGATCGGCACCCGCTGCCAGCCCAGGATGCCGGAGTCGACCAGCTCGCTCTCCTCGACCAGCGCCGGGGCCGTCGCGTCCCCGCCGAAGGTGACGCCCGCCGCGACCGGCGCGCCGCCGGCCGCCGTGAGCCGGTCGGCGAGCCGCCCGGCCTCCGCCACCACCTCGCCCGGGCTGGGCGCCGTCAGCGGCGCGCTCTCCCGCGCCACGATCTCGGCGCGCAGCGTGGTGAGCACGGCGTACACCCGGTCGCTGGTCAGCTTGAGGCCGAGGAAGAGCAGCCGGTCGGCGACGACCTCCAGCGGCCGGGTGGGGCGCCCGTTGACCGGATCGTGCCGGACGTCGCGCTCCACGACGAGGCCCGCCGCCACCAGCGGCTTGGTCAGCCGGGTGAGGCTCCCCGACGACAGGCCGAGACGCCTGGCCAGGTCGGTGCGGGACTGCGGCCCGTGGATCACCAGCTCACGCAACACCGGCAGGGCGGTCCTCGGCGCCGAGCGCCAGGCCTCGATGGCCGACCGCTGCGAACTCACCCCTTCAACCCTCCGCTGATCATGTCGAGTCGCCAGAAGCGCTGCAGGAAGAGCAGCAGCGCGATCAGCGGCACGATGGAGACGGCGGTGCCGACGATCGCGACGCTGTAGAGGGCCGGCTCGCCCGACCCCTTGGAAAGCAGCGTGTACAGGCCGACGTTGATCGGGAACCGGCTCTCGTCGGACAGCATGACGTACGGCAGCAGGAAGTTGTTCCAGTTCCCCACGAACTGGAGCATGAAGATCGTCACCATGCCGGGCAGCATCATCGGCAGCGCGATGGTCCCGAAGATGCGGTACTCGCTGGCCCCGTCCATCCGCGCCGACTCGATCGTCGACAGCGGCACCGTGGCGTCCGCGTAGACCCGGGCCAGGTAGATGGCGAACGGCGAGATCAGCCCCGGCAGCAGCACCGACCAGTAGCTGCCCACCATGTCGACCTTGGTCATGATGATGTACTGCGGGATCGCCAGCAGCATGCCGGGCAGCAGCACCCCGGCCAGGATCAGGTAGAACAGCGCGGTGCGGCCGGGGAACTCGTAGCGGGAGAAGGCGTATCCGGCCACGGTCGAGATCAGGGTGCACAGCAGCGAGCCGACGCCCGCGTACAGCAGGCTGTTGAGCGCCCACCGCCCGAACGCCCCGTTCTCGTAGGCGAACAGCTCGCGCAGGTTGTCCAACAGCCCGGTGCCCGGGCTGAAGGTGAAGGTGGAGAACAGCTCGGCCGGGGACTTGGACGCCGCGACCACGATCCACACCATCGGGACCAGGCAGTAGAACGCGCCGATCAGCAGCACCGCCGTCGGCACCACGCGGGCCCGCTGGTGGGGGAGGAGCACGGGACGCCGCCGCGCCTCGGCGGCCGGGGCGCTCACCGCAGCCCCTCGAAGGTGCGGCGCTGAGTGACCCGCAGCAGCGCCAGCGACAGCACCAGCGTCCCGACGGCCAGGACGACCGAGCCGGCCGCCGCCATCGGCAGGTCGTCGCGGATGAACCCGTCGCGGTAGACGTGCATCAGCGGCACCCAGGTCTCGGAGATCTCGATGGTCATCGGCTTCAGCATGGTCGGCTCGCCGTACACCTGGAGCGTGCCGATGAGCGCGAAGAGCCCGGTCAGCACCAGCGCGGGCGCCACCAGCGGCACCTTGATCCGCCAGGCCAGCCGCCACTCGGAACAGCCGTCGACGCGCGCCGCGTCCGCCAGCTCGGGCGGTATGCCGCGCAGCGCCGTGTAGATGATGATCATGTTGAAGCCGATGCCGCCCCAGATCGCGACGTTGGCCAGCGACGGGAAGATCCCGCCCGCCTCCAGGAACGGGATGGTGCCAAGCCCCAACGCCTCGGTGACATGGCTGAAGGGGCTGGTCGACGGCAGGTACATGAAGCCCCACAGCAGCGAGGCGACGACCCCGGGCACCGCGTAGGGGATGAAGATCGCGGCCCGGGAGAAGCGGCGGGCCCGCGCGCCGCCGTGGTCGAGCAGCAGCGCGAAGAGCAGCGCCCCGCCCAGGGTGAGCGGCACGGCGAGCACCCCGTACAGCGCCATCCGCCCGAACCCGGCCCAGAACGAACCGTCGGTCAGGATGTCCGCGTAGTTGGAGAGCCCGACGAACACCTCGCGCCGGGTGCCGAAGACCCCCTCGTCGACGATCCGCAGGCCCTGCACGCTCAGGTACAGCGCGTACCCGACGGGGATCGCGAGAAAGGCCAGGAACAGGCCGAGCGCCGGGGTCAGGAAGACGTAGGGGGCGAGGAATCCGCCGAGACCGCCTCTGGCGGTCGCGCCGCGCGGGCGCGGGGTCTTGCGTGGCATGGCTGCCTTCCGAGCTGGTGACGGGAACGAGAAGTGGGGGAGGGGGCGGCGCCGGGCGTGCGCCCCGACCTCAGTCGGTGGTGACGTGGAAGCCGACGCGCTCCATCTCCGCGACGACCTCCCGCTGGGTGCGCCGCAGCGCCTCGGCCAGCGGGGTCCCGTCGCGCAGCGCCGCGGAGAACGCGTCACCGTAGGCGTCGCTCGCGGTGGTCACGTTCGGCCCCCACTGGATGTGCGGCACGGTGTTCGTCGCGGCCGAGGTCGCCACGTCCCAGTAGTCCTCCTGGCCGGCCGTCAGCGCCGGCGGCTCGCTGAGCGCGGCCGCCGCCTGGCCGCCCAGTGACGCCGGGTACTGGCCGCCGGCGATCTGCAGGTCCGTGGACTCGGACGCCGTCTCCATCCAGCTGACGAACTCCACGGCCGCCGCCACGTCCTCGGCGTCGTTGGTGACGGCCAGCGCCGAACCGCCCTGGAACGCCACGGCGTCGGACTCACCGGCCCAGTGCGGCAGCGGCGCGATCGCCCAGTCGCCGGCCTGCCCCTCCGCGATGCTGTAGATCACCGAGGGCGACCACAGGCCCGCCGGCCAGGTCAGGACCTCGCCGCGGTTGACCCGGTTGTTCCACTCGGGCGTCAACAGCGGCTCGGCGCTCACCAGATCGCGGTCGATCAGGTCCTGCCAGTACTCGGCGACCCGCACCGACGCCGGGTCGTCGATGCCGACCGTCCAGTTCCGGTTCTCGACCTCCCACCAGGTGGCGCCGCCCTGTTGGGCGAGCCCGGCGAAGTTGCCGAACTCCGTCGGCGAGAACGTGGCGACGTAGGTCTCGGGGTCGCGCTCCCTGGCCTGGGCGGCGACCTCGGCGAACTCCTCCCAGGTCGCCGGGACCGCGAGGCCCAGCTCCTCGAACCTCGCCCGGTTGTACAGCAGCACCATCGGCCCGACGTCGTCGGGGACGCCGTAGACGTGCCCCTCGAAGCTGGTCAACTGCCAGGTCTCGTCGGTGAACTCGTCGGTCAGCCCGTCGACGTGGTCGGCGATGTCCGCCAGCACGTCGGAGACCACGAGCGCCGGGATCGTCTGGTACTCGACGCACGTGACGTCCGGCGCGTTGCCCGCCCGGCTCGCGGTCAGCAGCTTCGTCGCCGAGTCGTTGCCGCCGCCCGCGTCGGTGCGGCGCACCTGGATGTCGGGGTGCGCGGCGTTGAACGCCTCGACCCGGGCCGACGGCACGTCGCCCCAGCACCAGAAGTCCAGGGTGACGACGCCGTCGTCCCCGCCGACGACGCCACACGAGCTGAGCAGCGCCGTCACGCCGGCGAGTGCGGCGAGTCGGCGCGGAACGCGTCCGCGCATGAGTGGTACTTCCGTTCCGGTCGATCAGTGCCGGCCGGCGTCCACCGGCCGCGCCAACGCGCCGGCGAATGCCGGGGGGTTGGCTTCGGCGCAGAACTTAGCCCCGCCGTTCGAGCGGTGTCCATAGGCGTGACGTCCCCGGTTTCCGAGGGGATCGGCGCACCCTGCCGCGCTTGCCGCCCGGCAGGGTTTCGCGACAAAAGTCTGGCGGTTGTGCCGCCGGACCTTGACGGCCTGGGAAAACAGTGCACCCTGCGACTTGGGAGCGCTCCCAAGCAGGTGCCGTGCCGCACCGTGCTCGACCGACCACTCCAGGGAGCCGTAGTGAGATCGAGAACCGGAACGAGTACCACCTCGACGCGCGCGCGAGCGCTCGTCGCCCTCCTGGCCGCGCTGGCGACACTCTTCGGCCTCGGGCAGACCGCCCAGGCCGCGCCGGCCGAGCCGCCGAGCGCGCAGGCCACCGGGCTGCACATCAGCGACGGCCGCCTGGTGGAGCGCAACGGGAACGACTTCGTCATGCGCGGGGTCAACCACGCCCACACCTGGTACACCAACCAGACCCAGTCGTTCGCCGACATCAAGGAGTACGGCGCCAACACCGTGCGCGTCGTCCTCTCCAACGGCGACCGCTGGACCCGCAACGACGCCGCGGACGTCGCCAACGTGATCAACCTCTGCAAGCAGAACCGGATGATCTGCGTCCTCGAGGTCCACGACACCACCGGCTACGGCGAGGAGGCCGCCGCCGGCACCCTCGACAGCGCGGCCGACTACTGGATCAGCCTGCGGGACGTGCTGGTCGGCCAGGAGGACTACGTCATCATCAACATCGGCAACGAGCCCTGGGGCAACACCGATCCGGCCGGCTGGACCGCGCCCACCGTCGCCGCCGTCCAGAAGCTGCGGAACGCCGGGTTCCAGCACACCATCATGGTGGACGCGCCCAACTGGGGTCAGGACTGGCAGGGCGTCATGCGCGCCAACGCCCAGACCGTCTACGACGCCGACACCACGGGCAACCTGCTGTTCTCGATCCACATGTACAGCGTCTACAGCACCGCCCAGTCGATCACCGACTACCTCAACGCCTACGTCAACGCCGGACTGCCCATCGTCATCGGCGAGTTCGGCGGGCCCGCCGACCAGTGGGGGGACCCGGACGAGGACACCATCCTGGCCACCGCCCAGCGCTTGGGGCTCGGCTATCTCGCCTGGTCCTGGAGCGGCAACACCGACCCGATCCTCGACCTCGCGATCGGCTTCGACCCGGACAACCTGAGCACCTGGGGCCAGCGCATCTTCAACGGCGTCAACGGCATCACCCAGACCTCGCGGGAGGCCACCATCTTCGGCGGCGGAGGTCCGGCCGACACCCAGGCCCCGACCGCGCCCGGCACGCCCACGGCGTCCGGCGTGACCGCCACGTCCGCCACGCTCGCCTGGACGGCCTCGACCGACAACGTCGGGGTCACGGCCTACGACGTGGTCCGCGTCAGCGGCGGCACCGAGAGCGCCGTCGCCACCTCCACCACCAACCGGGTCACCGTCAGCGGCCTCACGGCCAGCACCGCCTACACCTTCGCCGTCTACGCGCGCGACGCGGCCGGCAACCGCTCCGCGCGCTCCGCCACGGTGAGCGTCACCACCACGGGCGGCGGCACCCCGGGCACCACCTGCTCCGTCGCCTACCGGGTGGTCGGCGACTGGGGCAGCGGCTTCCAGGGCGAGATCACCATCCGCAACACCGGCACCACCGCCATCAACGGCTGGACGCTCGCCTTCACGTTCGCCAACGGCCAGACCATCAACAACATGTGGGGCGGCACGCCGACGCAGAGCGGCGGCAACGTCAGCGTGACCCCCGCGTCCTACACCTCCGCCATCCCGGCGGCCGGCTCGGTCACCCTCGGCTTCACCGCCAACCGGGGCGGCAGCAACACCGCGCCGACCGCCTTCACCCTCAGCGGCAGCGCCTGCGCCACGGCCTGACGCGAACCGCGCGCCCGCCGACCGGGGCCCTCGGCCCCGGCGGCGGGCGCCCGTGCCTCAGCCGCCGGAGCCGTCGGCCAGCCACTCGGCCAGGACGGCCGCCTGGCTGTGGTCCGGGTCGCGGGTGGCGGTCAGCAGGGTGATCCGGTCGCGGGCGGCCAGCTCGCGCAGCCGGCCGGCGGCCTCCCGGTGCTCGGGATCGCGCAGCTCGGCGAGGTAGCGTCGCCGGAACTCGGCGAACCGCTCCGGCTCGTGCCCGTACCAGCGGCGCAGCTCGGTGGAGGGCGCGACGTCCCGCAGCCACTCGTCGAGGTGCGCCGCCTCCTTCCTGAGGCCGCGTGGCCAGACCCGGTCGACGAGCACCCGCTTGCCGTCCTCGGCGGACGTGTCCTCGTAGACCCTGCGACAGGTGACGCGCTGTGCCATGCCCACACCTTCCCTCGGCGCCATCGGCCGGTGACAGCTCTCTCCCTTACTCACTGTAGTCAGAGACCGGGCGGTCGGCTCGTCGCGCGGGCCCTGGCGACCGCGGCCCGCGCGCTGATCCGCAGGGCCGGCCCGTGGCCGGGCAGCAGCCACTCCGAGTCCAGCGCCTCGATGACCGCCAGGGACCGCAGGGCCCGGTCACGATCCGCGTGGAACATGCCGGGCAGCAGCTGGGGCCCGCGCGCCCGGGAGGTGGGATGCGCGGTGACCAGCGCGTCGCCGCTGACCAGGACGCCGCTGTCCGGCAGCAGGTAGGAGCAGTGCCCGCGGGTGTGCCCCGGGGTGTGGACCGGCAGCGGCCGGCCCGGCAGGTCGAGCCGGCCGGGCCGGGGGAAGGGGCGCGGCTCGGCGACCGGCACGTCCACGGTCGCCCCGGCCCGGACGGCGCGGACGGCCCAGGACAGCACCGCCGGCCGCCAGGCACGGGCGGCGATCGCTCCGAGCGTCACCTGGTCGAGGAAGTCCCGTCTGGCGTGCGGCACTTCCTCGGGATGCGTCAGCACCGGCGTGCCGTAGCGGGAGCGCAGCCGCTCGGCGGCGCCGAGATGGTCGACGTGGGCGTGCGTCACCAGCACGGCGACCACCTCCTCGGGCGCCACCCCGACGGCGGCGAGCGAGGCCAGGACCCGGTCGTGGTCGTGCGGATACCCGGTGTCGATCAGCGTCGCCGCGCCCCCGTCCCGCACGATGACCCAGTTGACGTCGCTGCCCGCGACGACATACGTGTGCGCGTCGATCCGCCGCACCCCGAGCTCGCGCGGCGTGGCGGGTCCGTTCCGTCGTGGGTGCGGCACTCCTGACTCCTTTTCGGCCGAGGTGGTTGTCCGGGGAGTGATACGCCGGTTGACGTCGGAAAAGTCCCCTGGTTACCGTCGGGCGACATCATGCTGGGAAGAAAGGGGGACGTCGTGGCGGCACACGAGTACGACGCCCCCGTCCGGCTGGTCGGTGTGGCCCGCGTTCTCCGCCGGCACATCGACCTGCTCCGGGTCTCCAGCATTCTCTGTCACGCCTGATCAGGCGGTGCTCGCGCGCGCCGAGAAGGCGCGGTGGCCCCGGTCCCGGCGCCGCACCGCGCCGCGTCACCCGTGAGCTTCTTCTTCTCCCCTCCCCACTCTCCGTTCTCCGTACGTCCCTTCGGCATGAGCTCCGGAGGAACGAACGGCCCCTCGCAAGGAGCGCCTTCGCATGACCACGACCAAGACGACCCGCAAGCCGGTGGGCGACGTGCTCGACACCGCGGACGACCCCCAACCGGGGCTGCGCGCCTACCTGGAGGTCAAGCGCGCGGCCCTGCTCGCCAGACGGGAGGCCGCGAAGGCGAATCCGCTGACCCAGCCCAACCGGATCCGGGCCCGCGCCACCGCCGAGTCCCGCAGCGGAGTGCGCCGCATCCGCATCAGGCAGCACCAGATCATCAGCGACTCGGGCGCGGACTTCGCCGGCTACGACCTCGGCCCGGCCTCTCCCGAGATCCAACTCGGCGTGCTCTCCAGCTGCCTCACCCACGTCTTCCTCATCCAGGCGGCCGACCTGCGGATCCCGCTCGACTCGCTCGAGGTCGAGGTGCAGGCCGACCACGATCCGCGCGCCGGGTCGCCGGGGTTCGAGCAGACCCCGATCTACCCGCACAACATCGCCTACACCGTGCACGTCACCTCGCCGGCGCCGGCGGAGCGCATCCGGGAGCTGCACGAGGCCGTCGAGCGCAACTGCCCGATCTACAACCTGCTCGTCAATCCGCAACAGGTCACGGGCCGGGTGGTGTTGACCGGCAGCCCGCAGGAGCTCTGACCCGGCTACCGGCTGACCACGGGCGTAGCCGGACGCCGCGGTGCCCCGGGACCGGCCGGCGCGGCGGGCCGGCCGCGTGCCAGCAGCGTCGCGGGCACCGCGGCGAGGGTGAAGAGCACTCCCGCCATCGCGACGTAGAGGTACACGCCGGTCGCGGTGCTCACCGGGGCGCCGTCGGCGAAGGTCCCGGGAACGATGGTCGCCTTGAGCACCTCGCCCCCGGCGATGTTGACGACGACCGAGCCGAGGGCGAGCACGACCGACACCAGACCGGCGGTCGTGCCCTGCCGCTCGGGCGCTTCGACGCTGGTCGCCAGGTTGTAGCCGGAGGCGCCGATCGCGCCGGCGGCCAGGCCGAGCATGGCGCCGCAGGCGATCGCCAGCGGCAGCGTCGCCACGCCCGCCAGCATGGCGAAGGTCGCCACGGCGCCGAGGGCGATGCCGCCGAGAAGGGGCAGGGCGGGACCGAACCGCCCCGCGAGCCAGCCGGCGCACAGGCCGCCGATCACGATGCCGAGATTGGGTGTGGCGAGCAGCACCGCGACCGCCTCTCCGTCGCCGAGCCCGTAGCCGAGCCCCAGCTCGGGCGGCACCTGGGCGATGACGCTGGTCAGTTGCAGCATGCTCCGGAAGGAGCCCGCCGCCAGCACCAGGGCCAACAGGGTCAGCAGGATCGGGCGGCTGAGGGCCCGGATGTCGATGACGGGTTCGTCGACCCGCAGCGCCAGGAGCGCCCAACCGGCCAACGCGGCGACGCCGGCCGCCAGCAGCGCGATCATGCCCCAGGACAGCCATCCGAGGTCGCTCGCGAGGCTGGGGTAGGCGAGCACCGCGCCGAGGCCGCCGCCGAGCAGGAGCGCCCCGCGCACGTCGATCCGGCCGCTGCCGCGGATCGGCGACTCCGGGATGAAGGAGCGCACGCAGAGGGCGGCCACCGCGGCGAGCAGCGCCGCCACGACGAACACGCTCCGGTAGCCGAACACGTCGATGACCGGCCGCATCAGGAACGGCTCGACGATTCCGACGACCGACGAGCCGGACGTCACGAGCCCGACCACGGCCATCGCCACCCGCGGGGCGCAGATCTGGCGGATGAGGGCCACCGTGAGGAAGACCGCGGCGAAGGCGGCGCCCTGGAGGAAGCGTCCCACCAGGAAGATCCCGACGTTGGGGGCGGCGAGGCAGACCAGCGCCCCCGCGCAGGCGAGGAGCAGCGTGCCGACGAGGATCCGGCGCTTGCCGAAGATGTCGGAGCTCTTGGCGAGCAGCGGCGACCAGACGGCGCCGGCCAGCATCGCGCTCGCGTTCAGCCACGCGACCTGGTCGGTGTCGAAGTGGTCGAGTAACTGGGGCAGGACCATCATGGGTGAGCCGATGACCACGTCGGCCAGGACGTTGGCGAGGGTGAGCACGGCCGCCCAGAGGACGAGCCGCCTGCTCCACCGGTGCTCCTGGGCGCCGGGGGCGGGCTGTTCGCGGGTGTCGTTCACCGTGCGTCCTCTCCGGCGCGTCGGGTTCGGGGCGTCGCGGTGTCGTGCGCCCGCAGTGCCTCGTTGCGGGCGGCGATGGCGGCCCAGGTGGTCGGCAGCATGCGGTCACGACCGCTGTGGACCCGGCCCTGGGCGAAGGTGACATAGGGGCGCTGCCGGGCCTCGTACCGCGCGAACGCGGCAGTGTGGTCGTCGCCGCACCGTTCGAGTTCCTCGGCGAGGAAGCGGGCGCCGGTGAGCGCGAGTGAGGTGCCCCGGCCGGACAGGAAGGCCGGGCTGTACCCGGCGTCCCCGACGAGGGCGACGCGGCCGCGGTGCCAGGAGGGCAGGTGGATCTGGCTCGCGGAGGTGAGGTAGAAGCCGGGATCGGCGCGGGCGGCGTCGAGCAGCTCCGGGATCCGCCACGACCGGTGGCCCGCGAAGGCGTCGACGAGGATCTGCTTCTGGGCGTCCAGGTCGCGGTGGTCGTGGTCGATCCGTTCCGAGCGGAACTGGAAGACCGCGGCGGCCCGGCCGCCGTACCGGAAGACGCCCGCCATCCGGCCGGGCACGTTGTAGATCGAGTTGGTGCCCGTGGAGCCGGCCTCGGCGGGGAGGTCGGCGAGGGCGAAGTAGACGCCGAGGTGCCGGAGGTGGTGCTCCTCGGGCCCGAACACCAGCCCGCGTACCGCGGAGTGCTGGCCGTCGGCGCCGAGCACCAGGTCGTACCGCGCGGCGCCGCCCGACGCGAAACGCACGTCGACGCCGCCGTCGACGCCGCCGTCGGTCAGCGCCTCGACCGAGTCGCCGAAGCGGATCGCCACGGTGTCCGGGAGCGCGTCGGCGAGCACGCGCAGGAGGTCCGCGCGGAGGAGTTCGATGTCGTCGTCCGAGTCGCTGACCTCCGCCATCGGGATCCGGGCCACCGGCTCGCCCCCGCTGTCGACGAACCGGGTGAGCTCGGTCATCCGGACCCGCCGCTTCCGGATCTCCGCCAGCAGACCCATCCGCTCCACGGCCTGGATCGCGTCACCGCGGATGTCGATGGGGGTGCCGGCGAGTCGGAGGTGGCGGCCGTACTCGACCACGGTGACGGCGTGGCCGCGGGTGCCGAGTTCGAGTGCGCAGGCGAGTCCGGCGACGCCGGCTCCTGAGACGAGTACGTGCACGGGTGGGCTCCCGGTTCCGTCGGTTAAAGAGACGAGTTGTTGCTTTTAGCGAGGCTACGTGTCCTCGGCTTGCACCGCAACGCCGCGCCTGGCGACAATCGGCACCCGAACGGGGAAACAGGAGGTGAGCGCGGCGATGGCCAACGGGACCACTGACCGGCCGCCGGCCCGGCGCCCCGGTGGCCGCAACGCGCGGGTGAGGGAGCGGATCCTCGCCGCGACCGTCGAGCTCGTGGCGCGCGACGGCATCGCGGGCTTCCGCTACGAGGAGGTCGCCGAGTTCGCCGGCGTGCACAAGACGAGCGTCTACCGCAACTGGCCGGACCGCGAGGAGTTGGTGGTCGAGGCGCTGCTGCGCTATGCCGAGGACCTCGCCTCGGTCGCGGACACCGGCGACATCCACCGGGACCTGGTGGACTTCCTGGTGGCCCTCGCCGGTGGCCTGGAGACGCCGTTCGGCCGGACGCTGGAACAGGCCATCCAGCCCGCCCGCCAGACCGCCACCGTCCAGGCGCTGACCAGGATCCTCGACCAGCGCGTCGCCGCCCTGCGGCGGCGGGTGGAGACCGCCGTCGAGCGGGGCGAACTCCCCCCGGTCGACAGCTCGTTCCTCGGCGAGATGATCTCCGGCCCGGTGCACCTCATCGTCAACCGTGGCATGCGTCGGTTCACCCGCGCGGACGCGGAGCGCATCGTCGGCGTGGTGCTCGCCGGCCTCCGGGCCACGGAGCGGCACGGCTGAGCAACCGCCAGGACGCCCCGGTCAGGCCGCGCCGCCGCGCCCGGCGGGCAGCCGCTCGCCCGCCTCGACGGCCACCGGCAGCCGGTTCTCGCGCGGCGGCAGCGGGCAGGTGGCGAAGTCGGTGTAGGCGCAGGGCAGGTTGAAGGACCGGTTGAAGTCGACGGTGACCGCGCCCGCCGCGTCCGGCGGCGCGATCGACAGGGAGCGGCTGGCCGCGTACGTCGTCACCCCCGACGTCGCGTCGGTGAACAGCGCCAGCAGCCCGCCGCGCGCCGCACCACCGAACACGGTGAGCCGGCGGGTGGCGCCGGCCAGCTCGAACTCGACCTGGCCCGGCGCCTCGTAGACGTGCTCGAGACCCTCGACGACGGCGCCGACGGTCACCGTGCGCGGAGCGTCGAACGGCACGAAGCGGCCGGGGCGCGCCCAGGCCGGCTCCGGGTCGTACGTCGGGGTGCCCGGGTACTCCGTCACCAGCCGGTGGCCGGGGTCGCGGGGGCGCAGGATGTCGTGCCCGCCACGCCTGGCGACCTCGATCACCAGCTGGCCCGAGGAGGCGAACACGCCGCCGCGCTCGTCGAGTTCGGCGAAGCGGTGATGCCCGTGGACCGGATCGCCGTCGACCGAGAGCTCCTCGCCCTCGGCCAGCTCGACCACCACCCCCTCCGGCGTGCTCGACCAGACGCCGGGGGCGTCGTCGAAGCGGGTCGGCTCGGGCGTCAGCCAGCGCAGGCTGGTGATCGCGAGGAACCCGTGCGGGTCCGCGCGGTTCCGCTCGTGCGCCTCGTGCCACTCGGCCCACCGCCGGGCGAACTCCGCGTGATCGGTCTCCGCGAGCGTCATGTCGGCCTCCTCGCCGGGTGCGCCGGCGTCGTTCGGTGGTCGGGGGCGCCGGGCACGGCGGCCAGCAGCTCCCGGGTGTAGGGGTGTTCCGGCCGGGTGAACACGTCCGTGACCCGGCCCTGTTCCACGGCCCGGCCCCGGCGCATCACGACGACCCGGTCGCAGACCTGCCGGACCACGGCCAGATCGTGCGAGATGAACACGTAACCGAGCCCCAGCTCCGCGCGCAGCTCACCCAGCAGGGTGAGGATGCGGGCCTGCACGGACACGTCGAGCGCGGACACCGGCTCGTCGAGGACCAGCAGCCGCGGGGTGAGGGCCAGGGCCCGGGCGATGCCCACGCGCTGTCGCTGACCGCCCGACAGCTCGGTCGGCCGGCGGGCACCCGTCGAGGCCGGCAGCCGCACCAGGTCGAGCAGTTCCGCGACCCGTGCCGCGCGCGGCGTGACGCCGAAGGCCCGCAGCGGCTCGGCGATGGCCTCGGCGACCGTGTGGGCGGGGTCGAGGGAGCCGTAGGAGTCCTGGAACACCGGCTGCACGTGTCGGCGCAGCCGGCGCAGCTCGGCGGCCGGCGCGGTGGCCAGGTCGACGCCGTCCAGCACGATGCGTCCGGCGTCCGGCCGGTCGAGGCGCAACAGCAGGTTGGCCAGCGTGGTCTTGCCGGAGCCCGACTCGCCGACGACGCCGAGCGAGCCGCCGCGGGCCAGCGTGAAGCTCACCCCGTCCACGGCGGCGATCTCCCGAGGGCCCCCGCTCGCCGGCCGCCGCACCGGGAAGACCCGCCGCACGTTCTCCACCGTCAGCAGCGGCTCGGCGCCCTCGGGCGCGGGCGCGGCCGGTTCGGACGTCATGGAGGGCGCGGCGGCGACGAGCTCCCGGGTGTAGGGGTGGTGGGGGGCGCCGATGACGTCCGCGCTCCGGCCCGTCTCCACGATCCGCCCCCGCGACATGACCGCCACCTGCTCGGCGCGTTCCGCCGCCACGGCGAGGTCGTGGGTGATGAGCAGCAGCCCGGCGCCGGCCCGCCGGGTGACGTCGCCGAGGTGGTCGAGGATGCGGCGCTGCACGGTGACGTCCAGGGCGCTGGTGGGTTCGTCGGCGATCAGCAGCCGGGGCTCGCCGGCCAGCGCGATGGCGATCAGCACCCGCTGGCACATGCCGCCCGACAGCTCGTGCGGGAACTGCTCCGCCGTGCGGTCGGGTTCCGGCAGGCCGGCCTCGCCGAGCAGCTCCCTGGCGCGCCGGGCGGCCGCCGCGCGGCCGCGCGCCTGACCGGTCAGGCGCAGCGCCTCGGCCACCTGGGCGCCCACCCGCTGGACCGGGTTGAGCGACGCCTTCGGGTCCTGCGGGACGAAGCCGATCCCGCGGCCCCTGACGTCGCGCATCGCCCGGTCGGACAGGCCCACGAGTTCGCGCCCTTCGAGGCGGATGGAGCCCCGGAGCGGCTCGGTGCCGGCGGGCAGCAGGCCCAGCACGGCAAGGCCCGCGCTCGACTTGCCGGATCCCGACTCGCCGACCAGGGCGACCGTCCCGCCGGCCGGGACGGTGAGCGAGGCGCCCCGCACCGCGTGCACGGTGCCGCGCCTGGTGCGGTAGGAGAGGTGCAGGTCGCTGACGGCCAGCAGGGGCCGGGTGGTGGTGGTCATGACGAGACTCCGGTCCGCTCCAGGGCGCGGGCGACGCGGCTGGTGGACAGCACGACGAGGGCGATGGTCAGCCCGGGGAAGGTGGTCAGCCACCAGGCGGTGGTCATGTAGTCCCGCCCCTCCGAGACCATCGCGCCCAGTTCGGGGGCCGGCGGCGCGGCCCCGTAACCGAGGAAGCTGAGCGCCGAGATGGACAGCACCGCGCCGCCGATGTCGAGCGCGGCCAGCACCAGCACGGGCGGCGAGGCGTTGGGCAGCACGTGCCGCAGCAGGATGGCCGGGGTGCGGCTGCCGCTGGTCACGGCGGCCCGCACGTAGGCGCTCGCCCTGACGCGCAGCACCTCGGCCCGCACCACCCGGGCGAAGCCGGGGATGCCGGCGATGCCGACCGCGACGGCCACGTTGGTGGTGCCGAAGCCGAGGATGGACACCACGGCGAGCGAGAGCAGCAACCCGGGGATGACGACCAGGACCTCGACCACCCGCATCAACAGGTGGTCGAGCCAGCCGCCGAGGTACCCGGCGAGCACGCCGATGACCGAGCCGGCGACCAGTGCCAGGGCGACGGACAGCAGGCCGGCGACCAGGGAGGTCCTGGCGCCGTGCACCACGCGCGCGTAGACGTCGCGCCCGAGGTTGTCGGTGCCGAACCAGTGCTCCGGGCCCGGCGGCAGGAGGCCACGCGAGGCGTCGGTGTGCAGCGGGTCCTGGCCGGCGAAGAGGCCAGGGGCCAGGGTCCAGCCCAGCACGAGCGCGAGGCAGAGCACGGCGAGCAGCAGCCCGGGGCGCCGGGCGGCGTCCGCGAACCGGGCGCGCGGCGCCTCCTGGTCCTGGAGCTCCAGCTCCTCGGGGCGTGGTGTGGTGACGGACATCGGATGGTTACCTTTTCGCTTATGTCGCGCCGGCGGTCAGGACGATCCGCGGATCGACCCTGGGGTAGACCAGGTCGACGGCCAGGTTGACCAGCACGTAGAGCGCCCCGGCCAGGAAGACCAGCGCGCGGATCACCGGGAAGTCGTGCGTGTCGATGGCCTTGGCGGTGAGCGCGCCGAGACCCGGCCGGGAGAAGACCGTCTCGGTGATGATCGCGCCGGCGACGATGCCGCCGATCATCAGGCCGAACAGCGTCATCGCCGGTATGGCGGCGTTCCGCAACGCGTGCACGGTCACCGCGCGCAGCCGGCTCGCGCCCTTGGCGCGCGCGGTGCGCACATACGGTTCGCCGAGCGCGGTGCGCAGACTCCTGCCGAGCACCTGCGCCAGCAGGCCGATGCCGGGCAGGGCCAGGGCGAACGCGGGCAGCACCAGGTGGGAGAGGTCTCCCTCCCCGAAGGCGGGGAACCAGCCGAGCCGGAAGGAGAAGACCTGGAGCAGCACCACGCCGGTCCAGAAGGTCGGGACGGCGTTGCCGACCACCGTCGCCGACAGCACCGCCGAGCGCAGCGGCGCGGTCGGCAGCAACGACGCGGCCAGCGCCGCCGCCACCCCCAGGACCAGGGCCAACAGCAGGGAGGCGGCGGCCAGTTCGAGCGTCGACGGCAGGGCCCTGCCCAGCACGGCGCTCACCTCGTCGCCGGTGGCGAACGAGGTGCCGAAGTCGAGCCTGACCGCCTGCCACACGAAGTCGAGGTACTGCTCGTGCGGCGGACGGTCCAGGCCAAGATCGGCGCGGAGCGCGTCCGCCGCCGCGGGGTCCACGGACGAGCCCTCTCCGCCGTTGCCGCGCAGCATCACCGACACCGGGTCGCCCGGCACCAGGTGCAGCACCAGGAAGGAGACGGTCAGGGCGGCCCACAGCACGAACACGCCGTTGCCGAGCCGGACCAGGACGTAGCGGGTCACGACGCGAGCCACACCTCGTTGAGCAGCGGCTTGGCCTCCAGGTCGGTGCGGAACCCGCCGACCCGGTCGCTGAAGCCGTAGGCCGAGATCCGGTCGTAGACGGGCGCCGCGTAGCCCTGTTCGATGATCCGGCGCTGCGCCTGGGCGGCGATCTCGCCGCGCTCCTCGGGGTCGACCGTGGTCTGCAGGGCGCTCAGCAGCTCGTTGAGCTCCTCGTCCGGGTTGCCGTACCGCATGCTGTAGGCCGGGTCGAAGGAGGAGTAGACGAGCCGGAGCACGTCGACGTCGGCCCGGGTCTGGCTCCAGGTGGTGATGTCCCCCGGGTACTCGTCGATGTTGACGTCGGGGAAGGTCGCGACGGGGTCGAGGACGAGCTCGATGCCGACCTCGGCCCACTGCTGCTGGACCAGCTGGTGCTGCTGCTCGGCCAGCGGGTCGCCGCTCTCGTAGGTGATGGTGAGGCTGAGCCGCTCGCCGTCCGCGTTCCGGCGGACGCCGTCGTCGCCGACGGTGTCCCAGCCCGCGCGGTCCAGGAGTTCGGCGGCGGCCTCGGGGTCGTACCGGATCTCGTCGGACTGGTCGACGTACCCGGGGTTGCTGGTGGTCAGCACGCCGGTGGCGGTCGTGTTGACGCCGTTGTAGACGGCCTGCACGATCGCGTCGCGGTCGATGGCGAGGCCGAGGGCGCGGCGGGTGTCCGCGTCCTGGAGCTTCGGGCTGTGCGGCAGCGGGATGTAGGGGATGGCGATGGCGGGGAGCGCGGAGGTGGCCACGGTGAACCCGGGGGTGTCCGCGAGCTGCGCCTGGGTGGCGGGCTGCACGGCCTCGATGAGGTCGACCTGGCCGCTGGTGAGGCTGCCCTGCCGGACGCTGCCCTCGGGTATCGCGTCCAGTTCGACCGCGTCCACGTGGGCGGCGCCCTGGTTCTCGGCCAGCGGTGAGGCCCAGGCGTAGTCGTCACGCCTGACCAGCCGCACCGAGCTCTCCGGGGTGAACTCGTCCAGCGTGAAGGGCCCCGAGGCGGCGAAGTCGCCCAGGCACAGGTCGGCCGGGTCGTTCCCCAGGGAGGCGGGGGACAGCTGCACCAGCGACTGGGTCGCGGTCGCCTGCAGGAACTGCGCGTTGGGCTCCTCGAACACGACGGTGGCCGTCCGCGCGTCCTCGACCACGGTCTCCTGGTACCCGGAGAGGAAGCTGTAGCCCTGCGGCGCCTGGACGCCGAGCTCGATGATCGCGTCGAAGTTGGCCTTGACGGCCTCGGCGTCGAACGGTTCGCCGTCGCTGAAGGTCACGTCGTCGCGGAGGTGGAAGGTGAAGCGGGTCACGTCGTCGCTGACCTCCCAGGAGGTGGCGAGCCAGGGCAGGATCTCGCCGGTCTCCGGGTCCTGTTCGGTGAGCGTGTCCGCCAGCTGCCGGCCGATGAACCGCGAGTTCAGCTGGGGTCGTTGCCGCGAGTCGACGCAGTCGGGCGCCGCGTTGAACGCGTACCTGAGCGTGCCGCCGTTGGTGGGGTCGCCGGCCGGGCCGCCGGCGTCGTCGCTCGCCGCGCCGCCGCCCCCGCAGGCACCGAGGAGGACGGAGAGGGAGAGCGCCAGGGCGGCGGTGGTGGGCACGGATCTCGGGCGAGGCAGGCGTGAGGACAGCACGACAGGGGGTTCCTTTCCGGGGCCGGCGACCGGCGGTGGGCGCGCGGGGGCGCCCGGTCCTGAGCCGGGAAGAGCGGCCGTCGACGAGTGGACGGCGAGAACGAGGGGAGCGTCGGGAGGGACGCGGTGGAGAAGGGAAGCGCAGCGCGGCCGCGGATCACCCACACGGCCGGATCAGGCGCTGCCTGACGTCAGACGAGACAGGAGGCCGTGGTGACACGGCCCAGGTCGACATGGCGACGCGACGTCAGGACGGACTGCATGGCGACGAGAATGAGCCAGTCCTGGACATCCGTCAAGGGCGTGGCTCACACGTGGCCCGTCGGCATCGCCCGCCGCACGTGTCTTCCGGCCCGCGACCAGGCCGATTACGCTGCTGGGGATACGCACCTGAGGGGCCGTCACCGGGGGCTGGGACCGCGAAGTCGCTCTCCGAGAATGGTGGACTCCGATGACAGACTCCATGCGATCGACCCCGCCCGCCGCGAGGGGAAGGAGCCGGCCGGAACGACGGTTCGACTGGCGCGGCCTGCGGTCGGACGCCCGCGCGGCCGTGCCGGACGCCAGCCTGGCGCTGCTGGTCACCGGCCTCGTCTTCTGGTGGCTGTGGGTCAGGGTGGAGAACGGCACCTCGGCCACGACCCGGGTGATGCCCTTCCTCGCCGACGCGCCCGGGTACTGGCTGTACTGGCTGTGCCAGGCCTTCGGCTGGACCGGCCTGCTGTGGGCCTATGTCACCGTCGTCTTCGGCCTGCTCAGATCGGGGGCGCGCCCGCCCTGGCGCTGGCTGTCGGCGGCCCGGGTGGAGAAGTGGCACCGCACCACCAGCCTGACCACGATCGGGCTGATGTTCTGCCACGCGGCGGCGTTCTTCGGCGCCGAGGTCCAGGCGAACTTCGAGGGTCAGCCGGCGGACGAGCTGGTGTGGGGCGCGTTCCTCGAGTCCTTCGTGCCGGGCGGCTACACCACCGGCACTGGGCGGATCGCCATCCTGATCGGCCTGCTCGCCCTCTACCTGGGGATCGTCCTGGGTCTCGCCTTCTATGTGCGTCAGACCACGGGTTCCCGGCTGTGGCGGGCGCTGCACCGCTTCGTCATCGTCGTGTACGTGCTCAGCGTCTGGCACACCCTGCTGTACGGCACCAACGTCTGGTTCGACGGCTCGTTCCGCACCCTGGTGTGGGCGCTCCAGATGCCGCTGGCCGGGCTGCTGTTGCTCCGGCTGCTGGCGCCGGCCCGCCCCAGCGAGCGGCTGCGGCTGCGCGGGCCCGGCCGGGAGTCGCGCCCGCTGCCGCTGACCGCGCGCGCCGCCGGCCGACTCGCGGTGCTGGCCACGATCGCCGGCCTGGCGGCCGTCATCGCCTCCGGGACCGACGGCGGCCGGAGCCCGGACGGCGCCTCGTCCGGGCCCTGGCCCGAGCAGTGGGTGATCTGGGCCGGGCTGCTGGCGCTCACCCTCGTGCTGGTGGTCGTCGTCCACCGGCTGCGCCCCTCCCGTCAGGCGGCCGCCCGGGCCACGGCCCAGGACGAGGGCGACCGCCCGGCCGACCGGGCGCGGCGCGTCGGCTGACGGCAGCCGGGGCCGGCTACCGGGTGATCTCGTCGTCGCCCGGGCCGCCGACGAGCAGGTCACGGCCGGGACCGCCGTCGAGCATGTCGTCGCCCCGGCCGCCGAACACCACGTCGTCGCCCTCGCCGGCGGCGACGTGGTCGTCGCCGGAGTCGGCGGACACGACGTCGTCGCCGCCGTACGCCTCGACGTGGTCGTCGCCCGAGCCGCCCCAGAGATACTGGTCCCGGTCGTCGCCCATCAGGTGGTCCATGCCGGCGTCGCCGCGCATCACGACGCCGCCCATCAGCATGTCGTCGCCGTCCCCGCCGAGCACCGTGTGGGAGGTGTGCGCGTGGAGTTCGTCGTGGCCCGCGCCACCGTGCACGACGGAGACGCCCGGCGCGTTGGTGAAGAACGCGTCGTCGCCGTCGCCGAGCAGCACCCGGATGTCACCGGCCGCGTCCGAGTCGGCCGGCAGCTCGCAGACCACCCGCGTCGGGTCACGCGGATCCGGCTGGGCGCAGGGCGCGCCGGCGTTGATGGTCACCTCGTCGTTGAACGCGATCCGCCGTACGTCGGTGCCGCCCGGCATGTCGGTGATCTGGAGGTCGTTGACCTGCCCGGCGGCGGCCCGGTAGGTGATGGACCGGCCGCCCCGGTCGACGACGAGGGTGGCGGTGGCCTCCGCGCTCTCGGTGGCCTCGGCGACCTCGCTGGCGGAGGCCGGTCCGATCGCCGAGCCGGCGGCCAGCAGGGCTAACGCGGTGACGGCGAGCGCGGGGGAGATGCGTGACGGAGTCATGGGTGCGTCCTCACCTCATGGAAGAGTCGAGCCGGTTGAGTGTCATGAGCGAAACAACTGTCTCCCCGTTCGTGCCCTCCGTCCACACCCGTGCCGACCGGGGCCGGTCGGCCGACGCATCACCGGCAACACCGGTAACAGTAGTAACAATGGTGATATACGGTCTCAACGGGGCGGTCACGAACGGGTGATGAGGTCACGCCCAGTGACTCACCGCTCGGCACCAGGGAGGATGCGTTGAGCCAACCCCAGCCGCCCACCACGGAACAGGTGGACGCCTACATACGGACGAGACTGGCCCTGGCCGGGGTCGACCTCGACATGCTGCCCGAGCAGCCGGACCCGGAGACCGGGGTGCCCACCCGTGACCAGGCGCTGCGCTCGCTGCGCTCCTTCGTCACCTCGGCGCCCGTCGCCATCGCGGGCTGGACGCCGCCGGTCGACGGCCGGCCGGCCGCCGCCCACGCGCAGCAGGCCGCGCCGCCGCTGCTCTACCCGTCGATCACCGAGGCCTGGACCGGCGGGGTGGACGAGCGATGAGCCGCGCCCTCAACCGCCGAACCTTCCTCGCGAGTTCGGCCGCCGCGACCGGGGCGGTCGCCGGCGGCCTGGCCTTCGCCGCCCCCGCCTCGGCCGCCGGCGCCACGAGCGCGCCGGCCGCCGCCGCCGCGGCGCGCGCCGAACCCCGGATACCCGACATCGAGGTGCGGGACGCGGCACGCCGCGACCCCACCGAGGCCACGCTGGCCGAGGCGGCCGTGCTGATGCGCCGCCGGAAGCTCACCTCGACCACCCTGGTCGAGGCGTACCTCGACCGCGTCACCGCCCACGACGCCGTCTACCAGGCCTACGCCGAGGTCACCGCCGAGAGCGCGCTGGCCGCGGCCCGCGCGGCGGACCGGGGAACCGGCCCGCGCGGCGTGCTCTCCGGCATCCCGCTGTGCGTGAAGGACAACTACTTCACCAAGGACGTCCCCACCCGCTGCAACTCCCACATCTTCGCGGACTTCGTCCCCGATCACGACGCCACGGCCGTCGCCCGGCTCGCCGCCGCCGGCGGCATCCTGCTCGGCAAGGGCCAGATGGGGCCGCTCGCCACCACCCGGGCCACCAGGCCCAACGGCGAGATCACCACGGTCAACGCCTGGACCCCGAACGACCCGTCCGTCGACCCCGGAGGCTCCTCCACCGGACCCGCCACCGCCGTCGCCGGCCGGCTCGCCTCGTCCTCCATCGGCACCCAGACCGGCGGCTCCATCGTGCTGCCCGCCAACCGGCAGAACCTGACCGGCCTCAAGCCCACCATGGGCCGCGCCTCGGTGTACGGCGTCATCCCCCTGTCGTACACCCGCGACCACGTCGGGCCGCTGGCCAGGGACGCGATGGACGCCGCCCTGATGCTGGCGGTCATGGCGGGACCCGACCCCAGGGACCCGCGCACCCTCGGCCTGCCGGCGGTGCCCGACCTGGTGACGGCCGCCACCCCCGTGGTCTCCCGCGGCCGGGTCCGGCTGCGCCGGGCCACCAGGATCGGCGTGCCGGCCGACTTCCTCGGCTCCGCGACCGAGGTGCGGCGCGCGCTGCTCGACGAACTGGACGCCATCCCCGGGGTGACCCTGGTGGACGTCACCTATCCGGACGACTGGTCGCTGCTCACCGGCGCGTTCAACAGCGCCCGGCTGGCGGAGCGCGCCGAGCCGTTCCGGCACTGGCTGCGCGAGGACCCGCGCACGTTCGGCGTCTCGCTGCTGTCCTGGCTCCAGGGGCTGATGCTCTCGGGCGACGAGTGGATCACCGCGCAGCGCGCCAAGAACCACCTGCTGCGCGAGGTGCTCGACGGCGTGTTCGGCGCGTGCGACGTGGTCCTCCAGACCGAGGTGGTGCCGTTCGACATCCTCGGCCTGCCGGAGATCGGCTTCCCGGCCGGGTTCGTGAACGGCGTCCCGTCCGGGGTGATCCTCGGCGGCCAGCCCTACGAGGAGGACCGGCTGCTGGAGGTGGTCGCGGCCTACCAGGCCGTCACCGACTGGCACACCCGCCGCCCCGCGGACCCCACGGCCAGGGCGGCGACGCGGCTGCGCGCGGCGGCCGACGCGCCGCGGCTGACGGCCGAGGAGGTCGTCGAACAGTCGGCCTGAGCGCGGCCCCGCCGTCCGGTCCCCGGCCCCCCACGCGGGCCGGACGGCGTCGTGACACCATGAGGGCGCCTCACGGTGCCCGACCAGCGCGAAAGGGAGCCCATGCCCGGCACGACCCCCCTGACCAGGTGCCCCGTCGTCCCCGTCGTCGTCATCGACGACGCCGCCCAGGCGTTGCCCCTGGGCCGCGCCCTGCTCGCCGGCGGCATCGACGTCGTGGAGATCACCCTGCGCACCAGCGCGGGCCTTGACGCGATCCGGGCCCTCCGGGCGCTCCCCGACCTCCAGGTCTGCGCCGGCTCCGTGCTGGTTCCCGACCAGGTCGACCAGGTGGTGGACGCGGGCGCGGAGTTCGTGGTCAGCCCCGGCCTCTCGCGCGGCGTGCTGGAGCGGTCCCGGGCGCTCGGCGTGCCCGCGCTGCCGGGCGTCGCGACCGCCTCCGACCTGATGGTCGCGGTCGAACTCGGCCTCACCGAGGTCAAGTTCTTCCCGGCCGGCCTGCTCGGCGGCCCCGCCGCGATCAGAGCGCTGGCCGCTCCCTTCACCGGCGTCTCGTTCATGCCCTCCGGCGGCGTCAACCAGGACAACATGGCCGAGTACCTCGCGCTCCCCGCCGTGCCCGCGGTCAGCGGCAGCTGGATGGTGGAGCCCGCGCTCCTCGCCGCTGGCCGCTGGGACGACGTGACCGAGCGGTCGGCCGCCGCGATCGAGCGCGCGGCGAAGGCCTGAGGGTCGCCCGGGGCGCGCCGTGCCGCGCGCCCCGGGCGACCCCGCCGTTGGCGGCCGGTGGGCCGTCAGCAGGAGGTGGTGTTGGTGGCCAGGCCCAGGCGCCAGGGGAGCTGCGAGTAGTCGCCGCCGGCCGAGGGGTTCATGCCCTGGTAGAGGAGCTGGAGGTTGCAGGGGTCGATGGTCATGGTCTGGTCGGCCCCGGTGCGCAGCAGCTCACCGTGGCTGATGTCCCGCGTCCAGGTCCCGCTGGGGAAGGACACGTTGTTGCTGCGCGAGAACGGGTTGGCCTCGGTGGCGGCCAGGGGCTGCCACTGGCCGTTCAGGCTCGTCGAGGTGAACGACCGGTAGTAGCGCCGGCCGTCCGAGCCGATGGCCTCCACGATCATCAGGTAGGTGTTGGTGCCCTGCACCCGGTAGACGGCCTCGCCCTCGAAGAGCGCGAACCGGTTGGAGTCCTGAAGGGCGATCTGCGTGTTGCGGAAGCCGTTGGGGAACTCGCCGACGGTGGTCTCCGCCCGGTAGATGTGGCCGTTGTCGTCCGCGGAGAACAGGTAGCACATGCTGGTGTCGCAGATCACCCAGTAGTCGAGCCAGTTGCCGTTGCCGATGTTCTGCCTGACGATGTCCGGCATGCTGCTCTGGAAGTTGCGGGGCGCCGACCAGCTCTGGGGGTTGCTGGGGTCGGTGCTGACCGAGTAGGACGGCAGGCCGGTCTGGTAGACCAGGTACCACTCGTTGCGGGGCGCGAAGTAGAACACGTGGGGCGCCGCGGCGTAGCGGTTGCCGATGTTCGGGTTGTTGTTGAGGAAGTACTGCGGCGCGGCGGCGGCCTGGGACCAGTCGGTGAAGCTGGTGTAGGCCAGGCTCCACTGGCCGGCGGTGTTGGCGGTGGTCATGTAGACGTGCCACCGCCCGTTGTGCCGGACCACCGTCGGGTCCTTGACCGAGACGATGTTGTGGGTGGCGTCCGGCTTGGGGGAGATCAGCTGGGCGCTCGAGTTCCACCGGAAGGTGCTCGGCAGGGCCGCGGCGGTGACGTCGCCCTGTTCCTCGGCGGCCGGGGCCGGCGAGGAGGACGACTGGGCCGGCGCGGCCGACAGGGCCAGCGCGAGGCCGAGCAGGAGGACCACGGCCAGGCGCGCGGTGCGCAGGCGTGATCGAAGTCGTGCAGCAGACATGGAAACCCCATGGGGTGTCGGCCGGGGACTCACCACACGGCGACGCCCGGTCCCTCGGGCGTCCGGCTGTCTGGCACGCGTGGGGAGCCGCCGGAGCGGAAGGAGCGGTGCGAGACACGGTGACGCGGTGACGCGGTGGCCCGGGGCGTGGACGTCGAGCCGGTCCAGCCACGGCCGTTGTTCGACATATCGGATCGCGCTCGATACATCAGACGGCAAGGATGGCAGGCAGGGCCCGGGGGGCGTCAATACCTTCGACGGGATTCGGTGGTCAGTCGCGAAAAGGTGTGGTGCTGTCGCGGATGACGAGTTCGGTGGCGAGTTCGGCGCGGCGTTGGTCGAGGGGGTGGCCCTGGGCGAGGGTGATGACCATGGTGGCGGCGGTGGCGGCCATGTCGGCGAGTGGCTGGCGGACGGTGGTGAGGGGTGGGGTGAGCCACTGGCTGGGGAAGAGGTCGTCGAAGCCCACGACGCTGAGGTCTTCCGGCACCCGCAGTCCGGCCTCGGCCACCGCCCGGTAGACGCCCAGCGCCTGGCCGTCGTTGCCGGTGAACACGGCGGTGGGCGGCTCGGGCAGGCGCAGCAGGTCACGGGTGTGCTTGAGCCCGTCCTCGATGTGGAAGTCGCCGACGCGCACCAGCGCCGGGTCCAGGGGGATGCCGGCCATGTCCAGGGCGGCCCGGTAGCCATCCAGGCGGGCCCGGGCGGCCAGCAGGTGCTCCGGCCCGGCGATCACCGCGATCCGCCGGTGCCCGAGCTCCAGCAGATGCCGGGTCGCCGACAACCCACCGCTCCAGTTGCTCGCCCCCACCGACGGCGCGTGATGCCCCGGCTCCCCGGTCGGATCGACCAGCGCGAACGGTATCCCCCGGGTCCGCAACCGCTCGGCCTGCTCCTGGTCCGGCCCGGAGAACACCGACACCACCCCGGTCGGACGGCGCGCCAACACCCCCTCCACCCAACCACGCTCCGGCGTGTGACTACCCCCCAACTCCGAGACCACCACCGCCAGTCCATGCTCCGCCGCCACCCGCCGCACCCCACGGTAGATCTCCGTCGGATACGGCCCACGCACCTCGTGGAACACCAACTCCAACAACGCCGCCGGACCCGCCGCCTTCTGCCGCCGGTACCCGTGCCGACTGATCAACCCCTCCACCAACGCCCGCGTCCCCGGCGCCACATCCGCCCGCCCGTTGACCACCTTGGACACCGTCGCCACCGAAACCCCCGCCCGCGCCGCGAGCTGCGCGATCGTCAGCGGCCCACCCGAAAGATCATCAACAGCCGACATGCCCGAAGTCTAACGATCAACCCACCGGCACACTCCGGGAGTTCGGCCCCACGGACCAGGCGACACAACGATCGGCGCACGGGGCAGAAAACGTTCGGCGGGAGGCCGGTCGCCCGTGCCGCTCCGTTCCACCCGCCGGGCCGCCCACCTCGGAGAGCTCCGATGTATCGTGCGGGCACCGGAACCGGCGGAGGCGTGGGGGGACGCCGCTCCGCCGCCGAGACGAGGGGGTGCGCGATGTCGGTGACGGACGACGCCATCGAGGCGATCAAGCAGATGATCGTGGACGGCGAACTGCGTCCCGGCGACCGGCTGCCCCGGGAGCTGGACCTCGCCGAGCGACTCGGGCTCTCCCGCAACTCCCTGCGTGAGGCCGTGCGGGCGCTCTCCCTCATCCAGGTGCTCGACGTCCGGCGCGGCGACGGCACCTATGTGACCAGCCTGGAGCCGGCGCTGCTGATGGACGCGATGAGCTTCGTGGTCGACTTCCACCGCGACGACACGGTGCTGCAGATCCTGGAGGCCCGCCGCCTCGTGGAGCCGGCGGCCACCGAGCTGGCGGCCGTGCGCATGCCGATGGCCGACATCGAGGCCCTGGCCGAGCTGCTCGACGCGCTGGGCGACTCGCCGACGGTCGACGAACTCGTGGAGAGCGACCTGGAGTTCCACCGGCGCATAGCCGCCGGCTCGGGCAACGCGGTGCTGGCGTCGCTGCTGGAGACGCTGTCGGGCCGCACGCAGCGCGCCCGTACCTGGCGCGGCCTGACGCAGGAGGGCGCGGTGGAGCGGACCCTGGGCGAGCACCGCGCCATCGTCCAGGCCCTCACCAGGCGTCAGCCCGGCATCGCCGGCGCCCTGGCCACCGTGCACATCGCGGGCGTCGAGCAGTGGCTCCGGGAGGCGCTGGTCGACGGGGACTGAGCCCGCGTCATTGGTCAGATGTCTGGAGCCCAACTCCCGTACCGGGCTGGCGGAATGCGGTACGACGCGCGCTCTTGACGCTCATACATCGGATGTCTATGGTCGCCCTGACGTGGACCCCCTCAGAGGGAGTGTGTCCGTGGCCCGGTTCATCGGCATGCGTACCCATGACGTGCGATTCCCCACCTCCCAGACGCTCGACGGTTCGGACGCCATGAATCCGGACCCGGACTACTCGGCCGCCTACCTCCGGCTCCGCACCGACGCCGGCGACGGGATCGAGGGACACGGCTTCGTGTTCACCATCGGCCGTGGCAACGACGTGCAGGTCGCCGCCCTCCGCGCGCTGGAGGGCCACCTGCTCGGCCGCGAGGTCGAGGAGACCCTGGCCGATCTCGGCGGCGTGTGGCGCGAGTTGGTGCACGACTCGCAGCTGCGGTGGCTCGGTCCCGAAAAAGGTGTCATGCATATGGCGATCGGGGCGGTGGTCAACGCGCTGTGGGACCTGCGGGCCAAGCGGGCGGGGGTGCCGCTGTGGCGGCTGCTCGCCTCGCTCAGCCCCGAGGAGATCGTCGACCTCGTCGACTTCCGCTACCTCACGGACGCGTTGACCCGGGACCAGGCCCTCGACATCCTGCGCGCCGCCCGCCCGGGCCGCGCCGAGCGCGAGGCCCGGCTGCTGGCCGAGGGCTACCCGGCCTACACCACGACCCCCGGCTGGCTCGGCTACGACGACGCCAAGCTGGCCCGCCTCTGCCGCGAGGCCGTCGACCAGGGCTTCACCCAGATCAAGCTCAAGGTGGGTGGCGACCTGGACGACGACGTCCGCCGCCTGACCATCGCCCGCGAGGTGGTCGGCCCCGACATCCGCGTCGCCGTCGACGCCAACCAGCGCTGGGACGTGCCGGAGGCCATCGAGTGGATCACGGCGCTGCGGCCGTTCGACCTGGCCTGGGTCGAGGAGCCGACCAGCCCCGACGACGTCCTCGGCCACGCGGCCATCGCCAGGGCCGTCGCGCCCGTCCCGGTGGCCACCGGAGAACACGGCGCCAACCGCGTGCTGTTCAAGCAGTTCCTCCAGGCCGACGCGCTCTCCGTGCTGCAACTCGACGCCACCCGGGTGGCCGGCGTCAACGAGAACATCGCCATCCTGCTGCTCGCCGCCAGGTTCGGCGTCCCGGTCTGCCCGCACGCCGGCGGCGTCGGCCTGTGCGAGGCCGTCCAACACCTCGCCATGTTCGACTACCTCGCCGTCTCCGGGACCCTGGAGAACCGCGTCGTCGAGTTCGTCGACCACCTGCACGAGCACTTCGTGACCCCCGTCGACGTGCGCGGCGGGCGCTACCACCCGCCGAAGGCCCCGGGAGCCGGCACGGAGATGCTGGAGCGCTCCATCCGGGAGCACTCCCATGGCGGGTGACCCGGCGACCGCGCTGCTCGAGGTCGAGGGCGTCGACAAGAGCTTCCCCGGCGTGCGGGCGCTGGCCGGCATGCGGCTGACGCTGCGCGCCGGCGAGGTGCTCGCCCTGGTCGGGGAGAACGGCGCCGGCAAGTCGACGCTGATGAAGCTGCTGTCGGGCATCCACACCGCCGACGCCGGGGAGTTCCGGTTGGACGGCCGGCCCTACCGGCCCACCAGCCCGCGCCACGCGCTGCAGCTCGGGATCAGCATCATCCACCAGGAGTTCAACCTGGTCCCCGACCTCACCGTGGCGCAGAACATCTTCATCGGCCGCGAACCCCGGCGCGGCCGGCTGCTGTTGGACGACCGCCGGCTCAACGCCGACGCCGCCGCGCTGCTGGAGCGGCTCCACCTGCCGCTCGACCCACGCGCCGTCGTCGGCGAACTCACCGTCGCCAACCAGCAGATGGTGGAGATCGCCAAGGCGCTCTCCCACGAGCCGCGGGTGCTGATCATGGACGAGCCCACCGCCGCGCTCAACGACGCCGAGGTCGCCACCCTGCACGAGGTCATCCGACGCTTCAGCCGGCCCGACACCGGCGTCATCTACATCTCGCACCGGATGGGCGAGATCAAGCGGATCGCCGACCGGGTCACGGTGATCCGCGACGGCGAGTACGTGGACACCCTGGAGGTGGCGACGGCGGCGACCGAGGACGTCATCGCGCTGATGGTCGGCCGGGCCATCACCTCCGACGCGCGCCCCACGGGCGTCCGCGCCGACCGCGAGGTGGTGCTCGACGTCCGAGGGCTCAGCACCAGGAGCCTGCTCGACGACGTCTCCTTCGACCTCCGCCAGGGGGAGATCCTGGGCTTCGCCGGGCTCATGGGCTCGGGCAGGACCGAGGTGGCGCGTGCCCTGGTCGGCGCCGACCCGCGACAGTCAGGCCGCGTCACCCTCCGGGGGAACGAGGTCCACATCGGCAACCCGGCCGACGCGGCCCGACTCGGCATCGGCTACCTCAGCGAGGACCGCAAGCGGTTCGGGCTGCTGCTCGAACAGGACGTCAAGGCCAACATCGCGCTCAGCGCGCTGCGCGACCGGTTCACCACCGCCGGATTCGTCCGGGACGGCGCCCTGCGCGCCAGGGCCGAACAGCTCATCGAGGGGCTGCGCATCAGGACCCCCTCCGCGCACCAGACCACCAGGCACCTCTCCGGCGGCAACCAGCAGAAGGTCGTCATCGCCAAGTGGCTCGTCAAGGACTGCGAGGTCCTCATCTTCGACGAGCCGACCCGCGGCATCGACGTGGGCGCCAAGGACGAGATCCACCGGCTCCTCGACGAGCTCGCCGCGCAGGGCAAGTCGATCATCGTGATCTCCTCCGAGCTGCCCGAGATCCTCCGCCTGGCGCACCGCGTCGTCGTGATGAGCGAGGGGCGGGTGACCGGCGTGCTGGAGGCGGCCGAGGCGACCCAGGAGAACATCATGCACCTCGCCACCACGCGGCCGGGCGGGAACCCGGCAGACAAGGCGGACCAGCCATGACCACGGCGCAGGCCAGGACCCTCGGAGGCCGCCGGCGGAACGGCGTGCTGGCGGCGGTCAGGGGCCGTCTCCAGCAGCTGCTGGCCTTCGCCAGCCTCATCGTGATCTACGTCTTCTTCGCGATCGCGAGCCCGTACTTCCCCACCTACGACAACTTCGTCTCGATCCTCTACTCGACCGTCGTCATCGGCACCCTGGCGGTCGGCACCACCTTCGTCATCATCTCCGCCGGCATCGACCTGTCCATCGGCACCGGCATGGCGCTGTGCGCGGTGATGTCCGGGGTGTTCCTGGTGAACGCCGGGCTTCCGCTGCCCCTCGGGGTGCTGCTGACCCTGCTGTTCGGCGGGTTCATGGGGCTCGTCAACGGCGTCAACATCGCCCTGCTGCGGATCCCGCCGTTCATCGCCACGCTCGCGATGATGCTGGTGGCCGAGGGGCTCGCGCTCGTGGTCTCGGACAGCACCCCCATCTACTTCACCGAGGTCTCCGGCTACGCCGACATCTCGACCGGGCGCCTGGTCCCCGGCGTCGACATCCCCAACGCCGTCCTCGTGCTGGTGGTGGTCGCCGTCGTCGCGGGCGTGCTGCTCACCAAGAGCGTGCTCGGCCGCTACACCTACTCGATCGGCAGCAACGAGGAGGCCACCGCGCTGTCCGGCATCGACGTGCGGCGTTGGAAGATCACCATCTACACCTTCGCCGGGCTCTTCACCGGCCTGGCCGGCGTGCTGATCTCCGCCCGGCTCGGCTCGGCGCAGCCGGCCACCGGCATGGGGTACGAACTCCAGGCGATCGCCGCCGTCGTCATCGGCGGCACCTCGCTGTCCGGCGGCAAGGGCTCGATCCTCGGCACCCTGATCGGGGCGCTGATCATCTCCGTCCTGAACAACGGGCTGCAGATCATGTCCATCCCCCAGGAGTGGCAGAACGTCATTCTCGGCTGCGTGATCCTCCTCGCCGTCTACACCGACCGGGCGCGGCGCGGGGACTCGCGGTGAGCACGGCCCAGATCCCGACCAGAACGAGGGAGTTTTGGCGATGAAGCGATTCGTGACGGCCGCCTGCGCGGCCCTGGCGCTGCTGGCGGCCGGCTGCGCCGACGACCGGGCGGGCGGCCCGGACGGCGGTGGGGGAGACGGGCCGACGATCGCCATCGTCTCCAAGGGCTTCCAGCACCAGTTCTGGCAGTCGGTCAGGGAGGGCGCGGAGGCCGAGGCGGAGGCCAGGGGCGCTCGCGTCACGTTCGTGGGGCCGCCGACCGAGGCCGACGTCGAGGAGCAGGTGAACCTCCTCACCAACGAACTCGCCAGGTCCCCCGACGCCGTCGGCTTCGCCGCGCTGGACTCGCAGGCCGCCGCGCCGCTGCTCGAACAGGCCAGGGCGCAGGAGATCCCGGTGGTGGCCTTCGACTCCGGCGTGGAGAGCGACGTGCCCGTCACCACGGTCGCCACCGACAACCGGGCCGCGGCGGCGCTGGCCGCCGAGCACCTGGCCGAGGCCGTCGGCGGTGAGGGCGAGGTGGCGCTCGTGGTGCACGACCAGACCAGCCTCTCGGGACGCGACCGCAGGGACGGCTTCCTGGAGTGGATGGCACAGAACGCGCCGGGCATCACGGTGCTCGAACCGCAGTACGGCGGCGGCGACCAGCTGGTCTCCGCCGACATCACCCGGTCCATCATCCAGGGCAATCCGGACCTGGCGGGCATCTACGCCGCCAACGAGGGCTCGGCGGTCGGCGTGATCAACGGCGTGCGGGAGAGCGGCCGGGACGACATCGCGGTCGTCGGCTTCGACTCGGGACAGGCCCAGATCGACGCCATCACCAGCGGCGCGATGACCGGCGCCGTCACCCAGGACCCGGTCGACATGGGCCGACAGCTCGTCGACGCGGCGCTGCGGGCCATCGACGGCGAGGAACTGCCGGAACGGATCGACACCGCGTACCACTGGTACGACAGCACCAACATCGACGACCCGGTGATCCGGGCCGCGCTCTACGAGTAGCCGAGGCCGCCGGCCGTCGTCACCGAATCCACCGCGCCGGCCGTCCAGCCGTCGCCGGCCAGCACGGCCCGGATCCGGTGCTCGGGGCGCTCGCCCGCCGCCGGCGTGACCTCGAAGGCCACCGAGCGGGACCGGCCGGCGCGGATCGCCGGCAGCCGGTGGCGCTCCGGCACGGCCGTCCAGCCCGCCGGCAGGTCGAGGGCCAGGCCCCCGGCGGGCACCGTCCCGCCGACCGCCGTCACCTCGACCGCGCAGGCGAACGGCGTGCCGGGCGTGACGCGTTCCGGGCCGGACAGCGCCATCGCGACCCGCGAGGTCGCCACGTACGTCCCGCCCGCCTCGACCCGCAGGGTGATCTCCGCGCCGTCCCGCGCCACGTCGACCGCCCGGCCGCCGCGCGCCTCCCGCACCTCGAACAGGCCCCCGAACAAGCCGCCGCGCACCGTCAGGTGACCCGAGCGCCCGGCCCGCAGGACCACCCGCGTCGGCGTGCCGCCCAGCCACTCGACGTCCACGGTGACGTCCCCGCGGGCGCGCAGCCCCGTGACCGAACCACGGGCCCAGAACGCGGGCAGCGCCGGCAGCAGGTCGATCACCCCCTGGTGACTCTGGAGCAGCATCTCGGCCACCCCCGCGGTGGCGCCGAAGTTGCCGTCGATCTGGAACGGCGGGTGGGTGTCCCAGAGGTTGGCCAGTGTGCTGAACCGCAGCTGCTCGGAGAGCATGAGGTGCGCGTGGTCGCCGTCCAGCAGCCGCGCCCAGAAGTTGATCTTCCACGCCTTGCTCCAGCCGGTGCCGCCGTCGCCCCGGGCCCGCAGCGAGACCCGGGCCGCCTCCGCGTGCGTGGCGTCGTCCCGCACCGACAGCTGGCGGCCGGGGTGGAGGGCGTAGAGGTGCGACACGTGCCGGTGGGTGTTGGCGGGGTCGTCCCAGTCCTCCTTCCACTCCCGCAACTGGCCCCAGGAGCCGACCCGCAGCCCCGGGTCGAGCCGGCCGAGGGTGTCGGTCAGCTCGGTCACGAACTCCCCGCCGTCCCCGACCGCACGCGCCGCCTCGGCGGCGCTGGTCAGCAGGTCCCACACGATCTGCTGGGACATCGAGGCGCCGGCCGAGAAGTCGCCCTGCTCGGGCGAGAAGCTGGGCGACACGACGAGCGCGCCGTCCCTCGGGTCGGGGACGAGCACGTCGATCCAGAACCGCGCCAGCGCCTTCAGCACGGGGTAGGCGCGCTCGCGCAGGAACCGCCGGTCCCCGGAGAACAGGTAGTGCTCCCAGTAGTGCCGGGCCAGCCAGGCGCCGGCCTCCGGGAACCAGAAGGCCGTCGGCCAGTCGTGGACGCCGGTGAAGCCGTACGGGTTCGTCTCGTTGTGCACCACCCAGCCGCGCGCGCCGTACAGCTCACGCGCCGTCACCTCGCCGGCCGGCACCATCGAGTCGACGTAGTCGAAGAGCGGGCCCGTGGTCTCCGACAGGTTGGTGGTCTCGGCCGGCCAGTAGTTCATCTGCAGGTTGATGTTGACGTGGTAGTCCGCGCTCCACGGCGGGCTCGTGGAGTCGTTCCACACGCCCTGGAGGTTGGCCGGCAGCGAGCCGGGGCGGGAGGAGGCGATCAACAGGTACCTGCCGTACTGGAAGTACAGCTCCTCGAGCGCCCGGCGCGCCGCGGGGGTGGCGGTCCCCTCGCGGTAGGCGCCCAGCAGCTCGTCGGTGGGCGGGCCGGCGTCCCGGCCGCCGACGCTCAGCCGGACCCGGTCGAACAGCTCCCGGTGGTCGGCGACATGGGCGGCGCGCAGCGCCCGGTATCCCTTGCCGGCCGCCGCGTCGACCCGCTCCGTGACCGGTCCTGCCGGGTCGACGCCGCTGCGGTAGCCCGGGTAACGGGGCGCGTAATCGGTGCCGGCGGCCAGCAGCAGGGTGACCGCGTCCGCGCCGGCCACGGTCACCGAGCCGTCGGCGCCGTCCGTGCGGGTGCCGCCCTCGTGGCGGACCTGGAGACGGGCCGCGTAGCGCAGGCCGTTGTCGTCCAGGGCGCCGTCGAGGGCGATCCGGCCGCCGCTGGCGGTGACGCGCCGCGAGCGGTTGTCCGCCGTGGTGACCGACACGGTGAGGCCCAGGGCGCCGGGACGGTCGGCCGTGAACCGGGCGACGATCACGCCGTCGGGCGCGGAGACGAAGTACTCGCGGGTGTACGTCACCCCGCCCGACACGTACCCGACGCCCGCGACGGCCTCGGCGATGTCCAGGTGGCGCCGGTAGCCGTCGACCTCGGCGGGCTCCGGCGCCATGGTTATCCAGACGTCGCCGAAGGGCTGGTAGGCGCCGAAGTGCGTCCTGGGCTGGCCGAGTCGCTCGGCGACCCAGGTGGGATCGACGGCGCGCTCGGCGTCGATCCGCTCCCTGACCTCCTCCAGGGCGTCGGGGCGGGGGGAGCGCCAGTTCCCGAAGTCGTAGCCGGGCGCGCCGGGACCGCCGAGCCAGAGCGTCTTCTCGTTGAACTGCAGCCGCTCCCGCGCCGGTTCGCCGAACACGCAGACGCCGAGCGCCCCGTTGCCCAGCGGCAGGGACGTCGACTCCCAGTCGGTCGCGGGCTCGTCGTACCACAGCGTCATGCCCTCGGCCCGCCCCCGCGCGCCCGCCCCGACGGCGCCGGCGTCCGCCGCCGAGGCCGGCCGCGCGAGCCCGGCGGCGGCCGCCGCGCCCGAGACGCCGGCCATGAACACCCGCCGGGGAACGCCGGATTCGGACATCGGGCCACCTCTCCTGGACGTCGTGCCGCGGCCGGTCGGCTCACGATACGTCGGAGCTCTGCCCTCGTACCGGCGGAGGAAAACCCGGGGCTGGGGGAGCGGCACTCCTTGACGGGCTCATACATCCGATGTATCCGGCGCGGCTACTCCTGGGACCAGTCGGCGGGCAGCCGGCCGAGCCGCATCCGCTGCGGGTGGTCGCCGACGGTCACGGTCCCCACCTCCTCGCCCGTCGCGTAGGAGATGGCCGAGACCTGGTCGGTGCCGCTCCAGGAGACGAAGCAGTGCTCGCCGTCGGCGCTCTGGGTGGCCCAGTAGGGCTTGGTCCCGGTGGTGACGAGCTCGCCCGGGGTGAGGGTCTCGCGGTCGACGACCGTCGCGTAGTCCGACATGGTGCCGGCGACGCAGATGTCGGTGCCCTCCGGGTTCATCGCGATGCCGTGGTGGGCCGAGTCCAGCAGGTACTCCTCGCGCGGCAGGTCCCGGACCGCCTCGGCGACCGGCAGTTCGGCGACTCGGGTGACGCGGTGTTCCGCCAGGTCGTACTCGACGAAGCCGTGGAAGAACGACACCTGGAAGTAGAGGTACCGCTCGTCGGGGGAGAAGGTCATCGGCCGCACGGCCGCGCTCATGTCCGGGTGGCCGGCCGCCGCCAGTTCGTCCCGCATGTTGAGGCGCTCCACCACCTCGCCGGTCTCGCGATCGGTGATCTGGACGTACCGGTCGCCCTTGGTCCAGTCGAGCCAGGGCGCGTCGAGAGCGGTGTAGACGGTGCCGATGCTGGCGGTGACGATGCGTTCGCCCCCGTCGACATAGGTGTTCTCGTGCGGCTGGTCGCCGGTCGGGAAGCTCCCGATCTCCTCGCCGGTGGTCACGTCGAGGCGGTGCACGGTGTTCGCGGTGGAGGCCGAGACGGCGACCTCCCGGCCGTCGGGCGACAGCGCCATGTGGTCGGAGCGCTGGCCGTCCACCGCGAACCGCCAGACCAGCTCGCCGGTCACGGTGTCGATGCCGACGACGTCCGCCAGGCTGGGGCGGGAGACGATGAGGATCCGGCCGTCCGGGGTGGTGTACATGTCGTCGACGAACTGGTCGTGTCCCTCGCCGATGAGGTGGCGGATGCCGATGAAGTAGGCCCAGCGGATGGGGTTGAGCCGGATCTCGGCGAGGCGCTCCTCCAGGTCGGGGACGACGTTGAGGCGTCCGACGCGGTCGAGCGCGGCGTCCGGGGTGACGATGTCCACGGTGCCGTCCCAGTTGTTGCCGACGAACAGCACCTCGCGGGTCTCGGCGGACGCCGGCCCGGGCGCCGCCTGGGCCGTGGCGGGCGCGCCGAGCCCGGCGCCCAGCAGGCCGGCGGCCAGGGCGGCGCGGAGTGCGAGTGTCCCGTGCTTCCTCATGACAGGGGGTCCCCTTCACGTCGGTGTGATGGGCGGGCGAATGGCATGAGCATGCTCGCCTGGAAAGATGAACACGATACATGTTCGTGAAACGTCGGCGCTCCACCACCCTCGAAACCGGCCAGAACGTGACCCGCCGGCCGCCCGGGCTCTGCTCTCCGCTAAGCCACTCCACGCCACGCCGCCCCACCTGCTTGGCTGGCGACATGGAGACTCTGGTTCTGGGCGGCACCGCCTGGTTGGGGCGGGAAGTGGCGCGGCAGGCCGTCGAGCGCGGGCACCGGGTGACATGCCTGGCCCGCGGCGAGAGCGGAGCCGTCGCCGAGGGCGCCACGCTGGTGGCCGCCGACCGGCGCGAACCCACCGCCTACCAGCCGCTGCTCGACCGCGAGTGGGACGCCGTGATCGAGGTGTCCTGGCAGCCCGGCTTCGTCCGCGGCGCGCTCGCCGCCCTGGCCGGAAGGGCCCGGCACTGGGTCTATGTCTCCTCCGGAAACGCCTACGCCTCCCACGCCGAAGTCGACGCCGACGAGTCCGCGGCCCTCCTGGACCCGACCGACCGCGACGAGGTCGACCGCGAGCTGTACGGCGAGGCCAAGGTCGCCTGCGAGCGGGCCTCGTCGGCCGCCATCGGCGACCGTCTCCTGATCGCCCGCGCCGGACTCATCGGCGGCCCCGGCGACCCCAGCGACCGGGCCGGCTACTGGGTGGCCCGCGCCGCGCGGGACCCGCGGGCCCCGCTGCTGGTCCCCGACACGCCGACCCTGCCCACCCAGGTGGTCGACGTGCGCGACCTGGCCGCCTGGCTGCTCGACGCGGGGGAGCGGGGCCAGGTCGGCACCTACGACGCCGTGGGGCCGATCCTCCCGTTCGCCCAGTGGATCGAACTCTCCCGGGCCGTCGGCGGCCACACGGGACCCGTCGTCACCGCCGACTCGGACTGGCTGATCGCCCAGGGCGTGGCCCAGTTCATGGGGCCCGACTCGCTGCCCCTGTGGCTGGTGGAACCCGGCTGGGAGGGCTGGTCCGCCCGCCGCGGCGCGGCCGCGCGCGCCGCCGGCCTGCGGCACCGGCCGGCAACCGAGACGCTGACCGACGCCCTGCGCTGGGAACGCGCCCAGGGCCTGGACCGGCCCCGCCGCGCCGGCCTCGGCGCCGCCCGCGAACGCGAACTCCTGGCCGCGCTCGGCTGACCCGACCTACCGCGAGCCGCGCCGCGAGGGCGGCCCCGTGCCGGCCCCCGTCAGATACGCGATGACCATGTCGCCGAGCATCGTCCGGTAGTGGTCGCGGCGGTCCTCCGCCGTCAGGTCGCGGTCGAAGAGCGCGCCGAAGGTGTGACGGTTGGCGACCCGGAAGAAACAGAAGGCGCTGATCATGGCGTGCACGTCCACCGCGTCGACGTCCGCCGTGAAGACCCCCCGGGCCCGGCCCGCCGCCAGGATGCGCGAGATGACCCCGATGGCGGGGGAGTTGAGCCGGGTCAGCGCCTCGGAGGCCGCCAGGTGCTCCGCCTCGTGGATGTTCTCGATGCTCACCAGCCGGATGAACTCCGGGTGCGCCTCGTGGTGGTCGAAGGTCAGCTCGGCCAGGCGGCGGATCGCCGACACCGGGTCCGGCTGGTCCACGTCCAACTCCCGCTCGGCCTCCCGGATCCGCGCGTAGGCGCGCTCCAGCACCGCGGTGAACAGCCGCTCCTTGCCGCCGAAGTAGTAGTAGATCATCCGCTTGGTGGTGCGGGTGCGCGCCGCGATCTCGTCCACCCTGGCCCCCGAGTAGCCGAGCCGGGCGAACTCCTCCGTCGCGATGTCGAGGATCTCCGCCCTGGTGCGTTCCGCGTCGCGCGTCCGAACGGGAGCCGCGTCGCGCGTCGGTGACGGCTGCGGAACGGCTGCGCTCATGCGGCTCCTCTGCTTCGGCGGATGCTGCCCTGACGGATCCTCCCGCCAGTCTAGGCGGGCCGAGAAACCCGGCTCCGAGGGCTTCACGCCACCGCGGACCGAGCGGTATGACTAACGAACCAGTTCGTACATTACGCGGTGGGAGACGCGCATGCCCGAACGGTCCTACCTCGTCGGCCTGATCGGCGCCGGGATCGGCACGTCGCTCAGCCCGGCCCTGCACGAACGCGAGGCCGCCCGACACCGACTGACCTACGCCTACCGCATCCTCGACCTCGACCGGCTCGGTCTCGCCGCCGAGGCCGTGGGCGACCTGCTGCGCCGGGCCCGCGACCTCGGCTACCACGGCCTCAACATCACCCACCCCTGCAAGCAACTCGTCATCGAGCACCTGGACGCGCTGTCGCCCGACGCCGCGACGCTGCGCGCCGTCAACACCGTCGTCTTCACCGACCGGGGCGCGGTCGGCCACAACACCGACCTCACCGGCTTCACCGAGTCCTTCGCCCGCGGCCTGCCGGACGTGCCCACCCGCCACGTCGTGCAACTCGGCGCCGGCGGCGCGGGCGCGGCCACGGCGCACGCCCTCCTGGCGCTCGGCGCCCGCCACCTCACCGTCGTCGACGCCGAGCACACCCGCGCCACCGCGCTCGCCCGGGCGCTCACCACCCGGTTCGGCCACGGCCGCGCCACCGCCGCCACCCTGCCGGAGGCCGGCGAACGACTGCGCGACGCCGACGGCTTGGTGCACGCCACCCCCACCGGGATGGCGCGCCACCCGGGCCTGCCGCTGCCCGAACACCTGCTGCGCCCCGCCCTGTGGGTCGCCGACATCGTCTACCGCCCGCTGCGGACCCCGCTGCTGCGCGCCGCCGAGCGGCTGGGGTGCCGCACCCTGCACGGCGGCGGCATGGCCGTCTTCCAGGCGGCCGAGGCCTTCCGGCTCTTCACCGGCCGGGAGCCACACGCCGACCACATGCTCGCCGACCTCGCCGACCTGGTCGGCGCCACGACCTGACGAGGAGCAAGCACCATGCGCACATCCATCGCGACCGTGTCGCTGAGCGGCTCGCTGTCGGAGAAGCTGTCGGCCGCCGCGGCGGCCGGCTTCGACGGCGTGGAGATCTTCGAGAACGACCTGATCGCCAGCCCGCTGAGCCCCGAGGAGATCCGGGCGCGCGTCGCCGACCTCGGGCTGACCGTCGAGCTGTACCAGCCCTTCCGCGACGCCGAGGCCGTGCCCGCGGACGTGCTCGCCGGGAACCTGCGCCGCGCCGAGCACAAGTTCCGCCTCATGCGCCGCCTCGGGGCCGAACTCCTGCTGGTCTGCTCCAGCGTCTCCCCGGACGCCGTGGACGACGACGCGCTCGCCGCCGAACAACTGCACCAACTGGCGTCCCTGGCCGGGGAACACGGCGTGCGCGTCGCGTACGAGGCCCTCGCCTGGGGGCGGCACGTCAACACCTACGACCACGCCTGGCGGATCGTCCAGGCGGCCGACCACCCGGGGCTCGGCGTCTGCCTGGACAGCTTCCACATCCTCTCGCGCGGCTCCGACCCCCGCGGCATCGAGGCGATCCCCGGCGAGAAGATCTTCTTCCTCCAACTCGCCGACGCGCCGCTGATGGCGATGGACGTGCTCCAGTGGAGCCGCCACTACCGCTGCTTCCCCGGCCAGGGCGGGTTCGACGTCGCCGCGCTGGTGCGGCACGCGATGGACGCCGGCTACCGGGGGCCGCTCTCGCTGGAGGTCTTCAACGACGTGTTCCGGCAGGCCGAGGCGGGCCGCACCGCCGTCGACGCCATGCGGTCGCTGGTGGCCCTCCAGGAGTCCGCGGGACTCACCGGCCTGCCCGCCCCGGTCGTCCCCGACGGCATCGCCTTCGCCGAACTCGCCACCGCCGACAGCGAACCGCTGCGTCGGCTGCTGACCGTCCTCGGCTTCACCCGCACCGGGCAGCACGCCCGCAAGCCGGTCGAGCTGTGGGAACAGGGCGAGGCCCGGCTGCTGCTGAACACCGGCGGCCCGGCCCGCAGGGAAGGGCCCGTGCTCGCCGCCCTCGGCCTGGAGACCCCGGAGCCGGCCGCCGCCGTCGCGCGCGCCGAGCCGCTCCTCGCCCCCCTCGTCCCGCGCCGCGCCACCGCACCCGACGTCCCCCTCGACGTGCTCGCCGCCCCCGACGGCACCGAACTCTTCTTCTGCCGCACCCGACCCGGGCAGCCCGACGCCGAACACCCCAGCTGGACCCAGGACTTCGTCCCCACCCGCGACGAACCGGCGGGCGAGCGCCCGCACCACCTCACCCGCATCGACCACGTCGCGCTGCCCCAACCCTGGCAGCGCTTCGACGAGGCGGCGCTCCTCTACCGCACCGTGCTCGGCCTCCGGCCCCGGGAGAGCGTCGAACTGGCCGACCCCTACGGGCTGTTCCGCAGCCGGGCGGTCGCCAACGCCGAGGGCACCCTGCGCCTGGTGCTCAACGTCGCCCCCGGGCCCGGCGGACCCGAGGCGCGCCCCCAGCACATCGCGCTCGCCACCGACGACATCGTCGCCGTCGCCCGCCGGCTACGCGACCACGGCACCCGCCCGTTGGCCATCCCCGCGAACTACTACGACGACCTCGCGGCCCGCCACGACCTCGACCCGGACACGCTCGACACCCTCCGCTCCCACGGGATCCTCTACGACCGCGACGAGCACGGCGAGTTCCACCACCTCTACACCGCCACCTACGGACACGTCTTCTTCGAGGTCGTCCAACGCACCGGCGGCTACCGCGGCTACGGCGCCCAGAACGCCACCGTGCGGCTCGCCGCCCAGCACACCCGGCAGCTCACCACCTGAACCCACCCCCCTCGTCCCCGCAGGGAGCCGCACCATGACCACCGCCGAAGAACCCGCCCCCACCCACGCCCCGCCCCGCTCACTCGACCTGCCGGAACCGCCCCCGCTGCGCCGGCTCGTCGGCCCCGGCATCGTCGCCGTGGGCATCGGCATGGCGGCCGGCGAGATCATCCTCTGGCCGCACCTGATCACCACCGGCGGGCTCGGCCTGCTGTGGCTGGCGCTGGCCACCCTCGTCATCCAGACCGGCATCAACCTGGAGATCGAGCGCTACACCCTGGCCACCGGACAGACCGTGGTCGCCGGCTTCTCCCGCTGGTGGACCGGCTGGGGCGTCCTCATCTGCCTCGCCGCCGCCTTCCAGTACATGTGGCCCGGATGGGCGACCAGCGGATCGACCGTGCTCACCTACGCCGTCGGCGGGGGAGACGCCGTCTGGATCACGGTGGCCGCGCTGGTGGTCATGGGCGCGCTGCTCACCGTCTCCCCGGTGATCTACCGGACCCTGGAGAAGGTGGAGCTGGTCAAGGTCGGCGCCACGCTGTTCTTCCTGGCCGTCATCGTCGTCGCCGTGATCTCGTGGCGCACCTGGGGCCAGGCCGCCGAGGAGACCGTCACCGGCGTCGGCCGGATCCCCGAGGGCGTCACCTTCACGATGCTGCTCGGCGGACTCGGCGCGGCCGGCGCGGGCGGGGTGCACAACCTGGTGCTGAGCAACTGGATCCGGGACAAGGGCTACGGCATGGGCGCCCACGTGCCGCGGCTGGTCTCGCCGATCACCGGGCAGACCGAGGCGGCGGGCGCCGACCGCTACGCCTTCCCGCAGGACGAGGCCAACCTGGCGCGCTGGCGCGTGTGGTGGCGGCGCGCCAACGTCGAGCACATCGTGTCCTTCGGCGTCGTCTGCCTGCTCAGCATCAGCCTGATGTCCATGCTCGCCTACCAGACGTTGTCCGGGCGGGACGGCGTCACCAGCGACCCGTCGTTCCTGCGGACGCAGGCCGAGGTCCTGGGCACCGAGACGGGCCGGTGGCTGGAGATCCTCTTCTACTCCGTGGCCGTGGTCTCCCTGTGGGCCGCCTCGATCGGCCTGCTCGACATCATGGGCCGGGTGGTGAGCGACTTCGTCCGCCGCACCTACCTGGCCCGGTCGACCTTCTGGACCGAGGGCCGGCTCTACGTCACGGCCGTGTGGACGGAGATCGTCCTCGGCTCCGCGATCCTGCTCTCCGGCGTGGACCAGCCGATGTCCCTGCTGCTCATCTCGACCTGCACCGCGTCCGTGGTCACGCTGCTGTACTCGGCGCTGCTGATCCGGCTCAACCGCCGGGACCTGCCGCCGGCCGTCCGGCTGCGGGGCGGCCGCCTCGGCTTCATGGTGCTGGCGGTCGGCTTCTACGGCTTCTTCGCCACCGCCATGGTGGTCACGCAGCTCCGCGACAACCTGTGACGCCGCCCTCCGGGCCCCGCGCACGCGAGACGTCCGGGCCGGCCCGCTGGGCCGACCCGGACGTCGTCGTCCATGCTGTCGGGACCGGGATCAGGCCAGGTCGAACCGGTCGAGGTTCATGACCTTGGTCCAGGCCGCGACGAAGTCGCGCACGAACTTCTCCTTGGCGTCGTCGCTCGCGTAGACCTCGGCGAGCGCCCGGAGCTCGGAGTTGGAGCCGAAGAGCAGGTCGACCCGGCTGCCGGTCCACCTGACCTCGCCCGTGACGGCGTCGCTGCCCTCGAACGCGGTCGCGTCCTCCGAGGTCGGCTTCCACGTCGTGCCCAGGTCGAGCAGGTTGACGAAGAAGTCGTTGGTGAGCACGCCCGGGGTGTCGGTGAGGACGCCGAGCCGCGACCCCTTGTGGTTGGCGCCCAGGACGCGCAGACCGCCGACGAGGACCGTCAACTCGGGGGCGCTCAGGGTGAGCAGGTTGGCCCGGTCGATCAGCAGGAACTCGGCCGGCAGCCGGTTGCCCTTGCCGAGGTAGTTGCGGAAGCCGTCGGCCGTCGGCTCGAGCGCGGCGAACGACTCGACGTCGGTCTGCTCCTGCGTGGCGTCCGCGCGACCCGCGGTGAACGGCACCTCGACCTCGAAGCCGGCGTCCTTCGCGGCCTTCTCGACGGCGGCGCCGCCGGCCAGCACGATCAGGTCGGCCAGCGAGACCCGCTTGCCGCCGGTCTGGGCGGAGTTGAAGCTCTCCTGGATGCCCTCCAGGGTGCTCAGCACGCTCGCCAGCTGGTCCGGCTCGTTGACCTCCCAGCCGCGCTGCGGCTCCAGGCGGACCCGCGCGCCGTTGGCGCCGCCGCGCTTGTCGCTGCCGCGGAAGGAGGCGGCCGAGGCCCAGGCGGTGGAGACGAGCTCGGAGACCGAGAGGCCGGAGGCGAGGATCCGCTCCTTGAGGGCCGCGACGTCCGCGGCGTCGACCAGCTCGTGCGTCACGGCCGGCAGCGGGTCCTGCCACAGCAGGGTCTCGGTCGGGACCTCGGGGCCGAGGTAGCGGGCGACCGGGCCCATGTCGCGGTGGGTCAGCTTGAACCAGGCGCGCGCGAAGGCGTCCGCGAACTCCTGGGGGTTCTCCAGGAAGCGCCGCGAGATCTGCTCGTAGACCGGGTCGAAGCGGAGCGCCAGGTCGGTCGTGAGCATCGTCGGGGCGTGGCTCTTCGACGGGTCGTGCGCGTCGGGCACGGTGCCCGCGCCCGCGCCGTCCTTCGGCCGCCACTGGTGCGCGCCGGCGGGGCTCTTGAACAGCTCCCACTCGTAGCCGAAGAGGGTCTCGAAGAAGCTGTTGTCCCAGGCCACCGGGGTCGGCGTCCAGGTGCCCTCGAGGCCGCTGGTGATCGTGTCGCCACCCTTGCCGGTGCCGAACGCGTTCCGCCAGCCGAGGCCCTGCTCCTCCAGCGCGGCCGCCTCGGGGTCGGGCCCGACGTTGTCCGCCGGTCCGGCGCCGTGGGTCTTGCCGAAGGTGTGGCCGCCCGCGACGAGGGCGACGGTCTCCTCGTCGTTCATCGCCATCCGGCGGAAGGTCTCACGGATGTCGCGGGCCGCGGCGATCGGGTCCGGGTTGCCGTTCGGGCCCTCCGGGTTCACGTAGATGAGGCCCATCTGCACCGCGCCGAGCGGGGTCTCCAGCTCCCGGTCGCCCGAGTAGCGCTCGTCGCCGAGCCAGGTGGTCTCGGGGCCCCAGTAGACGTCCTCCTCGGGCTCCCAGACGTCCGCGCGGCCGCCGGCGAAGCCGAAGGTCTCGAAGCCCATCGTCTCCAGGGCGACGTTGCCGGCGAGGATCATGAGGTCGGCCCACGAGAGGCTCTGGCCGTACTTCTTCTTGACCGGCCACAGCAGGCGGCGGGCCTTGTCCAGGTTGGCGTTGTCCGGCCAGCTGTTGAGCGGGGCGAAGCGCTGCTGCCCGGCGCCCGCGCCGCCGCGGCCGTCGCTGATCCGGTAGGTGCCCGCGCTGTGCCAGGCCATCCGGATGATGAACGGGCCGTAGTGACCGAAGTCGGCCGGCCACCACTCCTGCGAGGTGGTCAGCACCTCGGCGATGTCCCGCTTCACGGCCGGGAGGTCGAGGGACGTGAACGCCTCGGCGTAGTCGAAGTCCTCACCGAGCGGGTTGGCCACGGCGGGGTTCTTGGCGAGGATCTTCAGGTTGAGCCGGTTCGGCCACCACTGGCGGTTGCCGCCGCCCTGCGTGGGGTGCGGGGCCCGGCCGTGCGCCACCGGGCAGCCGCCCGCGCCCTCGGTCTTCGGGTCTACGACGATCGCTTCATGGTTCTCGGACACGGGAATCCTTCCGGCAGCGGGCGGTGTGACTGTCGGGGGGACACCCGACTCGAAGGGAGGCGGTCGCGGTCACGCCCCACGTTCCTGCCGTACCGGACCCGTCCCCTCCCTTGGCTTACGCCGGAACTGATCCTACGATAGACAGAGTTCAAGTCAAGATGGCCCCCAAAGTCGTATCCCGTCGGAGCCCGGACGTCGCTCCGGTGACTCCGGGTATCCCTCCGAAGCTGATAGGTGAACCGACATGAGCGACCTGCTGGAGCGACTGCGAGGGCGCGGCTGGCGAATGACCTCCCAGCGGCGGGTCGTTGCGGAGGTCCTCGACGGCGAGCACGTGCACCTCACCGCCGACGAGGTGCACGCCCGTGCGACCCGGCGGCTGCCCGAGATATCCCGGGCGACCGTCTACAACACCCTCGGCGAACTGGTCTCCCTCGGCGAGGTGATCGAGGTCACGACCGACGGCCGCGCCAAGCGGTACGACCCCAACGCCCACCGCCCGCACCACCACCTGGTGTGCTCCGACTGCGGCACGATCCGTGACGTCCACCCGACCGGCGACCCGCTGGCCGACCTCCCCGCGGAGGAGCGGTTCGGCTTCACGGTCTCCCAGGTCGAGGTCACCTACCGTGGGTTGTGTCCGTCCTGCGCGTAGCTCCCGTTCTGGCGCCCGGACCGGCACGGTCATACCAGTATGTCGATGATGAAGAAATTCTCATCATCCCTTCATGTGGCCGGTCGGGGAGCGGCTCCATCGTGGTGGCATGACATTCACGCACCGCATGGCGACCCTGGCCGCCGTCGTCCTGATACCCGTGGGCATCGCGGGCACGAGCTTCCTGCTCAGCGACGACCCCGCGGACCCGTCCGTCCCCTCGGAGGTCGAGCTCGAACGGGTCGGGGACCAGCAGGGCGGCGCGGAGACCGGCGGTGGTGGGGAGGCGGAGACCTCGTCGCCCACCGAGCCCGCCCCGCCCCGCGAGGACGTGGTCCCGCAGCCGTCCCCTACCGAGGGATCCGTCGATGACAGCCCGGACGACGACGCCGGAGACGACGCCGACGACGACGCGGACGACCGGGGCGACGACGCCGGCGGCGACGACGGGTGAGGAGGCCACCGGCCGCTTCCGGCTCTCGGCCCGCCTCCGCATACTCCTGTGGCTGCTGGTCGTGATGGCCGTCGCGCTGGCCACCGTGGTGCTCACCACCCGGTCGATCCTGCTGCGCGACGCCGAGGAGCGCGTCGACCAGCTCCTGGCCCAGGAGTCCTCGGAGTTCGCGAACTTCGTGGAACACGGCCGCGACCCGGGGACCGGCCGCCCGTTCACCGAACCGCGCGGGCTGCTGACCGTGTTCCTGGAACGCCAGTACCCGGAGCCGGCCGAGGAACTGCTCGGCTACATCCGCGAGTCCCCGCGCCCCCGCGTCATCCGCCAGCCCCGCGACATCGCCTCCCGGCTGCCGCTCTACCAGGACGGCGCCGCGCTGGAGCGGATCAGCGAGGACCCGGCGAGCACCGGCACCCTGCGCCGCGACACCGGCGTGGTGCGCTGGGCCAAGGTCCGCATCGACTACGGCCCCGACCGGCCGGCCGCCGTGTTCATCGTCGCCTCCCACGACGACCCGGCCGGCGACTCGGCGGAGAACGCCGTCCGCATCCTGGTGGTCATCTCCGGCGTCGCGCTGCTGATGAGCTGCGCCGTCGGCTGGGCGGTCGCCGGCCGGATCCTCGCCCCCGTGCGGCTGGTCCGCGCCACCGCGGCCCAGCTCACCGAACAGGACCTCACGCGCCGCATACCCATCCGCGGCCGCGACGACATCTCCGCGCTCGCCGAGACCTTCAACGCCATGCTCGACCGCCTGGAACGCGCCTTCGCCGCGCAGCGCGACTTCGTCGACGACGCCGGCCACGAACTGCGCACGCCCATCACCATCGTGCGCGGCCACCTGGAGCTGATGAGCGTCGAGGAGGGGCCGGCGGCCGCCGCCGAGCGGCGCGAGACGCTGCGCCTGGTCACCGACGAACTCGACCGCATGAGCCGCATCGTCGAGGACCTGCTGCTGCTCGCCACGGCGGAACGCCCCGACTTCGTCCGGGCCGCCCCCGTCCAACTCGCCGAGCTCACCGCCGACGTCTTCGTCAAGGCCAGGGCGCTCGGCGACCGCCGCTGGGAGCTGCCCGAGGTGGCCGAGCACGAGGTGGCGGTGGACGCCCAGCGCGTCACCCAGGCCGTGGTGCAGCTCGCGCAGAACGCGGTCCAGCACACCGGCCCCGGCCAGACCGTCAGGATCGGCTCACGGCTCGTGGCCGGCGACGTCGAGCTGTACGTGGCCGACACCGGGCCCGGCGTCGCGCCGCGGGACGCCGAGGTCATCTTCGAACGCTTCCGGCGCGGCACCAGCCGGCGCGGCGGCGAGCGCGGCGGCGCCGGACTCGGCCTGTCCATCGTCCGGGCCATCGCCCGAGGCCACCACGGCCGGGTCGAGCACCGGCCAACCCCGGGCGGCGGCGCCACCTTCGTCCTCGTCCTGCCGGTCCAGCAGAGCCAGCACGTCCAGCATGTCCAGCGTCTTCAGGAGTCGGAGTGAACCGCATCCTCATCGCCGAGGACGAGGAACGCATCGCGTCCTTCGTCGAGAAGGGCCTGCGGGCCAACGGCTTCGTCACCACCGTCGCCTCCGACGGCGACACCGCGCTCGGCCAGGCCCGCGGCGGCGGCTTCGACCTGGTCGTCCTCGACATCGGCCTGCCGGGCAGGGACGGCTTCACGGTGCTGCGCGAGCTGCGGGAGGCCCGGGTCACCCTCCCGGTGATCGTGCTGACCGCCCGCGACTCGGTGCGGGACACCGTGGCAGGGCTCGAAGGCGGGGCCGACGACTGGATGACCAAACCCTTCCGCTTCGAGGAACTGCTGGCCCGGGTGCGGCTGCGCCTGCGCACCGCGGCCCGCGCCCCGGAGGTGACGGTGCTGCGCTGCGGCGACCTCAGCCTTGACCTGCGCACCCGCCGGGCCCGCGCGGGGGAGTCCCTGGTCGACCTGTCGGCGCGGGAGTTCGTGCTCCTCGAACTCTTCCTCCGCCACCCCGGACAGGTGCTGTCGAGGGAACAGATCCTCTCCCACGTGTGGGGGTACGACTTCGACCCGGGCTCCAACATCGTCGACGTCTACGTGCGGGCGCTCCGCAAGAAGCTGGGCGCCCACCGGGTGGAGACCATCCGCGGCATGGGATACCGGCTGCCGCACCCGGACTGACCCGTTCCGCTCCCGGCCGAGGTCCGGACGAGGTGCGGCGTCTCCCAGATGCTGCGTTTCTTAAATGAACTGTCTCTCATGAACGGTTCATCCACCGCTCACCGCCGGTTCGAACACTGGTCGGGTGACCCTCACCAACCGGCAGGCCGCCACCCTCTGCGTGGCGCTGAGCGTGTGCGGACTGCTGCTCGTCCCGACCAACTTCCCCGGCCTGAGCGGTGACGCCCGACTCACGCTCGTGGTGTTCGCCCTGGCCACCTGCGCCTGGATCGGCACGCCCATCGACGACACCTATGTGGCGCTGGGCGCCGGCCTCGCCCTGACCATCACCGGCGTGGTCAGCGCCGACACCCTGTTCGCCACCCTCGGCGACCCAACCGTCTGGCTGTTGATCTGCGCCTTCGTGCTGGCCGCCGCGGTGGCCCGCAGCGGCCTTGCCGCCCGCGCCGCCGCGTTCCTCGTCACCGGGGCGCGCACCGTGCGGCAGTTGACGCACCTCACCACGGCGGCCCTCGTCGTCACGGCCTTCGCGATCCCCGCGACCTCCGGGCGGGCCGCCCTCGCGCTGCCCGTCTTCCTCGCCCTCGCCAGGGCGCTGGCCGGCCGACCCCGGCTCGTCGTCGCCCTCGCGCTGCTCTTCCCCACCGTCATCCTGCTGTCCGCCGTCGCCACCCTGATCGGCGCCGGTGCCCACCTCATCACCGTCTCGGTGCTCTGGGAGAGCACCGGCGAACGCATCGGCTTCCACGAGTGGTTGCTGCTCGGGCTGCCGCTGGCCGTGGTCTCCTCCCACCTCGCCGCCGAGGTCGTCCTGCTGACCACCACCCGGCGCGCCGACCGCCGCGGCCCGGTCCACCTCGCCGTCGAGGACATCCAACGCCACACCGAGCAGCGGGTGACCGGCCCGCTGAGCCAGGCCGAGACCCGCTGCGCGGGGCTGCTGGCCAGCGTCGTCCTGCTGTGGTGCAGCGAGCCCCTGCACGGGGTGCCGCCCGCGCTGGTCGCGCTCATCGGGGCCGTCGTCATCACCGCGCCCGCCCTCGGCACCATCAGGCTGAAGGACGCGCTGGCCACCGTGCCCTGGTCGCTGCTGCTGTTCATGGCGGCCACCATGGCGATGGGCGTCGCGCTGTCCGACTCCGGCGCCGCCGGCTGGCTGACGTCGGGACTGCCGGGCGACGCCACGGTCCCCGCCTGGCTCTTCCTGGCCGTCGTCGTCACCGTCAGCACCGCCGCCCACCTGGTGCTCCAGTCGCGTTCCGCGCGCTCCAGCGTCCTGGTGCCCCTGGTGGTCGCCTCCGCCGCCGCCTGCGGCGTGGACCCGGTCGCCGCCGCCCTGGCCTCCACGGCGGCGGCCGGCTTCTGCCACACGCTGCCCGCCTCCGCCAAGCCGGTGGCGCTCTTCGCCGACGTGCCGGACACCCCCACCTACACGCCCCGTGACCTGCTGCGCCTGTCCGCCGTCCTGGGACCGCTGACCGCCGCCCTGGTCCTGGCGTTCGCGCTCGCCGTGTGGCCGTTGCTCGGCGTCGCGCCCTGAGAGACAACCGAAGACAACGAGGAGACAACCGTGTACCGATTCGTCGTGGCGCCCAGCGGCATGAAGGAGTCGCTGTCCGCCGCCGAGGCCGCCGAGGCCATCGCCGAAGGGCTGTTGCGCGCCGTGCCCGACGCCGTCGTCGACCTGCTGCCGCTGGTCGACGGCGGCGAGGGCACGGCGCGGGCGCTGGCCGCGGCGGCCGGCGGCCGGCTCGTCCCGCGGCTCGCCACCGGACCGGTCGGCGATCCGGTGGACACCCACTTCGCGCTCCTGCCCGACGCCCCGGGCGCGCCGGGCACCGCGGTCGTGGAGATGGCCGCCGTGGCCGGACTGGCGCTGGTCCCGGCCGGCCGCCGCGACCCGACCGCCACCACCACCCGGGGCGTGGGCGAACTGCTCCGCGCCGCCCTCGACACGGGGGCCCGACGCGTCCTGGTCGGCTGTGGCGACTCGGGCACCTCGGACGGCGGGGCGGGCGCCCTGCAGGCGCTCGGCGCCCGGCTGTTGGACGCCCGGGGCCGCGAACTGCCCCCGGGCGGCGGGGCCTTGCGCCGCCTGGCGCGGATCGACGCCACCGGTCTCGACCCCCGCCTCACGGGCACCGAGATCACCGTCGCGGTCAACCCGCACAACGTGCTGTGCGGACCGCGCGGGGTGGCACGGGTCTTCGGCCCGCAGAAGGGCGCCACCCCCGCCCAGACCGAGGATCTCTCGGCGGCCCTCGACCACTGGGCGGACGTGCTGGAACGCGACCTCGGTCCGCTGGACGTGGACCTCCGCACCGGCGCGGGCACCGGCGCGTCCGGCGGCCTCGGGGCGGGCCTGGCCGCGCTCGGCGCCCGACTGCTGCCACGGTTCCGGGTGTTCCTCGACCACCTGGACCTCGACGCCACGCTCGCCGGCGCCGACCTCGTCGTCACCGCGGAGGGCGCGCTCGACGCGCAGACGCCGTTCGGCAAGATCCCCGGCGAGGTGGCGCGCCGCGCCCGGGCGCACGGCGTGCCCGTGCTGGCGCTCGCCGGCACCATCGGGGAGGGCGCCAGGGAACTCCACCTGACCGGCGTGGACGCCTACAGCGGCATCCTGCCCGCACCCGTCGGCCTGCCGGAGGCACTGGCCCGCGGCGGGGAGTTCCTGGCGGACGCCGCCGAACGCGCCCTGCGCATGGTCCTGATCGGCAGCCGGCTCGCGGCACGCGCCTGATCAGGGGGTGAGCAGCCCGTCGAGGAACGCGTTGCCGAACACGCCGTGCGGGTCGAGGCGGCGCAGCGTCTCGACGCCCTCGGCCCACTGGCCCTCGCCGTAGGACGCCGGCACCGCCGTGCCGATGACCTCCGGGTCCGCCCAGGCCGTGGTGTCGGTGTAGCCCCAGCCCTTCGACCACTCGACGCGGGTCAGCGCGTGGCCGCCGTCGAAGGTCGTGAGGCAGAACCGTTCCAACTCCCGGTAGAACTCGGCCGCCCCGGGCGTGCCCGGCAGGGTCAGCACGTCGACCCAGACCGCGCAGTCGAACTCGGGGTGGTCCGGGTGCGGGCGGACCACCGAGAGCAGCGGGGGCCTGGCCCCGGGCGCCGCGACGTCCGAGGCCTGGTCGAGACCGCCGACCCGGATCTCCACCTGCCCGTTCACCGGGAACCGCCCCTCCCGCGCCCACGCGTCGAGGCGCTCCCGGTAGAAGCCGGCGAACTCCGAGATCACCCGCTGCACGTCCGCCCGCCGGGTGAGGATGGCGTAGCCGTTGGCGGTCTCCCGCAGCGTGGTCGGCCGCAGGTAGAACATCAGGTGGTGCGAGGCGCCCCACAGGTCGCCGGCGAGCGTCGCCGTGAGACCGGTCGCCGCGACGGTGTACTGCAACGCCCCCAGCGTCGGCGCGAGATACCAGGCGGCGTCGGCCACCAGCTGACCGGCGAGCCGGGACACGGCGGTGGGCACCGAGTCGCTGAACGGGTAGTTGTACGGGCCGAGCACCGGGCGCGAGGTGGCCGGCCGCTCGGGGCTCAGGCTCCACACCTTCAGCCAGGGCCGGTCGGTGAAGGCGAACCAGATGGTCTCCACCCGCCCGCCGGCGGCCAGGAAGTCGGCGAACGTCCGCCCGCCGGCGGCCGCCGCGCTCCCGGGCGCGGCGAACAGCTCGTCGGCCGGCACGTCGACCCGGCTGACGCAGCGCATCGCGCTCTCCTCGCCCGCCTGGAGCACGGCCTCCACCACGAAGCTCCGGCCCAGGTGCGCGGCGAGCGCGTCGCACTCCGGGTCCCGGCCGCGCTCGAAGGTGCGCAGCACGTACGCGCCGCTCGCCTCGTCCCACACCACGGCGGTCACGGCGAGCACCAGGTTGCTGAGGGTGCCGTAGGTGTGGCCGGGGCGCGCGGTCTCGCCGTCGGCGGGGACGCTGGTGCCGTGGGCGTCGATGGCGAGGGTGCCGCCGAGCGTCAGCTCACCGGGCGCGGGGGTGTTGGTCACGCCGAGCCTGTGCTCGGCGAGGAACCCCAGCAGCGTCTCCAGCGTCACGCCGGTCTGGGCCCGGACCGCGCCGGGCGCCCCGGCGGGCGGCGGCACGAGCTCGGTCGCCGTCAGGTGCGCCGTCGCGTCGACCAGCAGCACCCGGGCGTCGGGGGCGGTCTCGGGGGTGATGGTCAGCGGCGACCAGGTGTGGGCCTTGCCGCGGGGGCGGAGCCGCCAGCCCTCGGCGTGGGCCCAGTTGGCGAGGTCGACGATCTCGGCCCCGGTGCGCGGCGCGCAGGTCCACAGGCCGGGGTGGGCGATCTCGCCCGCCCAGTTGAGGTAGGGGGAGCGATGGGCCGTCAGGCCGCCCGGCAGGCTCGGCGCCGCGCCGTCCGCGGCGGCCGACCCGGTGGGTATCCGGGCCGCAAGGCCCATCGCCCCGGCGGCGGCAGCGGTGCGCAGCACGCCGCGACGGGAAGGTAATCCTGGTTTGGTCGACATGACACAGAAAGGTAGGGGCCCGCGCCGCCCGCACGGAACCCCGCGACACCGCCCGGCCGGCGGGGCCGTGGCTCACGGCGTGGCCGGGAGGTGCGGGAACAGGGCGCGGAGACGCGCCGGATCGGGGGCGACGAACACGGCCTCGGCGGTCACCAGCGCGGTGTCCGGGGTGGCCTCGGTGGCGATCGAGCCGTCGACATGGAGCTTGCGGCCCTCGGTCCGCGCGACCCGGGCGGCGATCCGCAGCGGCGTGCCCACCGGGACGGGGCCGTGGTAACGCAGTCGGAGGGAGATGGTCATGGCGGGCGCGCCGGCCGCCGCGCAGGCGTGGCCCATGAGCTCGTCCAGGAGCATGGCGCTCATGCCGCCGTGCGCGTAGCCGGGCGGCCCCTCGTGGGCGATGCCGAGGACGCACCGGCCGACGAGGCCGGCGGCCTCCGGGACGACCTCCACGGGCGGGGCGAGCGGACTGCCGGGGCCGGTGACCGGGCTGTACATCCGCGGCCCGCCGGGGAACTCGTCCACGGCCGGGATCTCCGCCCGTACCCGCTGGCCGCCGCCCGTCAACTCCGCGGTGAGGCGGCGGACGTGGTCCGCGACGTGCCGCAGGGTTGCGTCCGGCGCGGTGGTGCGCACGGCGGCGTCCACCAGGGCCCGGAGCTCGTGGCCGAGTTCGCCGACCGCCGTGCGCCGGCGCGCCAGCTCCTCGTCCGTCGGGCGTGGGGTGCCGCCGTTCGTCGCCGGCGGTTCTGCCAGGGGTGGGTTCATCGCTCGTCTCTGTGCGGTCGGGGTCGGGGTGGCGTGCGGGGAGTTCCTACCCGCGCCCGGCCGACCTCCCCCCCCCGGTCACCGGGCCCGGCGCGTGGGCCGTGGCCGCTCGGGGGCGGGCTCCGCCGGGGCGATGACCCGGGACTGGACGTGCTCGTAGGCCAGGATCGTCTGCACGTCGGCCACCTCCCGCCGCTCCGTCAGGCGGTCGATGACGAAGGCGTACACGCCGTTCACGTCCGGCACCGCGATGTGCAGCAGGAAGTCGTAGGCGCCGGAGGTGACGAACATGGCGATCACCTCAGGCAGTTGCTGAGCCCACTCCCGGAAGCCCTCGATGACGGGCCGGGCCGGGGGCCGGATCCGCACCGAGATCAGCGCCTGCACGGGGCGCCCGACCGCCGTCAGGTCGAGCGCCGCGTGGTAGCCGGTGATGAGGCCCCGCTCCCTCAACAGCCGCACCCGCTCCAGCGACGTCGAGGGCGAGACCCCCGTCTTCGCCGCCAGGTCGCGGTTGGTCTGCCGTGCGTCGTTCTGCAGCTCCCGCAGCAGGGCGAGGTCCACCGCATCAAGTTCCATGTTTCCGTCCACTTGCCTGAGGAAGTTCGCTGTACGACTCGCGAGGTCGCACGAATATCTAACCTTTGGGCCCGGTGGCGGCGGAACCACGGACCCGCGGGGACGGTCGCCGTCGCACGCCCGTCCGCCCCTTCGAACCGGGAGAGCCAGCCATGTCCGCACCCGAACTGACCAGCGAGGACATCCGCACCGACCGTTCCACCCGGCAGGCGAGGCTCAAGTGGGTCCTCGTCGTCGACGAGGCCCTCCCGCCGGGGCGGCAGGCCAACGCCGCCGCCTGCGTCGCCGCCTATGTCGGCCGGCGCCTGCCCGCGCTCCTGGGAGCCGACGGCGAGGACGCCGACGGTCACCGCCACACCGGGCTGCCCTGGGGCGGTTGCTCGGTCCTGGCCGCCGACTCCGCGACGCTGAGCGCCCTGCGCGCCAAGGCGGCCGGGAAGGAGGACGTGCTCGTCGTCGACATGCCCGTGTTCGCGCAGCAGGTGCGGGTCTACGACCAGTACCTGGAGCGGCTCTCCGGCACCAAGGCCGCTGACCTGACCTACTGCGCGGTCGGTCTTCTCGGCCCGCGCAACCGCGTCGACAGGTTGGTCGGAAGGCTTCCGCTGCTCCCCTGACCCCGGGGCGACTCAGGGGCGGATCAGGGGAATCCCCGATGGTCCGGGGCGGCGGTGTGGCCTCACCCTCGAATAGCCGATATCGATTACCCGGCATCGACTATGTGTCGGGTGGTCCGATCGGCCTTCGCCGAGTCGACCGAGGGAGAGAACCACCGATGACCGACCACGCCTCCGCCACCCGGCGGCGGCCAGCCATGGGCAGCAGGGGCGCGCTCCTCACCCTGTGCTGCTACGCCGTCCTCGTGCTCGCCCTCGCCCTGTTACCGCCCTCGGTGCCGGGCGCGCTGCGGTTCCCCGAGGCCCGCGGCCCCGTGTGGCTCGTCTGCTCCGCCCTGGCCTGCGGCATCGTCCTGCTGCTCACCACCAGGGACCGCCCGCCCCGGCGGACCGTGCTGCTCCTCGGCTGGGCGCTGTTCCTGCTCACCACGGCCCAGGCGTTCGTCGTCACCGAACTGCTCGCCCTGGCCGGGCTCTACGCCGCCGCTCCGGTGCTGGCCTCGCTCACCGGACAGCTCACCGGCCGGCCCAGGAAGGCGCTCCTGGTGGTGCACGTGGTCTCCTCGGCCTGCTGGATCGGGGTGGCCCTGATGATGTCGGCGGTCGGCGTCACGGCGCTGGCCGGTGACGACATCGACACCGTCGCCGCCTCCTACCACCTGATGGAGACGTTCGACGTCACGCTGCTCGGCTGGCTCAACTTCACCGCCACCCTGTCGGGCATCGGCGTCGGCATGACCTCGCAGTGGGGTGTGCTGCGGCACTACTGGGTGGCCGCCAAGCTCGTCATCTCCCTCGCGGTGCTGTTCCTGGCCTTCGGCTGGGTGCACGACACGCTCGAGGCGACCGCCGTCGAGGCCGAGCGGCTCGCGGCGACCGGCGGCGGCGTCGTCCAGCTCGGCGGCTCGCCCGCCACCGTGGCCGCCGGGTTCGGCTTCGCCTTCCTCCAACTGCTCCTCGCCATGCTGCTCTCCCTCTACAAGCCGGGCGGCCGGACGCGGCGCGGTCGGCGCGCCCTGGCGGCCCGCCGCGCCGCCAGGACACCGGCGGCCCCCGTCCCCGGCTGACCGGGCAGCGCACGCCACGAACCCCCGGAACACCCGAAGCGAACGGAGACCGAGCCATGAACGACTCCACGCACGACTCCACGCACGACGACGCACTCGAAAGGCGCCGGCTGCTCGGCCGGGCCGGCGCGGCGGCCGCGACCCTCGCCGCGGCCGGCGGCGCCGGCGCCCTCGGCGCCGGAACGGCCCGGGGCGCCGAGCCGGAGCCGGCCAGCACGGCCCACGACCGGGGACGGCTGCCGCGCCTGTTCACCCACCCGGTGATCGGCAGCTGGCGCGGCACGGTCAGCCGCTCCGACGGCGAGGTCGAGCAGACGCTGCTCGGCTTCTACCCGGGCGGCATGTTCACCGCCTTCACCGACGGCTTCCACGTGGCCGTCGGCCGGTGGGCGGACCGTGGCGACACCCGCGTGACGTTCGGCCTGTGGCAGGTCCTGCCGGTCGACCTGTACGGCCGGCCGCACGCCTACCAGGGGGAGGTGCGGGCCCTGCACGAGGCGGAGTTGACCGGGGACACCCTCGTCTCCCGGGGCGTCGGCAAGGGCATCGACCTGACGGGCGAGGTGCTGCTCACCGTGGACGTCGAGGTCCGGGCCACCCGCTTCGGGCTGACGCTGCCCGGCGAGTGACGGGACCCGGCCCGGGCCCGCCCCGTGCCCGGGCCGGGCCCGGTGGTTCAATCGGATCCCGCCCCACCGAGGAGGTCCGTTGCCGCAGGAACGCCGGAAGGTCGGCAACCCGCTCGCGCTCGCCGTGCTGGCCTTCCTGGCCCAGCGGCCCATGCACCCCTACGAGATCGGGCGGCTCCTGAAGGACCGGAACCTTCAGGAGAGCGTCAAGTACCGCGCCAGCTCCCTCTACATGGTCGTCGAGCAGCTGGAGCGGGACGGCTACGTGGTCCCCGGCGAGACCAGCAGGGAGGGCCGCCGCCCCGAACGCACCACCTACGAGCTCACCGACGCCGGTCGCGCCGAGCTGACGGAGCGGATGCGGGAGCTGGTCTCCACCCCGACCAAGGAGTACCCCAGGTTCCAGTCGGCGCTGGCGCTCCTGGTGGTGTTGGCCCCCGACGAGGTGCTCCAGCTGCTCGGGCAGCGCCGTCACCGTCTCGCCGCGCGCGGCGCGGAGATCAGGGCCCGGCTGGACGCGGCGCTCGGCAGGGGAGTGGACCGGGTGTTCCTCATCGAGCACGAGTACGAACTCGCCCTGCTGGAGGCCGAGGAGACCTTCGTGCGCCGGCTGGCCGAGCTGGTCCACGAGAACCCGCCGGGCTTCGGCGAGCTCTGGCACTCGCTGCACACCGACGACGGGCACTGACGTCCCGGGAACCCTCGACGCGGACTCTGGAACGATCTCCGACGATGCAGTAGGGTCGCGAAAATTCGCCACGGCGACCGGCCGCGAGCCGCAAGAACTCGGGGGTAACTGATGGACGCGGGCTCGATATTCCTGTGGGAGCTGCTGGGGACATCGGTGCTGATCCTGCTGGGCACCGGTGTCGTCGCGAACCACGTGTTACGGAGGACCAACGGCAACGGCGGCGGCCCGCTCTTCATCAACGTCGGGTGGGGTTTCGCCGTGTTCGCGGGTGCGAGCGTCGCCGCGCCGAGCGGCGCCCACCTCAACCCGGCGCTCACGCTCAGCCTGGCCGTCGCGGACCGCACCGAGTGGGCGGACGTGCCCGTCTACCTGGTCGCCCAGCTGCTCGGCGGCGTCCTCGGCGCGCTGCTCTGCTGGGCCACCTACAAGCTCCAGTTCGACGACCACCCGGAGCCCGGCGGCACCCTGGGCATCTTCGCCACCGCCCCGCAGATCCCCGACCGGCTCTGGAACGTGGTCACCGAGGCCGTCGGTACCTTCGTGCTCGTGGCGTTCGTGCTGTTCTCACCCGCCTTCAGGACCACCGAGGGCGGCATCCCGGACTTCGGCAACTCCGCGCTGGGATACGCCGGGGTGGCCTTCGTCGTGATCGTGATCGGCACCTCGCTGGGCGGCCCCACGGGGTACGCCATCAACCCCGCCCGTGACCTGGGCCCCCGGATCGCCTACGCGTTCCTGATGCCCATCAAGGGCAAGGGCGCCGCGCAGTGGGGTTACTCCTGGGTCCCCGTCGTCGGCCCGATCGTCGGCGGCGTGCTCGCCGCGCTGCTCTTCCTGGCCTATCCGGCCGCGTGATCCCGGCCGACCTCGCGCCGCCGCCCGCGCGGTTCCCGCGAACGCCGCGGACCCCCCCGGGCGCTCAGGCGGTGTTGGCGGTCCCGGCGGCGGAGGGGAGCGTGCTCGCCTGGGTCAGGCGGTAGCGGGAGGGCGGGATGCCGTAGTGGTCGACGAAGGCCTGACGAAGGGTCTCCGCGGAGCCGAAACCGCAGCGGGTGGCGATGGCGGACATGGGCAGGGACGTGGCGGCCAGCAGTTGGGCCGCGGCCTCGGCGCGGGCCCGGCGCACGAAGCGACCCGGGGTCTCGCCCAGTTCCTTCAGGAACAGCCGCGTCAGGTGGCGCTCGCTCACCCCCGCGGCCGCCGCGAGGGTGGCCGTGGCCAGGTCGGCCCCCAGGTGGCCGGTGACATGCTCCACGACCCGCCTGACCAGCCCGTCACCGAGCGGCGGGCTTTCGGTGAACATGCTCATCTGCGCCTGGTTGCCCGGCCGTTGCAGGTAGGTCACCAGGTAGCGGGCCACCGTCCTGGCGAGGGCGGCCCCGTGGTCCTCCTCGATGAAGGCGAGGGTCAGGTCGAGGGCGCTGGTGACGCCGGCGGCCGTGGCGACGTGTCCGTCCCGGACGAAGATCGGACGGGCGTCGACGGTCACCGCCGGATGGCGGGCCGCGAGCTCGGGCGCGTACTCCCAGTGGGTGGTGGCACGGCGGCCGTCGAGCAGTCCGGCGGCGGCCAGGATCTCCGCGCCCGTGCACACCGAGGCGACCCGGCGGCTCTCGCGCGCCAGGCGCCGCACATGGCCGACGACCACCCTGCTGGCGGCCGCCTCCTCGTGGCCGATCCCCCCGGAGACGACCAGCGTGTCCAGCGGCCCGGTGACGCGTTCGATGGCCTGTTGGCCCTGCAGCGTCAGCCCCGTCGCGCAGGTGACGGGCAGCCCCGAGGGCGTCGCCAGCGACACGTCGTACGGCGGGGCGGCGCCGTGATGGTTCGCCATGATCAGGCTCGACGTCACGCAGGCGATGTCGAGCAACTCCGCGGCGTGGTACCCGACCACGACCACCCGTCGTCCGGTCACGGCACGACCCTACGGCGGAAGGACGGGGAACCCAAGTATTCGGTCCTGTTCCCGCCGGAGCCGGGACGAAGTCCCCGGGGTGACGGGACCGTTGCGGCATGACCAGTACCCGTGTCACCAGCTCCACGACAGACGTCCACTCCGACACCCACTCCGACCTCCGGCGACCGCGGCGGAGCTGGCGGCGGTTCGCGCTGCACTACGTCGAGATGATCCTCGCCATGTTCGTCGGGATGTTCGCGCTCGACCCGCTGTGGACCGCCGCCGGCCTCGATCCCTCCTACGACCACGAGCCCGAACTCGCCTCCCTGCTCATGGCGTTCGACATGTCGGTGGGCATGGCCCTGTGGATGCGCTTCCGCGGCCACGCCTGGGCGCCGACGCTGGAGATGTGCGGCGCCATGTTCGCCCCTCTCGTGCCCCTGTTCCCGCTGCTGTGGGCGGGCGCCGTCGACGGCATGACCGTGATGATGGTGGCGCACGTGGCGATGTTCCCGCTCATGCTGGCGGTGATGCTCAGGCGCCGCGACGAGTACGCCGGCTCCCACGCCCACCACCGGGCCCGGAAGGGCGCGGAGGTTTCGGCGGGCCGTGATCGGTGAGACGAACCGGCGGCGGTCCGTCGGGTGCGGCCTCCGCGGCGGCGCGGTGCCGCCGGGAGCCACGGGGGTCGCACCCGCGCCGCTCCGGATGCCGGCGGGGCACCCGCCGGCTACCGTGACGACAGTGGCATGCCTGGACGAAGGGAGTGTCGAGATGAACGACGGCGCGATGGACAGGGCCAAGGGCAGGGCGAAGGAGATGCTGGGCCGGATCACCGGCGACGACCGCAAGCGGGCCGAGGGCAGGACCGATCGGACCAGGGGCGGCCTGCGGGGCGCGGCGGAGAGCGCGCGGGAGAAGGCCAAGGGCGTCCGGGACTCCCTGCGGAACCAGCGTGACCGGTAGCCGCCGAACGCCCGCCAGAACGTCGGCGGCCCACCGAAGGCCGGGGGCCCCTCCCGAAAGGGAGGGGCCCCCGGCGCGTTCCGCACGGTGGGAACGGGAGCTTCGCGGCCGGAAGGCCGCCGCTCAGTACCGGCCCGCGGTGACCGGCTGACTCCGGTGCCACGACGAGCGCGCCACGGCCCCGCTGGCGGCGGCGAGCGCCGCCCCGATCAGAGCGGCCATCAGCTCGGTGTCGAAGAGGTCGACGACGGCACTGTGGATGAACAGAGCGCACAGCACGCCGGTCACGACGGCGAGCAGGGTCCAGACGAGTTGCATGGGTCCTTCCTCCTCCGGTCGGTGTGCCCGGGTTGGTTGGTCCGCTTTCTCCCGTTCGGGTGCCCCGTTATCAAACGGTTATGTCCCCTGATTTCAGGCCAAGTCGACGGGCCTCGGCTCGCGCACCATGAACACGTCCACCGGATCCTCGCCCTCGACGGTGAACCCGTGCCGCTCGTACAGCCGCCGGGCCGGGCTTCCCTGGAGCACGTTCAGCCGGACCGGGACGCCGTCGCGGTCGCACCGTTCGAGCAGCCCGCGCAGCACGGCCGTGCCGATGCCGGCGCCGTGCAGGCGCGGCGCCAGGTAGAAGTGCTCCAGCCAGCGGCAGTCCTCGGCCGGGCGCAACGCCACGCAGCCGGCGAGGGCGCCGCCCACCTCGATCACCCGGGTGTGCCCCGGCACGAACGCGTCCCGCAGCCGCTGCCTGACCCGCTGCTCGTCGTACCGCCCGAGCCGCTCCAGATCCGGCCGCATCACCACAGCCCGGAGGTCGGCCAACGCGTCGACGTCCGCCGCCGAGGCCGCCCGCGTCTCCCAGTCCGCCATCAGCAGACCCCGTCGCTCGGCCTGGGGTTGGCGAGGCCGAACAGCGGGCGCAGCCGCAGTCCCGCCCAGGTGCCGAGGAGGGCGGTGGCGCCCCAGATCCAGCCGTGCAGGCTGCCGGAGGAGATGCCGGCGAGGTAGGCGCCGATGTTGCAGCCGCCGGCCAGCCGGGCTCCGATGCCCATCAGGACGCCGCCGAGGACGGCGGCCACCGCGGTGCGCCACGGGATGCCACGGTGCAGGGCCCAGGTGCCGCCCAGGGAGGCGGCGACCGCGGCGCCGAGCATGATGCCGATGTCGGTGAGGCTGTTCTTGTCGGCGAGGATCGGACCGGCCAGCATGTCGGCGTTGCCCGGCTGCTGCCAGAAGGACCAGCTCTCGGGACGCGCACCGACCAGGCTTAGCGCCTCGCTGCCCCACAGCGCGAACGCGCTGGTCACCCCCCAGGCGCCGCCGGAGACCAGCAGGACCCCGGCGCCCAGCGCGGCCAGCACGACGGCGCCGGCGGCCAGCGGCCAGGAGCCGCGCAGCGCGCGGGCCGTCAGGCCGCCGCGGCTGGTGGGGACGGCGCCGGTCGGTGGCGGGGTGCGGCGGCGCTGGACGACGCGGGAGACCACCACGATCACCGCGAGCGCCGCGATCGTCGCCGCCCAGGAGCCGAACCAGCCGACGTGGTCGGAGAGCAGGAAGGGGTCGAACTGCCACGCCGCGATCGTCGAGCCGGCGATGAAGCCGCCCAGCGTGAGCACGATCGAGGACTGGCCCGAGCCGACCGCGAACAGCGTGCCGGACGCGCAGGCCCCGCCGAGCTGCATGCCGATGGCGAAGACGAAGGCGCCGAGCAGCAGGCCCACGCCGAGCGGTCCGGCGGACGGCGCGGGCTGCGAGCCGAACAGGCCGGTTCCGGTGCCGATGATCAGCGCGAACAGGGTCGCGGTGGTGCCGAGCAGCAGGGCGTGGGCGCGCAGCCCCGTGCCGTTGCCGACCGCGACGAGCTGCCGCCAGGCGGAGGTGAAGCCGAACCGGGAGTGGAACAGCGCGAAGCCGAGCCCGAGGCCGAGCAGCAGCAGGACCCCGGGCCTGGCGCCGTGCGCGGCGAACACATAGGCGCTGAGGCCGGCGCCGAGCAGCGCCGCGACGGCGAGCGGTATCCGCCGCACGGGCGGCGCCTCCGGCGCCTCGGGCGGCGGCGCGCTGGTGGGGGAGGGCGTGAGGAGCGGGGACAGCAGCGCGGCGGGCCGCCGTCGTGGTGCGACGTCGGCGGCCGGGCCTGGGGAGGGCGGGGAGGTGGTGGTCACGGAGGTCTCCATGAGGCGTGCTCGGGTGGGGAAGGGCGGGGAGAGACCGCGGAAGCGGGTCCGGGGCTCGCTCAGCGGCGACAGAGACCCTCGTCGACGCACCACGCCGAGCTCGCGAAGAGCGCGAGACAGAGCAGACGGGCGGGTGCGAACATGCCCACCATCGTAAATGTCCCCATCCGCCGGCCCCGCCCGGGTGGCGATCAGCCGGTGGCCAGGGACTCCAGGTGCCGGGTGTCGCCGAGGGCGACGACCTGGCGGTTGTGGAAGAAGTCGTCCTCGCGCAGCGTGGTGATGCTGCCGGCGGGCGCCCGGAAGCTGGCGTAGCCGACCGACTCGGCCGGCATCCTGATCCAGGACGCCACGACGAAGTTCTGGGAGCCCCCGTGCGTCACGACGATCTGGTGCTCGCACGGGCGCGCCAGGATCTCGTCCATGGCCGCGTAGACCCGCCGCACACACGCCCCCTTGGTCTCGGCGCCGGGCACGCCCTCGTCGTGTTCGAGGCGCTCCCCGACGGCCGGCGGCGGGACGAACCGCCGGTCCAGCCACCATTTCTCCCGCAGCCGCCGGTCAAGGATCTTGGCCGCGCCGAACACCGCGGCGATCTCCTCGGCCGTCCGCCGGGTACGCAGCAGGTCCGAGGAGTACAGCTCGACCTCCGCCCCGGCCGGGACCCGCACGACGGCCGCCGCCGCGCGGACGCCGGCGGGCGTCAGCCGCGAGTCGTGGCCGCGGGGTCAGGGCGACCGCCATTCTCCGGTCATCTGCTCGACGCTGCGCAGGGCGGTGGCGAAGATGGTCAGCACCGGGTTGACGCCGCCGTTGGTGACGTGCACCGAACCGTCCATGACGCGGAGGTTGTCGTGGCCCCAGACCCGGCCGAAGGAGTCGACCACCGAGGTGGCCGGATCGTGCCCCATCCGGAGCGTGCCCGCCTGGTGCTGACCGCCCGAGGGACCGCGGTGTGGGAACCGGTACTCGAACACCTCCCTGGCGCCGGCGGCGCGCAGCCACTCGCCGCTCATGCGGCTGGTGAAGTCCCGGGCCCGCAGGTCCTCCTCGTGCACCCCGCCGCTGAGCCGGGCGACGGGCACGCCGTGCCGGTCGACCACGCCGTCGTCCACCCGGACCCGGGCGTCGGCGACCGTGACCTCCTGGATCGGCCCCATGAGCCGCAGGCTGCGGCGGACCAGCTCCCGCATCCCCCGCTTGCTCGCCAGGCCGGTCCTGGGGACGAAGCCGGCGCCGACCAGATAGCGGAAGGCGTTGGAGGGGGTGGGGACGAACTCGTTCGCGATGATCCCGCCGCCGACCAGATCGCCGTTCCGATGCCGGAAGTCTGTCGTCGCGATCGACGGTCCAGGACCGACCAGGTCCTCCACGACGTCGTCGAAGATCCCGATCGCGCCACCGTACAGGTGGCCCTGGAGGTGCCGTCCGACGAGATCGTTGTTGTTGCCGAGCCCGTTCGGCTCGCGGTCGCTGCGGCTGTTGAGCAGCAGCCGGGCGGACTCGATGGCGCCGGCGGAGACGACCACCTCCGCGGCGTCGACGTCCCGCCGCCACGCCACGCCGTCGACGGTCCCGACGACGGTGACGCCGACCACCCGACCGGCGCCGTCCGTCCTGATCCGGGCGACGCGGGTCCCCGGCAGGATCGCGGCCCGGCCGGTGGCGAAGGCCCGCGTCAGCATGGTGTTCTGGCTGCCGTTCTTCGCGTCCACCGGGCAGGCGAAGCCGACGCACAGGCCGCACCCGGCGCAGGCCCGCCGGCCCAGGTACTCCCGCGAGTTGACGAGCAGCGGCACCCGCACGGTCGAGACGCCAAGCGCGGCGGCCGCCGCGGCAAGCCGGTCGCGGGTGGGCCCCGCCGGCAGCGCCGCCATCGGCAGAGCGCGGGCCCGGTGACCCGCCCAACGGCCGTCGTCCTCGCCCCCGCTGACGCCGATCTCCCACTCCGCGCGCTCGTAGTAGGGCGCCAGGTCCTCGTAGCCGATGGGCCAGTCGCTCAGCGCGCTGCCGGCCGGGACGCCGTACGCGGAGGCCATCGTGAAGTCGAGCGGGGCGAAGCGCCACGCCTGGGCCCCGTAGACGCGGGTTCCGCCGCCCCCGGTGAACGCGTTGTTGTGCCAGGCGTTCTCCGTCGGGCGAACGAGCAGGCGCCGGCGGCCGTCGTCCAGCACGCGCGGGCCGGCGTCGTCCGAGGGGCCGGAGCGGGGCGCCAACCCCCAGTCGGAGCGCGGGTTCCTGAGGTGGTCACGCGCGAGCTCGGCGATCCCCGGCCACTCCCCGGCCTCGACGACCAGCACGGTGCGGCCCGCCTCCGCCAGGCCGCAGGCGGCCACGCCGCCGCCGGCCCCCGAGCCGACGACGATCGCGTCGTAGCGGTCGGCGAGGTCCCTGGGATGAACGGTCGCCGGGGCGGCCTCCGGCACGGGCACCGCGACCCCCCACCCACCGGCCGGTTCGGGACGCCAGTCGACCATCGCCCAGGACGCCGCACCCGCGTTGCCCCCGTTGCCCTCGTCCGCGTAGTAGCCACCGGCGACGAGTTCGGCGAACCAGTCCCAGTGCTCGCTGGCCTGCCCATGGCGGACGACGTCCGTCACGCGCCCCCGCCAGTCCGGCCGTTCCGCGAGGACCGACGTGAGGAAGGCCAGGCCCCCGGCCTGCGACGCCGACGGGAAGTCGTCCGCGGGCACGACCTCGTCCATCAGGGACACGAGGCGAACCCGGTCCTCGGCGGATATCCACTGCTGCTCCGGCACACCGGCCCCTTTCGTCGAGTCGGGACAACTATGACCCGATCGTGTGACTGGTGTGGCGCCCGATCAGCCGGCGATCCGGGTACGCAGGCGCTCCAGGATCTCCACGGTCTCCCGGTCCCCGGCGGCCCGGCAGCGGCCGATGGTCTCGGCCAGCCGGGCCAACGCGGCGTCGCGACGGTCCAGTTGGTCGGCCTCGAGGACCGCCGCGACACGGCTCGCCTCGGCGCGCGCCCGCTCGCCGTCCGGGCCGCACTCGGCGAAGGCGGCGACCGCTGACTCGGCGGCGCTCAGCGCCTCCTCGGGGCGACCGGCCCGGGCCAGGACCCGGGCGCGCAGGTCGTGGTTGACGCCCGTCTCGTACCAGCGGGCCTCCGGCGGCAGCGCGGGGAGGAGCCCGTCGGCGGTCGCCAGATGGGCCAGCGCCTCGTCCGGCGCCGCCCGGTCGGCGAACGCGCGGGCCGCGAGCAGTACGGCCTCCGGGTGCGGCGCCGTCTCGTGCAGCGCGAGCATCCGCCGGTAGGCGGCGTCCGCCGCCTCCGTGCTGCCCGCTCTGAGCAGCGCGGTGGCCGCCTCGCCGGCCGCCATGGTGTGCAGGTGCCGGTCCTCCTCCCAGCTGGCGAGGGTGTCCGCCAGCCGCAGGAACTCCTCGGCGGCGGCCCGGTGTTCGCCGGCCGCGGTGAGGCGGTGGCCCAGGCTGAGCCGGAGCTGGGCGGCGAGCCGCGGGTCGAGCCGGTCCGGATCGGCGCCCAGCGCCGACTCCAGCACGGTGGCGGCCTCCGCGTGCTGGCCGGCCCCGGCCAGCGCCTCGTTGAGATCGAAACGCGCGCCGGCGGCGCCGTCGTGGTCGCCGTCGCGCTCGAACCGGTCGGCCGCCTGCGAGAGATGGGTGATCGCGCCCGTCAGGTCGCCGGTCTGCGCCGAGAGCCCACCCAGCACGGTGTGCGCCACGGCGGTCGGGAAGTCGGGGTCGCCGTGGCGCGCGGCGCCGGCCAGGGCGCGGTGCGCCAGGTCGACCGCCTCCTCGGGCCTGCCCTGTTGCCGCAGCACCTGGGCCAGGAGGAACTGCGGCATCGGGGTGCCCCAGGGCCGGTCGGCGGCCTCCAGCGCGTCCAGGCAGGCCCTGAGGTCGACCACGGCCGCCTCCCAACGGCCCTCGTGGGCGGCGACGTCGGCGGCGTAGCGGTGCGCGGCGGCCACCTGGTGCGGCACGGCCAGCCGGGTCGCCTCGGTCAGCAGCGTCGCGTTGGCCTCCGCGAAGCGCTCCCGCGCGCCGGCCGGCGGCTCACCCCGGCCCTCGATCAGCGGCCGGAAGGCGAGGAAGGTACGGGTGTTGAGCAGGTGCAGGCGGGTGCGGGCGGCCTCGGAACCGGGCTCCGGCGCCGGATGCTCCGCGGCGTCGGCGGCGATGAGGTCGGCGAGTTCGGCCCAGGTCGCGTCGTCGGCCGCGGGGGTCTCCCGGAGGGTGAGGGCGCGGGCCTGGTGGGTGCGGGCCCGGTCGGCCAGGCCGGCCGCCGTGTACAGCTCGACGGCGGTGGCCACGGCGGCCAGGGCCGCGGCTCGGTCGCCGTCGCGCAGCTTCTGGTGGGCGCGGTGCGCGGCGAGGTCCGCGCGCAGCCGGTCGTCCGGCTCCGGGGACGCGAGCCCGGCCTCCTCGACCAGGGCGGCCACCCGCTCCCAGACGGCGAGTTGGTCGGGGTGGCCCTGGTCCATGAGCCGCCGGCCCCGCGCCACCAGGGCGGCGAGGTCCTCGCCCTCGCCGGGCGCGTCGCCGGTCGCGGCCGGGGCGGCGGCCGCCGGGAGCGGGCGGGCGGCGCGCAGGCCGAGCGGGACCGGGGCGGCGTGCACGGGCTGCTGGGCGAGGCGGGCCCGACGCCGGTCGCCGACGTGACCGGTGCCGTTGCGCGCGTCGAAGGCCGCGGCCAGTCCGTCCGCCTCGGCGCCGACGTGGTCCGCCAGGCCGGCCGCCGTCCACTCGGCGCCGGTGGGGCCCGGCACGGCGAGGCCGCCGTGGCCGGCCTCGGTGAGCCGGCGCAGCAGCACCTCGACGCCGGTGAGGAAGTCGAGCCGGTCGAGCGGCGCGCCGGTGGCGGCGAACAGGGGGCGGCTGTCGGAGAGGAGCTCGAGGCCGCGCGGCTCGTTGCCGCTCAGCGCGCAGAACCGCAGGTGCTCCCCGATCTCCGCCAGCATCCCGGTGACGCCGCGCACCTTGCGGTAGGCCGTGAGGTGGTGGGACCTGGCGTCGTCGACGCGGCCCGCCCGGAGCAGCGGGAGCAGCGCGTGGGAGGCGCTGGTCTGCGGCTCCTCGGCACAGGAGGACTCGCCGGCCAGGACCGGGTCCAGGGTGGCGAGGGCGAGTTCGTCGTCGCCCGCGTCGAGGTGGTGCAGCGCGAGCCGGCGGGTCTCGCAGGCCGCGCAGTCCGTGAGCCGCTCGCGGGGGCGGGTGACCCACAGTTCGTAGGCGCGGGTCAGCCCGATGCCGGTGTGCGCGGCGAGGCGGTGGCGAACGGCGGCCACGGGCTGCTGGCCGTGGCCGGCGGCCCGGTACCGGTCGGCCATCCGGTCGATCAGCTGCTCGATCGCCGTCAGCGGGACGTCGGGCACCTGGATCAGGGCCGCGATCACCCACTTGAACTGCCACAGGACGGCGAAGGTCCGCCGCTCGTCGAAGGCGTCGGGGCTGCCGTCCAGGAGTTCGAGCAGCCGGGCGAAGGTCACCGGCGCCCTGCGCTGTTCGCCGGCGAACTCGTAGGCGGTCATGAGCTGGAGCAGCGCGTCGGCGAGCAACGCGGGGTCGTCGAACTGCTCAGCGGCCGCCACGATGCTCTCCGCCGTGGTGGTGCGCGGCAGGCCGTAGGGGCGCCGCTCGTTCTCGGCCAGCGCGGCGCGCAGCGCCTCGGGGGTCTCCACGGTCACTCTCCGGTGTTCTCTCCGCCGGCCGACGCGGGCCGCGGTGGGGGGTTGCCCTCGTGGTGCATGGCGTGGTCGAGCAGGCCGAGGAACGCCCGGTTCAGCAGGGCGCTCTCCTGGGCGCGCAGCGGACGACGGGTGGCCAGCAGCGCCTGCCCGTAGAGCGCTTCCGCGGTGGTGCGGGCCAGCCCCGGGTCGGTGATGGTGGCGGCCCGGCGGACCAGGGGGTTGAGGTGGTTGAGGACCAGCTGGGCGCGGGGGGTGTCGGCGCGCAGGGAACCGAGGATGTCACCCCACAGGCCGTCGGTGGCGCGGGCGGCGAGGTCCGCCCTGGTGCGTTCGTGCCGGGCGTCGCGGTCGTCGAGGAGCAGCGCGGGCGCGGTGACGGGCTGGAAGCTGCGCAGCACCACGTCGCAGCCGTGGGCGCCGACGGTGTCCCGGGCGAGGGAGAGGAACGCGGAGGCGGCGAGCTCGGCGGCCGGGTCGGCGAAGTCCAGGTGGGCGGTGACGGTCGTCGGGTCGAGGTCGGTGACCTGGCTGCCCGGTCGGATCTCGGGCAGCCGGTGGACCAGTTCGTGGTCGTAGGTGTAGCCGCCGTTGACGATGCCGAGCCCCACCGCGCCGGCGACCGGCGCCACCTGGCGGAACTCCTCCACGGTCCTGGTGACCGCGATCACCGGGTGCGCGCGGGCGAACTCCTCCAGGGTGACCTGCCCGTCGGTCGTCTCGAACGGCAGCCAGGGCAGCAGCAGCCGCAGCAGGGCGTCGTCGAAGCGGGCCAGTGCCTTGGCGGCGAGCTGGTGCACGGCCAGGAAGCGGTGCAGCAGGTCGGGGTCGGCCGCGGCCAGGCCGGCCAGCCAGTCCCGGATGCGGTCGCCGAGCGCGTCGCGGACGGCGGCGAGCGTCGCGTCCTCGTACAGCGACTCGCGGGAGGCGGTGGGGCGCAGCGTGGTGGTGTCGACGACGCAGCGGACGAAGAACGCCCACTCGGGAAGCAGCCCGTCGGCGCGCTCGGACAGCAGCATCCCCTTGAGGTGGACGCGGTGTTCGGCGCGCTGGGCCGGGCTGACCGGGGTCGGCAGCACGTAGGCGACGCCGCGCAGGCCGGCCGCCGGGAGGTCGAGGTCGATGGTGTCCAGCGGGGCGAAACCGAACACGGTGCGGCAGTATCCGGCCAGCGCCTCACGCCGCGCCGTCGGGGTGGGGTGCGCGCGCTCCCACGGGGGTGGTTGGTTGATCCGCGTGGTGGTGCCGTCCGGCTCCACCACCGTGACGTCGTGCCGCAGCAGGCTGCCGTAGTGCCGGGCCAGGGCGAGCACCCGGTCGGCGCCGGTCCATTCGGCCGCGTCGGCGCGCGGCGTGAGCCGCACGGTGGTGCCCGGCTCGGGGACCGCCCCGGGCGGGAGGGCGCGCAGCGTGTAACTGCCGTCGCCGCGGCCCCGCCATTCCACGGCGGGGGCCCCGGGCTCGGCGGCCGACCGGCTGACGACGGTGATCTCGTCGGCGACGACGAAGCAGGCCAGCAGCCCGATGCCGAACTGGCCGATGAGGTCCTCCCGGGCCGCGGCCAGCCCGGCCGCGTCGAGGCCGCCGCCCTCGGCGCGCTTGGAGCTGCGCCCTATGGTGGCGAGGAAGGTGTGCACGTCCGCCTCGGTGAGCCCGATCCCGGTGTCGGTGACGCTGAGGACCTCGCCGGTGCGGACGGTGATCCTGGCGGGCGCGCCGGGCGTCGCCGCCGCCCGGGCGGTGACCGCGTCCACCGCGTTCTGCAGCAGCTCCCGCAGGTAGACCCGAGGGCTGGAGTAGAGGTGGTGGGAGAGCAGGTCCACCAGGCCCCTCAGGTCGACCTGGAAGGCGCGGGTCTCGGTCATCTCGGTTCCCTGGTCCGTCGTCGGGTGTCGCTCAGAACCACACGCCGCAGCGGTGGCGCCAACGGCGGTACGCCGGGACGGCGCCCACCGACAGATACCGCCACGGAGACTCCGTCACGCGCCCGCCGAGGGCCCGGAAGAGCTGTCGTGCGGCGCGCGTCTCGCCACCGAGCGCGAAGACCATCGCGAAGGCGTTGTACTCGAAGGCCCAGTCCGGGCCCCTGCGGTGGTCCGGGTGGCACACGGACCGGTCGGCGGCCTCGCGCAGGGCCCTGCGGACGGTGGGTTGCCCGAAGTAGTGGCTCGGGCGGCCGCCGCGGTCCAGCATCGACTCGATGTGGGCCACCGCGACCAGCACGCCGAGCGGGCTGCCGGGCCGGGCCCCGGTCATCGCGGTCCACGCGAAGTGGTGCATCTCCTCCTCGGAGCCGCCCCACTTCGCCGCCACCTGCTGCAGGTACTGCAGGTGCGCGCCGAGGTGTTCCGGCTGGCGCCGGACGACGGCCTCGAACCGCTCGTAGGCGGGGGTCGGGCCCACTTCGAGACCCCGTCCGGTGATGAGCAGCAGATGCCAGGGCTCGGCCCACGCCGGCTCCCGCTCGGCGACCTCGTACAGCTGTTCCTCGGCGATCCGCAGCCGTTCGTGGAAGAGTCGGAACTGCTCCGCCGACACGTACGTGGCGAGGGCGTCGGTCCTGGCCTCCCACGCCCAGTGGATGTGACAGGAGGCGGAGACCAGCAGGGCGAGCGCCGGCTCCGGCTCCTTCTCGATCACCTCGGCGAGCCACTCCCGGACGCCCTCGCCAACGCCCAGGCCGCGCAGCAGGGGCTCCCACTCGCCCTCGGGGACGGCGAGGAGCAGGTCCCGCACCGCGGGCCAGTCCTGCCGCCGCGCGGCCTCGGCCACCTCGCCACCGGGCTGCTCGACACGCGGCCAGACCCGACGCGCGACATCCCCCACCACGACAACTCCCCGCCCCTCACCGGATGTTCGCAGAGCATGATTACTACCACACAATTCCTGCTCACCTCGCGTCAGGGCGGCGCGGGCGGCGGAGGCGAACCGGCGACGATCAGCGCGCCGGCGGCCGGCCCTCCCGGGGGCGGCCGGGGACGCCGGGGCGGCGCTGCCAGGGCCGGGGCCCGGACGGCGGCCGGTACTCGACGCCGAGCGCGTCCAGGCGGGCGTAGTGCGCGGCGTCCATCCGGCGCTCGAAGTCGGCGAAGTCCCGCTCGGCGGGCGGCGGCAGGGGCCGCCAGGCGACCTCGGCGAAGGCGGCGAGGCGCGGGAAGGCCAGGTAGTCGACGGCACGGGCGCTGTCCATCGTCTCGGTCCAGACGTTGGCCTGGACGCCGATGACGTGCGCGGCCTCCGCCTCGCTCAGGGAGTCGGGCACCGGCTCGAAGCGGTAGACGTCCTCCAGGGTGCGCACGTGCGCGATCGGCACCGGCTCGTCCGGTCCCTCGGCCTGCCGCCAGTCCAGGTAGGTGTGCTGCTCGGGGCACATCACCACGTCGTGACCGGCGCGGGCCGCGGTGACCCCGCCCGCGTAGCCCTGCCAGGACGCGACCACCGCGCCGGGCGCCAGGCCGCCGGCGAGGATCTCGTCCCAGCCGACGAGCCTGCGGCCCCGGTCGGCCAGCCAGCGGTCGAAGTGGCGCACGAACCAGCTCTGCAACTCGTCCTCGTCCGCGAGCCCCAGCTCCCCGATGCGCCGTTGGGCAGCGGGGCTGGCCCGCCACTGGTCCTTGGGGCACTCGTCGCCGCCGAGGTGGACGTACTCGGAGGGGAAGACCTCCAGCACCTCGGTGAGGACGTTCTCGTAGAACTCCAACGTCGCGTCGGAGACGTTGAGCACGTTGCGGCTGATGCCCCAGCGGTCCCACGGAGCCAGCGCGGAGGTGTCGACGACGTCCGTGTTGCCCAGCTCGGGGTAGGCCGCGACGGCGGCCTGGGAGTGTCCCGGCACGTCGATCTCGGGCACCACGGTGATGTGCCGCGCGGCGGCGTGGGCGACGATCTCCCGCAGGTCGTCCTGCGTGTAGTAGCCGCCGTGCGGGCGCTCGTCCCACGCGGCCGCGTCCCCGAGGCCGATCCTGCTGCGGGCCCGCCAGGACCCCACCTCGGTGAGGCGCGGGTAACGCCTGATCTGGATCCGCCAGCCCTGGTCGTCCGTGAGGTGGAGATGGAGCACGTTCAGCTTGTGGGCGGCCAGGAGGTCGATGTACCGCAGCACGCCGTCCTTCGGCATGAAGTGCCGGGCGACGTCCAGCAGCATCCCGCGCCAGCGGAACCGGGGGGCGTCCACGACCCGCACCGGCGGCACCGTCCAGGGCCCGTCGTGCAGCGGGGCGCGCCGGAACGCCGCGGGCCCGAGCAACTGCCGCAGGGTGCCCGCGCCCCAGAAGACCCCGGCCGGGCCGCCGCCCTCGATCAGCACCCCCGTGGCGTCCACGGTCAGCTCGTACGCCTCGGGGCCGCGCGCCGCGCGCCGCTCGTCGACCCGCAGGGTGACCGTCCCCTCCTCGCCCGCGGCGGCCGGCGGCAGGGGGAGACCCGTCGCCGCCCCGAGCACGGAGCTCAGCCAGCGGGCGGTCGTGCCGCTCGCCGCGTCCGCCGCCACCCGGGTCCCGGGACCGAGGACGAAGGGGGCCTCGCCCGCCGGAGCGGGCTGGAACTCCCTGGGCGCCGGGACCAGATGCATGGACCGAGACCTTTCGCTGGTGGAGCTACGGCGAGGGTAGGGGTCCGGCCCGCGGCCGACAAGAGGTCTGGACCAGCTCCGGCGGTCGCGGGCCCGGTGGTCCGGTCCGGGGGCCGCCGTCGGCCCCCGGACCGGGTGGGGGGTGGGGGGTGGGGGAGGGCTCGGTGTTACCCGGCGTAGGTCTCGAACTCGGCGACCCTCGGCGTGCCGGACGAGCTGGTGATCTCGAAGGTGATCTTGCGCAGCGAGGTCGCCGGGAAGGTGATGGCGCCCGCGCCGTTGCCGCTGGCTAGGACGGCGCCGGTGTCGGCGTTGACGAGCCGCCACGCCCCGATGGCGCCGGTGGAGCCCGCGGCCTCCCGGATGGTGACGGCGGAGACGGTGGTGGCCGAGCCCCACTTGATCGAGATGGAGCCGGTCGAGCCGCTCGGCGACCAGTAGGTGCTCAGGTTGCCGTCCCGCACGTTGCCGTAGCTGGTGCCGCTGGCCTTGCTGCTGCCGTCCGAGTCGGCCGTGAGGCTGAGGTTGGTGCCGGTCGGGGGGTTGGTGGGCTCGGGGTCCGTCGGCTCCGGGTCCGTGGGCTCGGGGTCGGTCGGCTGCGGGTCGGTCGGCTGGGGGTTGGTCGGGGTGCAGCTGCCGTCCGACTCCCGCAGGCCCTTGTTGGCGCCGGCCGTCTGGCTGACGACGCTCGGCACGCAGCTGGCGGCGTCGAGGGTGTACGAGTAGGGGATGCTGACGGTGGTGTTGGACGTCGGGTTGGGTCCCGCGGGGTTGTTCTCGCTGCCGCGCGCGGACCAGGTCACGTTGTCGAAGGTGTTGCCGTTGACCTGCCAGTAGCCGGCCTGGTCGGTGTAGAAGGTGCCGAGGACGTCCTTGGAGTCCTCGAAGTAGTTGTTGTCGACCCTGGCACGCGCGCCGGCCCGGGAGTTGATGCCGGACTCGTTGAGGCTCACGTAGTGGTTGTTGTAGATGTGGGCGACGCCACCGCGCAGCAACGGCGTGCGGGAGTCGATGTTCTCGTACAGGTTGTGGTGGTAGGTGATGAAGCCGTTCGAGGTGTCGCTCTCGCTGGAGCCGACGAGCCCACCGCGGCCGGAGTTGCGCAGGATGCTGTAGGACAGCGTCACGTACTGGGTGTTGTCCTTCATGTCGAAGAGGCCGTCGAAGCCCTCCGCCTCGCCGCCCGAGGCCTCCAGGGTGACGTGGTCGACCCAGACGTTGCGGACGTCGCTCTCCATGCCGATGGCGTCACCGCCGTTGGACGTGGGGGAGCCCGACTTCTTGACGTTCCGCACGGTCACGTTCTGGATGATGATGTTGCTCGCCTCACGGATGTGGATGCCCAGCTGGTCGAAGACGGCCCCGCTGCCGACACCGACGATCGTGACGTTGCTGATCTGCTTGAGCTCGATCACCCCGGCGGCGGTGTTGCAGCTGTCGCCCGACACCTTGGCGGTGTTGCCGTGGTTGATGGTGCCCTCGACCTGGATGATGATCGGCGTGCTGCTGCTGGCCCGGCCGCACAGGGCCTGGTGGATCGCGGTTCCGGTGGTGGCCCGGACGACCTGCCCGCCGGCACCGCCGGTGGTTCCGCCGTTCTGGGTCGCGTACCCGCTGGCGCCGCCCGCCGCCGCCGACGCCTCCGACGTCGACAGCGCCACCACGACGGTGGCGACGGCGAGGGCCATCAAGGCCAGCGCCGCATAGAGTCGCAGTGCGACTGATCGTCCCATGCTCGGTTCGCCCTTCGTCTTCGCGTACTGAACCTTGCTGTGTGCGCCGGCCGCGGGGTCGTGATGACAGCGCTTCCACGCCTGCCTCGGTTCCGGCGGCCCATGTCGTGTCGACACCGTGGGGGAGAGGTCCCACGCCGGATCGGTGGCGGATCGGTGGCGGCTCACGTGTCAAGCGGTGGCAGGGCGTCCGACGGTCCTCGTTCGCCGAACGCCTGGGAAAGCGCTTTCTGGTTGGGGAGGATAGGGTGGGGCCGTCGGGCTGACAAGGGATCAGACGACATGATCATGGCAATCTCGGGGCGGTGTGCGCGGCCGGGGCGGCGTCAGCCGCGGTCGTCCGGCGGGTCCCCGGCGAGCAGGTGGAGCCGGAGCGCGAGTTGGAGCTCCAGTTCGCGCTCCGGGCTGTTCCAGTCCCGGCCCAGAAGCACCTGGACGCGGTCCAGCCGCTGGACGACGGTGTTGATGTGGACGTGGAGCCGGTCCTTCGCGCGGGTGAGGCTGCGCCCGCAGCCGAAGTAGACCTGGAGGGTGCGGACCAGTTCGGTGCCGCGCCTGGCGTCGTACTCGAGCAGCGGCCCGAGGGTGGCGGTGACATAGCCGTGGACGTCCCGACCGTCGCCCAGGAGCACGCCGAGGAAGCCGAGCTCCGCGGCGCAGGCCCCGTCGCCGGCCCGGCCGAGGACCGCGAGGGCCCGCAGGCAGCGGACGGCCTCGGCGTGGGCGGCGTACAGCCCGGCCGGCCCGGCCGCGGGACCGGCGGCGCCGACGGTGACCGGCGCCCCGAGCAGCTGGGTCAGCTGCGCCGCGGCGGTCCTGGCGGCCCCGCCCGGGCCGGCGTCCCGGTGGGGGACCAACAGCACGGTGGCGGTGGCGTGTTCGGCGCTGACGCTGTCGCTGCCGAACAGGTACTGCCGGGCGGCGGCGACCAGCCGCTCGCGGGCGGTGGCCGTGGTCTCGGCGACCAGCACCAGGTGCGGTCGTTCCAGGTCGACGCCGAGCCGCCGGCCGCGCTCCACCAGGCCGGCCGGATCGCGGTCGGGCGCGGTCAGCAGGTCGGTGATCAGCTCGCCCCTGATCCGGTTCTCGGCCTCCGCGACGGATCTGCGCAGCAGCAGGAGCAGCGCCGTCACCATGCCGGCCCGTTCGAACAGTCGGCGCTCGGCGTCGGTCAGCCGGGGGCAGCCGTGCAGCACCAGGCTGCCGAGGAGCTCCTGGCCGGCGAGCGCGGCGCAGATCCAGCGGTCCCGCCGGTGCACGGCCCGGCCGCTGGCGTGCGAGTCGGCGACGGCCTCGGCGAGTTCGGCCGCGTCCGGCCGGTCGCCGAACGGGTCGCCGCCGCGGCGCACGGCCGTCAGCGCCCGGCCGTCGGCGTCGTGGATGGTGATCGCGCCGTCGAGCAGCCCGGCGACGGCGGTGGCGACCTCGGACAGCTCGCCACCGCGCAGCACCAGGTCGGTCAGCCGGTCGTGGGCCTCCTCCGCCCGCTGCATGGCGGCGGAGTGCGCGCGGATGACGGCGTTGGCCTCGGCGAGTTCGGCGAGCGCCGCCCTGGTGTCGGCCAGCGCCCGGGCGGTGTCGATGGCGATGGCGGCGTGGGCGGCGAGCGAGCACAGCAGCGCCACCTCCTCGGGCGCGAAGGTGCGCGGCGTCCGGTCCGCGGCCATCAGCACCCCGATGACCTTGCCGTCGCGGCCGTCGCCGGTGCCCAGCAGCAGCGGCACCCCGAGGATCGCGACCAGGCCCTCGTCCGAGACGCCGGCGTCGATGGCGCGGGTGTGCAGGAAGCGTTCGTCGCTGCGGTACTCGGGCGTCGCGTAGGGGGTGGCGGTCTGGGCGACCAGGCCGCCCAGGCCCTCGCCGAGGCCGAGTCTGAGGTTCTGGAAGAGCGGCGAGACCGAGCCGTCGGTCACCCGCATGTAGGTGTCGCCGGCCTCCTCGTCGTGCAGGGTGAGGTAGGCGGTGTCCGTGCCGAGGAGGCTTCTGGCCCTGCGGACGATCGAGTTGAGGACGGCGTCGAGGTCGCGCAGCGCGGCGAGGTCGCTCGCGGTGTCGAACAGCGCGGTGAGTTCGGCCTCCCGCCGCCGGTGCTGCCGCAGGGCGCGCCGGATGCGCAGGGCGGCGGCGGTGGCGCGTTCGATCTCCGCGAGCTCGTGCGCCGGGACGCCACCGAGGCGGGCCTCGGTGGCGACGGCGCCGAAGTGCTCGGCCGGGGCGTCCTCGGTCAGCAGGTCGAACAGCCTGCGCAGGTGCTGGGCGGTCGACGTCATCTGACCAGTCATGGGGCAGCCATCATGGCAGGTGCCGGGCCTTGGGTCAGGAGGTCGTGCGGGCCCTCGTCGTCACCGCGGCGGCCGCCGGATCCTCCGTGCCGGGTTCCGCCCCCACCTCGGCCAGGTCGCGCCCGCGGGTCTCGCGGGCCGCGAGCAGCGCGAGCACCGTGAGGACGGCGGCGGCCGACACGTACAGCGAGATGGCGCCCGAGCCCCCGGTGGACTGCAGCAGCGCCGTCGCGATCAGCGGTGCCGGCGCGCCGGCGGCCACCGAGGCGAACTGGGCGCCGATCGAGGCGCCCGAGTACCGCATCCGGGTCGCGAACAGCTCGGAGAAGAAGGCGGCCTGCGGGGCGTACATGGCGCTGTGGAACACCAGGCCCACGGTGACCGCGAGCAGCAGCGCCGGGAACGACCTGGTGTCGAGCAGCGTGAAGAACACCCAGGCCCACAGGCCGGTGCCGACCGCCCCCATCAGGTACACCGGCCGGCGGCCCACCCGGTCCGACAGCGCCCCGAAGAGCGGGATCAGGCAGAACTGGACGGCGGAGCCGATCAGCACGGCGTTGAGGGCGGTCTGCTGGCTCAGGTCGAGGTGGTCGACGCAGTAGACGAGGACGAAGGTGGTGATGACGTAGTAGGAGATGTTCTCCGCCATCCGGGCCCCCATGGCCACCAGGATGTCCCGCCACGACTGCCGGACGACGGCCACCAGCGGCGGCTGCTCGCCCCGCCCGGCGGCGCGCTCCGCCGCCCTGCGCCGTTCGGCGCTGGCCAGCGCGGCCTGGAAGACGGGCGACTCGTCGACCGAGATCCTGATCCACAGGCCGACCAGCACCAGCACGGCCGACAGCAGGAACGGCACCCGCCAGCCCCAGGACTCGAAGGCGGCGTCGCTGAGGAGGGTGGTCGTCAGCGACAGGACGCCGACGGCGATCAGGTTGCCCGCGGGCGCGCCGCCCTGCGGCCAGGAGGCCCAGAAGCCACGGCGCCTGGCGTCCCCGTGCTCCGACACCAGCAGCACCGCCCCACCCCACTCGCCGCCGAGCGCGAAGCCCTGGACCAGGCGCAGCGCGGTCAGCAGGATCGGCGCGGCGACGCCGATGGTGGCGTAGCCGGGCACGCAGCCGATCAGCGTGGTGGCGCAGCCCATCAGCAGCAGGCTGATCACCAGCAGCTTCTTGCGGCCCACGCGGTCGCCGTAGTGGCCGAAGACGAGGGCGCCGAGCGGGCGGGCGGCGAAGCCGACGGCGTAGGTGAGGAACGACAGGAGGGTGCCGGTGAGCGGGTCGGACTCGGGGAAGAACACGTCGCCGAAGACCAGCGCGGCGGCGGAACCGTAGAGGAAGTAGTCGTACCACTCGATGGTGGTGCCGATCAGGCTCGCGGCGACGACGCGGCGGAGCTTGTCGGGAGCGGGCTTGGCGGTGGTCGGGGCGGCCATGGACACCACTTCCGTAGCTGGGGACTGAGAACTGGGGCTGGGGACGGGGGAGTTCTGGGGGCTGGGTGCCGGCGGGCGCCGGCCCGCTATCAGTGGGCGGTCCAGCCGCCGTCGAGCGGCAGCGAGGCGCCGGTGAGGTAGCCGGTGTGCGGGCCGCACAGCCACAGCACGGCCCGGGCGACCTCCTCCGGCTCGATCAGGCGCTTGATCGCGGGGCGCTCCAGCATCACGCGGCGGACCACGTCCTCGGCCGGCATGCCGTGGGCGCGCGCCTGGTCGGCGATCTGTTCCTCGGCCAACGGGGTGCGCACGAAGGCGGGGTTGACGCAGTTGCTGGTGACGCCGTGCGGGGCGCCCTCCAGCGCGGTGACCTTGCTCAGCCCTTCCAGGGCGTGCTTGGCGGTGACGTAGGCCGCCTTGTAGGGGCTGGCGCGCAGCCCGTGCACGGAGGAGATGTTGACGACCCGGCCCCAGCCGCGCGCGTACATGTGGGGGAGGGTGCGCCGGAGGATCCGGAACGGCGCCTCCACCATCACCCGCAGCAGGAGGGCGAAGGTGTCGGGCGGGAACTCGTGGAGCGGCGCGACGTGTTGGAGCCCCGCGTTGTTGACCACGATGTCGGCGTCGGTGGGGAGCGAGTCCACCGCGTCGGGGTCCGCCAGGTCGACCACGCAGGCGGTGCCGCCGATCTCCTCGGCCGTCGCCCGGGTGGCCGCCGCCGCCCGGTCCACCACGAGGACGTGGGCCCCGGCGGCGGCCAGGGCGAGCGCGCAGGACCGGCCGATCCCGCCGGCGGCCCCGGTCACCAGCGCGGTGCGCCCGGTGAGGAAGGGGACGTCGGGAACGGTGCCGGCGCCTCCGGCGGGCGACGCGTGCGTGTCGCTGCTGGGGTTGCTGTCCATGGCGGCACAGTAGGAACGGCGGCGGCCGCCCCCCATGGTGGCGGGCACCACTCTTCGACCGGCCGTGGTGGTTGTTGCCGCTATAGGCCGCCGCCGCGGCCGCGCGGCGCACTCCGCCGCCGGCGCGGTGAGCCTCCCCGTCATTGGTATGGACATGCCTATTGGTCGGCAGTAGCGTCGAAGTTGGTCTGGACCACGGCACGGCATCCCCCACGGAGCGCTCACCCCCCACAACCCTCCGGGAGCGAAGCATGCGCAGCAGGATCGGCACGGCGGCCATCGGGGCCGCCCTCGCCGCGGTCTCGGTCGTCGCCACCGCCGGCACGGCCGAGGCCCACGGATACCCCACCACCCCGACCAGCCGTCAGTCGTTCTGCGCCCAGGGCGCGGTGAGCGACTGCGGCTCGATCGTCTGGGAGCCGCAGAGCGTGGAGGGCCCCAAGGGCTTCCCGCAACTCGGCCCGGCCGACGGCACCATCTGCTCGGGCGGCAACCAGCGGTTCGCCGAACTCGACGACCCGCGCGGCGGCACCTGGCCCGCCACCCGACTGGCCGCCGGCCAACAGCACACCTTCAGCTGGCGGTTCACCGCCGCCCACCGCACCACCGACTTCCAGTACTTCATCACCGACGACGACTACGACCCCACCCGCCCGCTCACCCGCGCCGACCTCGAACCCCGGCCGTTCCTCACGGTCCCGATGAACGGCGCCCAACCCGGCGCCACGGAGAACCACCAGGCGACCCTGCCGGCCGGCAAGTCCGGTCGCCACCTGATCGTGGCGGTCTGGAACGTCCACGACACGGCCAACGCGTTCTACGCCTGCTCCGACGTGGAGTTCTGACCGGACGCCACACCCCCGGCCGGCCCGGCGGCGGGCGCCACGACACGACGTCGAACCACCCGCCGCCGGGCCGACACGTGTGCGGCACCGCGGCCCCCGCCCGGATCCGCGCGACCGGCCGGCGATTACCCGAGGTTTGGGGACGCTCCGCGCAAGGAACCCGTCGTGCGCCATGGCTGAGAAAGCAGAGGAAGAGCAGACCAGCAGCGTGGGCACGGCAGTCGACGTGCTCCGCGCGGCGGGCGCGGAGTTCGCCGGCCTGACCGGGTTGCGCGCCGAGGCGGTGACCCGCCTGGAACGCACCCGGGACGGCTGGGTGCTCGAGGCGGAGGTGACCGAACTCGCCCGCGTTCCCGACTCGATGAGCCTCATGGCCAGCTACGAGGTCACGGTCGACGAGCGGGGCGGGATCACCGGCTACCGCCGCGTCCGCCGCTACGAACGCGGGCGGCCCGACCCACGGTGAGGACGGACCGCCCCGGAGAGCCGGCAGGAGGAAGAACCCCATGACGACAGTCGCACCGGCGGCACCCTCGACGGCCGCGGGCCCGCGGAACAGCGGGCTGTACGACGTCCTGGAACTGATCCTCGACCGCGGGCTGGTGATCGACGCGTTCGTGCGCGTCTCACTGGTCGGCATCGAGATACTCAAGATCGACGTGCGGGTCGTGGTCGCCAGCGTGGACACCTATCTGCGCTTCGCCGAGGCGTGCAACCGGCTCGACCTCGAGTCGGGCGCCAGCAAGGAACCGGGCGTCCCGGAACTCGTCGGCTCGATGACGGAGTCCGGCGCCCGGGGCAAGTCCAAGGGGGCGATCGCGGGCGCCGCGGAGTCCATAGCCGACGCCTTCCGCTCCGGCTCCGACTCCGCCGCGTCCGGCGACACCGAGAAGGAACCACGGAAGGGCCGCCGCACCACGACCGGCACGCGCCGCGAGAAGGAGGCCGCCGAATGACCAGCTACGTCTACGCCGTCACGCCGGCCGGACCGGCCGAACTCCCGGAGGGCACCACGGGCGTCGGCGACCCGCCCCGCGCGGTACGGCTGGTGCGCGAGGGCGAGTTGGCCGCGGTCGTCAGCGAGTGCCCCGCGGGGACGCGGCCGCGACGGCGCGACCTGTTCGCCCACCAGCGGGTGCTGACCACGGTGTCCGCGGCCGGGCCCGTGCTCCCGCTGCGCTTCGGCAGCGTCTGCCCCGACGACGACGCGGTGCGCGACACCCTGGCGGAGCACGCCGACCTCTTCCTCGAACAGCTGGAAACCGTCGTCGGACGGGCCGAGTACAACGTGAAGGCCGCCCACCGCGAGGAGGTGGTGCTGCGCTCCCTGCTCGCCGAGGACCCCCGTATCCGCGAGCTGAACGAGGCGACCAGAAAGCGTCGCGGCGCCCACCGGGACCGGCTCCTGCTGGGCCAGCTGCTGGCCGAGGGCGTGCACCGGCGCCGGGAGCAGGACGCCACGGCGGTGGCGGAGGCCCTCGCCCCACACGCCACGCGTGTGCACCGGGGAGCGGAGGCCGCCGACCGGTTCCTGAACCTGTCGCTGCTGGTCGCCCACGACGAGGCCGCCGCCTTCCTCGCGGCCGTCGAGGCCCAGCGCGAGGGCAACCCCCAGCTCGAACTCAGGGTCACGGGGCCGCTGCCGCCGTACAGCTTCGTCCGCACCCCGCCCGCCCAGCACGCGGAGGCGGCGGGATGATCGGACTGCTGCGCGAACTCCTGCTCCTGCCGATCGCCCCGGCCCGCGGCGCCGGCTGGGTGGTCGAGCAGGTCGTGCGGGAGGCGGAACGGCGCTACTACGACCCGGCGGTGATCCAACACGAGCTCGCGGAACTCGAGGAGCGCCTCGTCGGCGGAGAGATCGACCTGAGCGAGTTCGAGCGCCGCGAGGAGGAACTCCTCGACCGACTCGACCACGCGCCGCCGACCGGGGGCCGGCCATGAGCACCCCGGCGACCGGACCCTACGGCGCCCTGGAGACCCGGGGCGGAGCCAACCTCGCCGACATCCTCGAACGGGTGCTGGACAAGGGCGTGGTGATCGCCGGGGACATCCGGATCAACCTCCTCGACATCGAACTGCTGACGATCAAAATCCGGCTGCTGGTGGCGTCCGTGGAGCGGGCCAGGGAGATGGGCATTGACTGGTGGGAACACGACCCCGCCCTCTCCTCCGGCGCCGGGTCACGTGGACTCGCCGACGAGAACGAGCGGTTGCGGCAACGCGTCGCGGCGCTCGAGGAGCGGGAGCGGACACCGTGAGAGACGACACGCACGACGACACGGAGCGGGACCAACTCTGGTACGTGTACGCGGTCACCCGGGCCCGGGGCGCGGACTCCGTGCGCGAGGAACTGCGCGGACTCGACGGCGCCCCGGTCCACGCGCTGCGGGACGGCGCGCTCGCCGCCGTGGCCAGCCCGGTGCGCGCCGCGGACTTCGCCGAGGAACCGCTGCGGGCCCACCTCGAGGACCTGGGCTGGCTCGAACGGACGGCCAGGGGCCACCAACGCGTGGTGGACGGGCTGCTGTCCACGGGCTGCGTGCTGCCGATGCGGCTGGCCACGGTCTGCCGCGACCCGGCCGGGGTGCGCCGGCTGCTGACCGGCAACCGGGCCGGCCTCGAAGCGGCCATCGAGCGCCTCGACGGATGCGCGGAGTGGGGCGTCAAGATGTACGCCGAACCCTCCTGCGCCACCCCTTCGGACAGTGCGGCCACGAACCCGCCCGCCTCGGGCCGCGACTATCTGCGCCGACGCTGGGAGGACGCCCGGGCCGCCGAGGAGGCCGCCAGGAACGCCGCGGAGGCGGCCCGCGAGGTGCACGAGACGCTCACCGCGGCCGCCGAAAGGGCCAGGCTGCACCCGCCGCAGGACCCGCGCCTCTCCGGCGAGCCGGGACAGAACGTGCTCAACTCCGCCTACCTGGTCCCGCGCGAGCGGGAGCGGGAGTTCTCCGCCCTCGCCGGACGGTTGGCCGGCCGCCTCACCGCGCACCGCCTCACCCTGTCGGGCCCCTGGGCGCCGTACTCGTTCGGCGCGGCGGCGGCCGGCGCCACCGCCGACGCGGAAGGGAGCACGTCCGGTGACTGAGCCGGCGGCACGTCAGGTCGCGCTGGTGGACCTCCTGGACCGACTGCTGGCGGGCGGCGTGGTGCTCACCGGGCACCTCACGCTGGCGATCGCCGACGTCGACCTGGTGCGCGTCGACCTCAACGCCCTGATCAGCTCCACGACGACGGCCGGGCGGCCACGGTGAGCGCCGGCCGCGTCGCACTGGACCACGACACGGTGGAACGCGATCTGATGCGGCTGGTCCTCACGGTCGTCGAACTCCTGCGCCAGCTCATGGAACGCCAGGCCCTGCGCCGCGTGGACGACGGAGACCTCACCGAGGACCAGGAGGAACGGATCGGCCTGACCCTGATGCTGCTCGAACGGCGGATGGCCGAACTCCGCACCCGCTTCGGGCTGACCGTCGAGGACCTCAACCTGGACCTGGGCCCGCTCGGCACCCTGTTGCCCTCGGAGGCCACCCCACCCCCGCCCGACCGATGAGCCCGGCCCCCGCGTCGAGTGAGACCGTTCGCCGCACGGCGCCGGCCACGCGGCGAACGGTTGTCGGCACGGCGGGTGGTCGGTTCCGACAGCCGTCGGCTTATCACCGCCCCGGGCCCGTGACACGGTGCGGATACCCGGAGCGGTGAGGGCGTGTGCCGTCGCCGCCGGGCGTGACGTGCCGCGAACCCGGAGGAGGGAACATGTTCGGCCTCACTCACAGGCGCCACAGGTCCGCGACGTTCTTGACATCCCTGATGCCCGTCCGCGCCGAACGCCGGAAGGGCCGGCCCGGCCGGCCCGCGCTGCTCACCGTCGTCGCCGCGGCCGTGGCGGCCTCCGTGCTCTCCGCGCCGCCGTCCTCCGCCGAGGGGATCGGCCCGCGGGCCGCCTGCGCCAACGGCTACGTCGGCCTCACCTTCGACGACGGACCGAGCACGGCCACGACGCCGGCGCTGCTCAACGCCCTGCGCGCCGGCGGCGCCCGGGCCACCTTCTTCATCTGGGGCCAGCGGGCGCAGCAGAACCCGAGTCTGCTGCAGTCGACGGTCGCGGCCGGCATGTGGATCGGGAACCACACCTGGACCCATCCGCACCTCACCCAGCTCGGGCAGGCCGCCGTCCAGGACGAGATCTCCCGGACCCAGACCCTGCTGCGACAGGCCACCGGACAGACCCCGACGCTGTTCCGGCCGCCGTACGGCGAGACCAACACCCAGGTGCGGGACATCGCGCGGCAGCAGGGCATCACGGCGGAGGTGCTGTGGAACGTGGACTCCAGGGACTGGGCGGGCGCGAGCACCGCCCAGATCGTCCAGGCCGCGTCCACCCTGCGGAACGGCGACATCATCCTCATGCACGACGGCTACCAGACCACCGTCAACGCCGTCCCGCAGATCCTCTCCGGCCTGTCGAGCCGCGGCCTCTGCCCGGGCCGGATCATCGGCGGCACCGACCTCCGACCGGTCGTCACCGCGCCCTAGCCGGCGGCCCCGGCTCGCGGTACGCAGGACCCCTGTGAGTAAGTTGACGGCATGGCCGCCGAGATCGTCGAGCACGAACTGACCGACGCGTGGCGGGGCTTCGTCGCCGCACCCGCCGCGAGCCGTGGGGGCGCGGGCGTCCTGGTGCTTTCCGGGTTGAGTGGGCGGATCGAGCGCGAGCGGTGTCGGCTCCTCGCCCGTGCGGGGGTGACCGCGGTCTCCGTCCGGTGGTTCGGCGGCCCCCGGGCAGCCTCCCGGCATCTGCGAGGTCCCGCTGGAGACCTTCGTCGAGGCGACGGCACTGCTACGGGACCGCGGCGCCGGACGCGTCAGCATCCTGGGCGCCTCCAAGGGCGCCGAGGCGGCGTTGCTCGTGTCCGCCCTCGCGGAGTGCGCCGACGCCGTGATCGCGCTCGCCCCCACCTCCGTCACCTGGGCCAACGTGGGTCCTGGCCGCGACGGCCGGGAACGCCCGTACCGCTCCAGCTGGACCTGGCGGGGACGGCCACTGCCCTTCGTCCCCTACGACGACTCCTGGACGCCGACGGAACCCGAGGGATCGCCGGTCGCCGTGCTCGGCTGGTACGAGACCAGCCTCGCGACCCACGCCGACCTGCTGCGCGCGGCCGCCATCCCCGTGGCGGGCCCCGGCGTCGACCTGGTGCTGGTCGCGGGCGGCGCCGACCGGATGTGGCCGTCACTGCGCTTCGCCCGGGAACTCGCGGCCCGCCGCGCCTCGGCCGGGCGCGAGGCGGTGCTCGTCACCCGGGCCGACGCCGGCCACCGGATCATCTTCCCCGGCGAGGCCGTGCCGCCCCCGTCCCCACGCTTCGCCCACGGCGGCACCGCGCACGCCGACGCCGCGCTGGGGGCGGCCGCCTGGCCGCACGTGCTGGCGGCCGTCCGCGGCGACCGGACGCCCGGGTCGGGCTCCTGACGCCCCGTCCTCACGCGGTGGCGCGCGGGATGCGGACGGTGAGCAGGGCGACGTCGTCGTCGTTGTCGGTCGGGCGGCTGCGCTCCAGCAGCTGGTCGGCGAAGGAGTCCAGCGGGCGGCGGGCCAGCGAGGCGGCGTGCCGGCGCAGGCGCTCGAGACCGGCGTCCAGGGGCTGCCGACGGGTCTCGATCAGGCCGTCGGTGTAGAACACCAGCGTCGAGCCGGGCGGCAGGTCGACGTGCGCGTCGTGGCGGGGCCGGGCGGAGGCGGTACCCAGGAGGATCCCGTTGCCCTCCTCGAGGTAGCGGGTCACGCCCTCGTGGTCGACGAGCAGCGGGGGCGGGTGGCCGGCGCTGGCCCAACGCAGCGTCCAACGGCCGGTGGCCTCGGCGGTCAGGCGGGCCAGGATCAGGGTCGCCATGCGGACATCGGTGATGTGTCCCATGGCCTCGTCCAGGGTCTCCACGATGCGGTGCGGGGGCTGGTCCTGGGACCACGCGAAGGCGCGCAGCATGTTGCGCAGCTGGGCCATGCCGGCCGCCGCCTCCAGGTCGTGGCCGACGACGTCGCCGATGACCAGCGCGGTGTCGCCGCAGGGGAGGGTGAAGGCGTCGTACCAGTCGCCGCCGACGTGCGAGGCGTCAGGGGCGGACAGGTAGCGCGTCGTCATCTCCACCCCCGCCAGGTCGGGGAGTTGGGGCAGCAGATAGCGCTGCATGGTCTCGGCCACCTGGCGCTGGCGCTGGTAGTGGCGCGCGTTCTCCAGCGCGATGCCGATGCGTCGGGCTATGTCCTCCAGCAGGCCCAGGTCGCCGGTGGTGAACGCCTCGTCGCGACTGGTGCGGCCCAGGGTGAGGGCGCCGAGCACTTCGCGGGGCCCGCGAACCGGGGCGATGGCCGCGGTCTGGATGCCCGTCGCCTTGAACAGCCTGCGCTGCACCACCGCGATGCCGCTGTCGGGCGGACCCTCGTAGGTCTCAGGACCGGTGACCGTGGACGCCGCGCCGCGCAGGGCCTTGGACAGGGGCATGGTGGAGGTCTCGGGCACCGGCGGCATGGGCCCCTGCAACTCCTCGTGCACTTCCAGGCCGCCGGCCCGGGCCCGGACGACCAGGGACCGGGTGACCTCGTTGGCCTCGGTGATCAGGTCGATGACGGCCCAGTCCGCGAGCCGGGGGAGTATCAGCTCCACCACCCGGCGCAGGGACTCCCGCACGTCGAGGTTGTTGATCAGCTGGGCGGTGGTGTCGGCCAGCAGGGCCAGCCGTTCCCGCTCCGACAGGGCACGGGCCGAGTGGGTGGCCGGCCGTGCGGCGTCATCCTCCGGATGCTCGGTGGGCTCGGTGGGATGGAAGGCGATCAGCGCGGTCATGCCCTGATCGTTGGGCTCGTAGGGGAGGGAGAACCACCGCACGGACAACAGGGTGCCGTCGCCCCGCGGGAACCAGGCCCGGTCGGTCTGCGCGCGCTGTGACAGCAGTTCCCTGGTCCGCGCGCAAGTGTCCCGGGTGAGCGGACGTCCCCGGGAGTCACGGTGCAGCAGATCGTGGGCGTCCTGACCGACGATCTCGTCGGCGGAACGCGCCAGCAGTTCCAGCGCCCAGGCGTTGGCCCAGACGATGCGCCCGGCGTCGTCGACGGCGAACACGCCGACGCTCACCTGCTCCAGCGCCTCGCCCGGCCCCGGTCGGCCGTATGCCGCCGCCGGTGCGTTCGAACTGCTCGCCATGGCGGCTCCTCGTCTCCACATCGCTCCGGTCGAAGCCCGGGCCCCGGTGCCCGGGAGGAACCGTCGGCAACTCCTTCCTGCCTCCCGCCTGAACGGGCAGACAGGCGGTGGTCACCGCTGTCGGGAACCATACCCGGTGAGGTCAGCGCCATGGCGGAGAGCAATCTCGCCCCCCCGGGCACCCGTGCGCCCGGCCGAGCCAGGACACGTCGGAGCGGCCGGATACCGCCGCTCCCGGCGACGCGCACCCGACCGCCCGAGGCGCCGCGCTCCCCTACAGACGACGTACCCGGGACGCCACCAGATGGCCGACGAACAGGTAGACCACGGCCGCGAGACCATAGCCGCACACCACCCGCGCCCACTCCTCGTCGAAGGTGAACAGGTCGTGGGACCAGCCGGCCAACCACCGCGACAGGTCTCTGACCAGGCCGACCAGATCGTTGCCCGGGTTGGCGTCCAGCAGGTACATCAGGATCCACAGGCCGATGATGAGCGCGGCGACGTCCGCGACGACGGCGATGGCCTTCGCCGCGGGACCGGAACGTACCTTATAAGCGGACATGTCATTTCGTATTGCCCCTGGCGGTCGGTTGAAACGCCGCCAATGTGACCGGGGCACACAGTCCGGCTCCCCGGCATGGCGGCGGCTCTCGTATCCGGTTGCCCACGCCGGTCCTACGGTGCGCTCAGGCGAACCCAGGAGACGAGCGGCGCCGGGCCGGACGGTCGCGGTGCCGGAAGGGATCCACCGTGCCCAGAACCGCGTCCTTCCCCCGCCGGGCGACCACCCTGCTGACCGCCCTCGTGTTGAGCCTGATCTCCGTCCTGGCCGTGGCCGGCCCAGTCAGGGCCGCCGTGCCGCTGGAGCGCGTCACGTCCTTCGGATCCAACCCCGGCAACCTGGTGATGTACCGCTACGTGCCGGCCGGCCTGGCCGCCGGCAGCCCGGTCGTGGTGCTGCTGCACGGCTGCGGGCAGCGCGCCCAGGAGTACGCCGACAACGCGGGCTGGCGGAAGTTCGCCGACGCGGACGGGTTCGCGCTGGTGGTGGCCGAGCAGCAGTCGGCCAACAACCTCAGCCGCTGCTTCAACTGGTTCGAGCCGGGCGACGTGGCCCGCGGCGGCGGGGAGGCGCTGTCGATCCGGCAGATGGTCGACCACACCCTCGGCTCGCTGGCCGCGGACCCGGACCGGGTGTACGTCACCGGGCTCTCGGCCGGCGGCGCCATGACGGCCTCGCTGCTGGCCGCCTACCCCGACGTGTTCGCGGGCGGCGCGGTGATCGCGGGCGTCCCGCACGGCTGCGCGAGCGGGATGCTGGGCGCGTTCTCGTGCATGTACCCCGGCCGCGCCGAGACGGCGCGGACCTGGGGCGACCGGGTGCGCGCGGCATACCCGGGCTACACCGGACGGCGTCCCGCGGTGTCGCTGTGGCACGGCGGCGCCGACCACACGGTGGCCACCGCCAACCTGGCAGAGTCCGTCAAGCAGTGGACGAACGTCCTCGGCGGCGACCAACAGCCGGACACCACCTCGCAGTTGCCCGCCGGCACCACCCGCTCGGTGTACGACACGGGGGCGGGCGCCCCGCCCGTGATCGGCTATCTGACGCCGGGCAACGGTCACGGCACGCCGGTCGCACCGGGCGACGGGGCCCAACAGTGCGGCAACGCGGGGGCGTACTTCCTCACCAGCCTGTGCTCCTGCTACCACATCGCCTCGGACTGGGGCCTGACGGATTGACGGGTCGACGGGGACGACTGCCGTGCCCCCGACGCGCGAACGGAACCGGACCCTGCCCGGCACCGTCTCCGATGGCATCCGAGCGCCACCGCAGCCGGGGTGGTCGACGCCACTGAACGATAGGTCAACTCACCATGTCCACAACCGTCGCCAGGTCCCTTTCCCTCCGGCACGGGGCGATACGAGGAGCCGTTCTGCTCACGGTCGTGCTGGCGTTGACCGCCGGCGCGTGCGGGAATCGTGACTGCGACGCGGCGGCGGTCCCGGACGACGGCGACATCCAGGTGGCCGCGGCCCCGGAGCGCACCTCGGGCGGCTCCGGCGGCGGCGGCCGTGGCTCGGGCTCCCGCGGCCGCACGGGCGGCTCGTACGGGAGTTCCTCCGGGGGCTCGTCGGGCGACTGCGACTGAACTCGCCCCATCCCGGCCGGCCGCACCGGGCGACGCCGGCCGACAACCGGCTCACGCGTGCCGTGGCGCGGGTCTCACACCAGACGCCGCTGCGGTGACGTGCTCGACGGCGGGCGGGACGCGCTTGCCGGCAAGCCGCGGGACCCATGCGGGGACCCGCTCACCCCAGGGGCGCACCAGGCCGAAGCCGAGGAGTGCCGCGATTTCGGAGAGAACGCTGAGCGTGATGACGTAGGCGATGTGGCCCACGGGATGGGCGGCGAGAGCGGCTCGGCCCATGCCGTGGCCGATGACCGGTAGGCGCCACAGGCACACGGGGAGCGCCACGCGCGGGACGGCGTGGGCCACGCGGTGGGCCCAGGCGGGGACGGGCAGTTCGGGCTCTGTCACGTTCACTGCTTCAGCATGACCAGACCGCCACAGGTGGGCGTCACACCAGGGAGATGATCCGACTCCGTCGCGAGGATGACGGCGGCATCTCCCGCTCGGAGTACCCCACTCCACGAGCGCCGCAAGTGTCGAGCCGGCGCCGTTGTCGTAGACGCCGCGGGCTCGGAGCACGCATCACGGGTGAGTGCCGGCCCCTGAAATCGATCCCGAGACCCGGGCCGGGGCGCGGTCCCCCGTCCGCGAGCGGCTCGGTAGGCCGTCGCCGGAGAACCGGTACGTCCGGCGAGGACTGGACCGCCGTCCCCTGGGGCACCCGACGGCGGTCCAGTTCCGTCAGAAAGGCTGAACGATGGAGATCTCCGGAATCATCAGCGCGATCGTCGTCGGCGTCGTGATCGGATTCCTCGCCCGGCTCGTCCTCCCAGGCCGGCAGGGCATCGGGATTCTCTGGACGCTGCTGGTCGGCATCGTGGCGGCCCTCATCGGAACGGCCGTCGCCCAGGCGCTCGGCGTGGGCGACACGGAGGGTCTCGACTGGATAGAACTGCTGATCCAGATCGCCCTGGCCGCGGTCGGCGTCAGCGCCGTGCAACGGGCCAAGACGAAGGTCTGACGCCACCCGACCCCGGTCTGCCGCCGCCGCGCCCGCCCAGCGCGGGCGCGGCGGCCAGTCGTTTTCCGTTGGGCCCCCTTCATCCCGTCTCGCGCGCGACAACGCGGGACAGCCCACGAGCAGTCGCCCATCGATCGCCCGGAGTACTCCGCGATGGGCGCCTCGACCGACGCGGCCATCACCATCGACTGGGTGTTGACCCGCAGCGTTGTTGACGCGGCTTGTGGAAGGTGGCCTTCGAGTGCGATGTGGCAGCGGTGGTGGTTGTAGGTGTGGAGGAAGACCGTCAGGGCCGCGGTGCGTTCTGCGTCGCTGGTGTAGGGCCGTGCGTAGGGCCCATTCGGCGAGAGCGGGCCCCGCCCGCGCGGTGACCACCCGGTCAATGGGCCGGGACTCAGTTCCACCAGTCGATGTCTCCGTTGCCGTTGATCTTGGGACTGGTCACCGCGCCGAACCAGGACTGGTTGTGATGCTCCATGGCTTCCGCCACCTCATGGAGCCATGAGCCCAGGCTGGGCCAGCCCAGAAAGCACGCCTGGTCGTCGTGGACAGCGTCGCCGAGATGGTTCTGCCACATCCCTTCCCCGGCATCGATGAAGTGGTCGTCTCCGTGACTTCCGGAGATGGGGACCCACTTCGTTCCCCACCAGGGCGCTTCCGCCTGGTCCGGATCGTCTGGTTCCCATATCTCCATCCGCGTCTCGCGGACCTCGATGATCTCCGACACCGAGTACAGCCTCCGGCAGGGAAGCACGCCCAGCAAGGACCCATCTCCGTCGTGGCACCGCAGCGACTCCCGGAGATCCGTAGGAAGGGGGAATCCCAAGCGTGACTCGGCCTCCTGGAGGGACCGCCACGAAGCCGGAGGCCTGAGTTCCCCCAGAGCCTTCGGCGCGTATCGGGACAACCAGGCGTCGATGCGGCGCCAGGACGTCGAGACGGGGGGCACAACAGGGACTATGCCTCGCCGGGGAGGTCGCATCATCATGCGGAAGATCTTTCACCGGGGCTCACGCTGTCCGCCACGTCGGGCGCCTTGTCTCGCACGGTATGACGTGCTTGAAACGCCTGGTCGAGTGGGGACGCGCAGCGGGCGTGGTCCCGAAGCGGTCCCAGCCAGCGGACTACCGGAGAGAGGGCTGGGGCTGGCATCGACAGTTGGTTGGGCGCGCGGCTGGGTGCACCCCTCACCGGTGGGCCGTACAGTCCGCCCGCGATCGATCTCGAGACGGCCGCGGCGTGGACACGGCGCCGCCGAGTGCCGTCTTCGTCAACGGGCCCTGGGCGGCGCGGTCGACTCCCGCTCGATGAACTCCGTGAACAGCGTGACGTCCGCGCTGTGATCGTCCTCGTCGAGTTCGGCGATCAGTCGGCGGATGGCGGTTTCGCCGACCCGGTCGAGTGGGCTTCGGATGGTGGTGATCGTAGGGGTGGTGAGGCTGGAGCCGAAGATGTCGTCGAAGCCGATGATGCTCAGGTCCTCGGGCACGTCGACATCGGCGGCCTTGGCGGCCTGCAGAAGGCCGATGGCCATCAGGTCGTTGTAGGCGACGACCGCGGTGACTCTGGCTGCGCGCACGCGCCTGAGGCTCTGCCGTCCGCCTTCCAGGGTCGGTATGCCTGGACCGATCTCGACGATCCCGATGTCGCGTCGTAGCGCCTCGTCGAGCAGGGTCTCCCAGCGGACCCCGCTCATCCAGGACGTGGCCGGGCCGGACAGGAAGGCGATCGATCGGTGCCCGAGTGAGGCGAGGTGGTCCAGCGCCTTCCGGATCCCCGGCAGCGGGTCGGGGACGATCCCCGGGAGTCCGGGCACCGAGCGGTTCACGAGGACCAGCGGTTTGTGCTCCGCGAGCTCCAGGATGCGGGCGTCGTCGAGTCGGGAGCCGACCAGGAGCAGGCCGTCGACGGACAGCAGCAGCCGCTCGGCCGTCTCCGACTCGGTGTCGGGCGACTCCTGCGCGTCCGCCAGCACGAGCGTGTGGCCCTCGCTGGCGATCACCCGCTCCGCGCCGTGGATGAGGTCGAAGTAGACCGGGTTGGTGACGTCGGAGACGATCAGCCCGATGGTGCCCGTGCGCCCGGTCGGCAACGCGCCGGCCATGGGGTTGCGGCGGTACCCGAGTTCCTCGGCGACGTCCCGGATGCGCCGCTCCGTCCTGGCGTTGATGCGGCCGGGCTTGTTGAGCGCCCGCGAGACCGTGGACGGGCTCACGCCCGCCGTGCGCGCGATGTCGTAGATGGTCGCCGGCGGCTTCCGGTTGCCGGATGCGCCGGGCGAGCGGGCGTCGGGCGGGTCGGTCACGGGTCTCCTTCGGCGATGAACGGCCAGTATTGTGGCACACCCCCTCTCGTTGGCAACCGATTGACATGACTCTCCGGGGCGGATGCAATGGGGCGCATGCGCCGAAGGAGCTGCCCATGACTGGTGGGCATCGCACACAGCTGACCGTTGACCGGCGTCGTCTCGTTCGTCGGCACAACCCCGTGCTGTCGGCTCCCCACCCGGTCGACACCCTCACCGTGGGCAACGGCGACCTCGCCATGACGGTCGACGTGTCCGGCCTGCAGACCTTCCCGAACTTCCACGAGCTGCGACCGGACCCGCGGCGGGTGGTCAGCGACGGCCGTGGTGGGCTCCCCGAGCAGCGGCGGCGGCCGTTCGATCGCGACGACTTCCAGATACCGCTGCGCACGCAGTCGAGTTGGGGCTGGTACCGCACCCGCGGCCGGCGGGAGTACGCGCTGGAGGAGGCGGTTACCGAGTACCCCACAGCCCGCGGGCCGGTGCCGTACCTCGACCGGATGGGCCTGCTTCGAGCCGCCGACCCCATCCCCGAAGAGCTCGAGCCCGGTGCGTGGTTCACCTACAACCCGCGGCGGGCGCACCTGGGGCGACTCGCGCTGGACGCGCTGCCGGGAGGTCCGGCGCTCGGGCATCCCGAGCGGCTGGAACGGCCGCGCGCCGAGCTCGACCTGTGGTCGGGGGTGGTGCGTTCCGGCTACCGGATCGACGGCGAGCCGGTCGAGGTGACCACCGTCGCCGATCCCGTCGCCCACCGCTTCGCCGTGCGGGTGGTGTCGCCGCTGCTCGCGCGAGGGCTCGCGGTCTCCTGGGTCTTCGACCCCCAACCGGACGATCTCGCCTGGTTCGAGCTGCCGCTCGACGAGCGCGTGCGGTGGCACGACCTCGGGCCAGGACGGGGGCGCGCGCACCGCGTGGTCGAGTCGTCGGCGTACGTCGTGGACGTCGTCTCCACCGGCGTGCTCTCGGCACGGGACGGCGGGGCACGCGTCACGGCCTCGACGGACGCGGGCGCGCTCGAACTCGTCGTCACCCTCGCGCCGTCGGCCCCCGAACCGGCGGGCGGCGAGGGGACGGCCGCCTTCCCGGCCGTGCTGCGCGCGTCCGAGGAGTGGTGGCGGCACTACTGGACCACGGGCGCCGTGGTGAGCTTCGAGGGCAGCGTCGACGAGGCGGCGGCGGAGCTGGAGCGTCGCGTGGTGCTGTCGCAGTACCTGACGGCGGTCAACTGCGCCGGGGCGACGCCGCCGGCCGAGACCGGGCTGACGTACAACACCTGGACCGGCAAGTTCCACCTGGAGATGCACTGGTGGCACGCGGCGCACTTCCCGATGTGGGGCCGCGGCCACCTGCTGGAACGCAGTCTCGCCTGGTACCACGGCGCCCTGGGGGCGGCCCGGGAGACGGCGCGCCGGCAGGGGTACCGCGGGGCGCGTTGGCCCAAGCAGACCGATCCCTCGGCCCGGGAGTCGCCGAGCCTCATCGGCGTGTTCCTGATCTGGCAGCAGCCGCACCTGATCCACCTGCTCGAACTGCTGCGCCGCGAGGGCCGGCCGGACGCGTTCCTCGCGGAGCACTACCCGCTCGTGGAGGCCACCGCCGACTTCATGGCCGACTTCGCCGAGGAGCGGGACGGTGAGTTCGTCCTGCCGCCGCCGCTCATCCCGGCGCAGGAGAGCTACCTCGTCGACCGGGCGACCAACGCCGACCCGACCTTCGAACTCGCCTACTGGACGTGGGCGCTGCGGATCGCGAACCAGTGGCGGAAACGGCTCGGGCTGCCCGTCCGCGCGGAATGGGAGCGGGTGGCCGGGAACATGCGACGCCCCGCCCTCATGCCCGACGGGACGTACGCGGCCCTGGCGACGCCGCCCCTCCTCATCCGCAAGGACCACCCGTCGATGCTGATGGCGCTCGGGTGGTTGCCCGACACAGAGGTCATCGACGCCGACGTGATGGCCGCCACCCTCGACGAGGTCTGGCGCGGCTGGGACCTGCAGTCCAGCTGGGGCTGGGACTACCCGGTCATGGCCATGACCGCGGCCCGACTGGGAGACCTCGGTCGCGCCCTGGACGCGCTGCTGCTGCCGTCGCCCAAGAACGTCTTCCTGCCCAACGGGCACAACCCCCAGATGCCCGGCTTCCTCACCCTGTACCTCCCGGCGAACGGCGGACTGCTGGCCGCCGTCGCGCACCTCGCCGACGCGGTGGCCGCCGGCGCCCGACTGCCCTCCGGATGGCGGATGACGGCGGAGGGGTTCAGCGCCTTCCCACGCGGCTCGCGCAGCGCTGCAACCGATTGACCAACCATGGTCGCGGAGGAGGTCTACACCTCCTCTGAGCCAGGTATTCAGGCTTTGGCATTCGATTGCCATTGACAGTGTGACGCGTGCCACCTACCGTCAGGCCGATCGAACCCCCGGTGGCTTTCAAAGGTGAGGTCCCATGCGTAGAAGACGGCGTCCACGTCCCCCCAGCCGCGCCGACCGGCCCCGCTCCGTGGTGATCGCCGGGGCCCTCGCGATGGCGTCGTCGCTTCTGCTCCAGGGGTGCGCGGGCGGGGAGGACCCCGGCGCGGGCGGTCGGATCGAGCTGACCTTCCTGAACCAGTCGCGCGGCCAGGAGGCGGTGCTCACCCAACTCGCCGAGCGGTACTCGACGGAGACGGGCATCCGTGTCACCGTCGAGACTCCAGGGCCGTCCGACTATCTGACGAAGCTGATGGCCATGGCGCAGTCCGACTCGATGCCCGACGTCTACTCGGCCTTCAACGCGACCAACATGGCCCCGTTCTACCGGGCCGGCTGGGCGCTGGACCTCAGCTCGGAGCTCGAAGGGGAATGGGGTGAGAACTTCGCACCGGCGGTCATCGAGATGTCGACCTTCCCCGAGGGCAACAACCTCGACGTGCCGGCGGGCGTCTACACCGCGCACTGGGAGATCCAGTCCTATGGGTTCCTCGTCGACCCCGCGACGACAGGCATAGACCCGGCGGCGCCGCCCGCGACGACCGACGCCTTCATCGACGCGCTCGCCGCCTCGGGCGGCGGCAACTTCTCAGTCGCGTCCTCGCTGACGCCGCAACTGGTCCAGAGCTACGCCTCCAACTGGCTGACGGACGAGGAGATCGCCGCGACCTTCGAGGGCGAGGCGAGCTGGGAGTCGGACGGCTGGCGCAACGCCTTCCAACTGCTGGTCGACCTGAGCGACGCCGGCGTCATATCCAACGGCTCGCTCCCCGGCGGCCTGGGCGACAATCCGACGGTCGAGACCGCGTTCTTCAACACGCACGAGGTGGGCGCGATCTTCGACGCCTCGCCGGGAGTCTCCGTGGGCCTGCGCTCCGCGCCGGACTACGACGACTACATCTCGCTGCCGGTCCCGGCGGCGACGAACGGCACCCTCGAACCACGGGCGCTGGGCCTCGGCGGGAAGGGCGCGGTCATCAACCCGAGGGGTGACCATGTCGACGAGGCCCTGGCCTTCGTGCGGTGGCTGACGGAGCCCGAGCAACAGCGGGTGTTCGCCGAGGACGCCCGCATCCTGCCCACCAACCCGGAGCTCCTGGCCGGCGAACTGCCCCGTCAGCTCGCCGGCTACGCCTCGGCCACCGACACCATGCAGGTGTTGCCGACCACCCCCAGCACGGACGTCTACACCGCCATCGTCCGTGACACGCAGAGCCTCGTGCTCGGCGAGCTCACGGTGGACGAGGTCCTGGCCGACCTCCAGGCCACCCAGGAGCGCGTCTCATGACATCCACCACCACGCCCCTCGCGCGGCGTCCCCGCCGGGGGCACGCTGTTCGTCGACACCTACTGGGGTGGCTGTTCCTCGCCCCCGCCGTCGCCTTCATCGGCGTCTTCACGATCGTGCCGTTCGGCCAGTCCATCCTGCTCAGCTTCCAGAGCTGGGACGGCCTCAGCGCGGACACCCCGTTCGTCGGCCTGGACAACTACGAGTTCGTCCTCCACTACGACGCGTTCTGGGACTCGATGCGGAACGTGGCGGTCTTCGCCGCGGCGGGCTTCTTCATCGGCAACGGCGTCGCCCTGGCGATGGCCACGGCCGTCAACCGGATCACCCGCGGACGTGTCTTCTTCCGAACCGTCTTCTACCTGCCCGGCGTGCTGTCGGTCGTCGTCGTCGGGCTGATCTTCTCCTCCCTGTTCAATCCGGGCTCGGGCGTGCTGAACCACGCGCTGGAACTGGTCGGGCTCGAATCCCTCCAGCAGAACTGGCTCGGCGACCCCTCCGTCGCCCTGCCGTCCGTCGCCGCCGTCTTCATCTGGTTCCACTGGGGCTTCGGCTTCCTCCTCTTCCTCGCGGGACTGCAGGACATCCCCAGGGAGCTGTACGAGGCCGCCGACCTCGACGGCGCGGGCGGCTGGGCCAAGTTCCGGTACATCACCTGGCCCCAGCTGGCCCCGGTCACCGCGATCGTCAGCCTGCTCACCCTGCTGGCCGCCCTACAGATCTTCGGCACCGTGCAGGTGCTCACCAACGGCGGCCCCGGCGACCACACGATGGTGCCCACGCTCCTCATCTACGGGGAGGCGTTCACCAACTTCCGCTACGGCACCGCCGCGGCGATGTCGGTGATCTTCGGCGGGACGCTCGTCATCCTCTCCCTCATCCAGCTGGCCATCTCCGCGCGGCGGTCACGGGCATGAGGACCACCAAGAAAGCTGAGAAGGACATGGTGATGTCTGCCGAGGAGGCCGGACCGGGCGGGCGCGTGGCGCGCGTCCCCGGAGACGTCTCCCCCCGCGAGGAGCCACCCCGTCGTCCTCGCGTCCGCGCCGACCGCGTCGGCCTGTACGGTCTGCTCGGCCTCGCGGCGATCTTCTCGGTCTTCCCGCTGCTGTGGATGCTGTCGGGCTCGCTGCAGAGCCTCGACGAACTGCTGGGCGGCGAGAACTTCATACCGAGCGAGCCCCAGTGGGGCAACTACGTCACGGCGTGGGTAGATGGTGAGCTGGGAACGTACCTGCTCAACAGCATTCTCTACACGGGGACGGCGGTCCTCGGCATCCTCACGGTCTCCAGCCTGGCCGGCTACGCGCTGGCACGGCTGGAGTTCTGGGGCAAGGGCGTCTTCACCGTCGTCATCCTCGCCGTGATGATCATCCCGGCGCCGGCGATGTTCCTCTCCCAGTACAAGCTGCTCATCGAGTTCGGCCTGACCAACAGCCGTCTCGGCTACGTGCTCATCCTCATCACCTCGGGGATCCCCATGGCGACGCTCATCATGCGGAGCTTCTTCGTGAGCCAGCCGAAGGCCCTGGAGGAGGCCGCCGCCATCGACGGGGCGTCGCGGCTGAGGATCTTCGTGAGCGTCATCCTCCCGCTGGCCAGGCCGGGACTGGCCGCCGTGGCGGTGATCCAGGGGTTCGCGGCCTGGAACGAGTACCTGATGGCCCTGGTCATCTTCCACGACAACTCCCTCATGCCGATCCAACGCGGCCTGACGAGCTTCGTCTCCGCCGAGACGCCACAACAGCAGATCCTGCTCGCGGCGACCGTGATCTCGATCGTGCCGGTCGTCGTCTTCTACCTCCTCGCCCAACGGCACATCGTCAAGGGGGTCGGCGCCGGTGCCATCAAGTAAGCCGCCTCACGCCAAGGAGACAGCGTGATCCGCACCTCGTTCAACGACGACTGGCAGGTCCGCCCGAAGGTCAGCCCCTTCGCCGAACCGGCCGGCCCGACCGCTCCGTTTGAGCCGGTGACGCTGCCGCACGACGCAATGATCGGCCGCGAGCGCGACCCACCGGGACTCCCGCTGGTACACCGGCGCGGGCATCCATCGCGACACCTGGCTGCACGTCGGCCCAGACGGCGTCCGCGTCACCACCCCGGACATCGACGCCGTCCGACACCGCACCGGTCACGCTCACTGGAAATTTGTGCTATGCGGCGGGCTGGACAGGCAGGTGTTGTCCTTTGACATCAGTCCGGGAGGGAATCCACGCTTTGCCGTCTGCCGAAGGCGCACGAGGCGGTCGGGTAGCGGGACGCGGTCAGCCGCGCAATCGAACGCGATAAACCCGGTGACGTTGGCGATCACCCCGGGATACTGGTCGCCCATGGATGAGGTCAAAGTCGTCGTCGCCCATTCCGAGCGCGCGACTCTGCGCGTCGGTGACATGTTCTTGAAGGTGGACGCCGATCAGGCGCGCATCGACATCGAGGTCGAGGCGATGTCCCTCGCGCCGGTCCCGACCCCGGAGGTCCTGTGGCGCAAGCCGCACGTGCTCGCGACCGCCGCACTCCCGGGGACGACGCTTGGGCGCCTCGGCGGGCCGTCGACCGGGTCGCCGGCGGCGTGGGCCGCGGCGGGCGCCGCCATCCGGAAGCTGCACGACGCGCCGCTGCCGCCCCGGCCGGGCCGGGCGGGACGGAGCATCGTCGCGCTGGCGGCGGAACTCGACGACGAGTGTGAACTGCTCGTGACGAACGGTGTCCTGCCCGCCGACCTGGTCACCCGCAACCGCCAGGTCGCCGAGGCCGCGCTCCGGCCGTGGACTCCGACGTTCACCCACGGCGACCTGCAGATCGCGCACGTCTTCCTCGACGGCGACGAGGTCACGGGCATCATCGACTGGTCCGAGGCGGGCCAGGGTGATGCCCTGTACGACCTCGCCACCTTCACGCTCGGACACGAGGAGCACCTCGACGACGTCATCGCCGGCTATGACACAGACATCGACCTCGACGTGATCCACGCGTGGTGGTCCTTGCGAAGCCTCCTGATAGTTCGCCCGCTGATCGAGCAGGGCTTCGACCCGTTCGCGCCGGGCTGTGAGGTCGACGTGTTGAGATCCCGGATGTGAGGCAGCGCGGGCCCGAGTACCACGTATGCGTTCTGACGCATTGAGCGGGCCATCCCCCGGGGCGATCGCCCGCCCTTACTCTCACTCGATCGGGGGCGTTCCCGTGAGTCCGTGAGAGACAGGTGCGAAGCACCGGTGCACTGGCCTGGGGCTGGCACGACAGTTGGTTGGGCGCGCCCCTGGTCGAGCGCGTCGCGGACCCGCCCGCGAGGCCGGAGCCGTGCGCGTCGACCTGACCGGCGTCGACCTGATCCTCCTCCAGGACCTCGCGGCAGGCGCCCCTCATGCTCGGTGCCGCCTCGCTCGGCGAGTCCTGAACGGGCGCGGGTCCCGGGGCGGGCATCCTCAAGGAGGCCGGACGAACCGTGGTCCAACAGGTCCTGGTTCGACCCGAGCGTTCGCCATAGCGTCGAAGACGCGTGAGCCCGCCGTTGCGTAGGGGTGGGCCATGCGCGATGAAGAACAGCAGACGATGGGAAACATCCCGATGACGAACAACAACCCGACGTACGACTTCGCCGGTCAGGTGGCCCTCGTGACCGGAGCCGCCTCCGGCATGGGCCTGGCCGCGGCCCGCGGCTTCGCCGAGAGCGGAGCGGCGGTCGCGCTGCTGGACCGCAGCGCCGAGGCCGTCGAGCAGGCCGCGCAGTCGCTCGTCGACGACGGTCATCGGGCCATCGGCATCGCCTGCGACGTCACCGACGAGGCGCAGGTCGCCGCCGCCGTCGACCGCACGGTGGAGACCTTCGGCCGGCTCGACATGGCCTTCAACAACGCCGGCGTGCAGGCCCCGCCCTCGGACGCCGCCGACGAGACAGCCGAGAACTTCGACCAGGTCAACGCGGTGAACCTGCGTGGCGTGTGGGCCGCGCAGAAGCACGAGCTGCGGCACATGCGCGCCCAGGGCTCCGGCGCGATCGTGAACTGCTCCTCGCTCGGCGGCCTCGTCGGGCTTCCGGAGCGCGCCGCGTACCACGCCTCCAAGCACGGCGTCATCGGCCTCACCAGGAGCGCCGCGGTCGAGTACGCGCCCCGCGGCATCCGCATCAACGCCGTGTGCCCGGGCGTCATCGAGACGCCCATGGTCGCCGGGATGCTCGAGGGCCAGGCCGAGGCGATGGCCGAGATCATGAAGCAGCAGCCGATCGGCCGCCTCGGCCAGGCCGACGAGGTCGCCGCCGCGGTGCTGTGGCTGTGCAGCCCGGCCGCGAGCTTCGTCCTCGGCACCGCGCTGCCCGTCGACGGCGGATACACCACCCACTGAGCCAGCGAGTCCCGCAGCACATGGATTCCCGGTCCGAGATCAGCAGCTTCCTTACCTCCCGGCGAGCCAGGCTCTCCCCGGAGGAGGCCGGCGTGCCCCGCTACGGCGGGGCGCGCCGGGTCCCTGGCCTGCGCCGAGAGGAGGTCGCCCACCTGGCCGGGGTCAGCGCCGACTACTACGCCCGCCTTGAGCGCGGCAGGATCTCCGGAGCCTCTCGCGAGGTCCTCGAGGCCGTCGCCCGCGCCCTGCAGCTCGACGAGGACGAGCGCAGGCACCTCTTCGACCTCGTCAAGATCACCCAGCGCCGCGCCCCGCGGACGAAGGGCTCGACCCGCACCCACGTGCGTCCCGGCATCCAGCAGGTGCTCGACTCCATCGACGCTCCGGCCCTGGTGCAGAACGCCCGCCTGGACCGCCTCGCGTTCAACGCGATCGGACGGGCTCTCCACTCGCTGCCGGCCGACGGGTCGCGGGACCACTACAACTACGCGACGTGGCTGTTCCTGGACCCCGACGCGCCGAGGTTCCACCGCGACTTCGACGTCGCCAAGCACGACGTCGTCGCCCTGCTCCGCGCGGCATCGGCACAGGATCCGTACGACCGGGAGCTCATCGAGATCGTCGGCACCCTCACGACGCGGAGCGAGGAGTTCAGCGCCCTGTGGGCCTCCCACGATGTGTTGCGCCACCGCTCCGGGACGAAGCTGCTGACCCATCCCGACGTCGGCGACCTCGAGTTCGGCTACGAATCGTTCGAACTCTCCGCCGACCCGGGCCTCGTCATGCTCGTCTTCACCGTCGAGCCCGGCTCCCCCACCGCCGAGGCCATACGGCTGCTCGGCAGCTGGGCCGCCCCGTCGCACCGCGAGGACGAAGCGGCGCAGACCGAAACCGAGCAGGAACGCAGGACATGAGCATCGCCCCGCCCGCTCCAACGACCTGACGAAAGAGCGAAAGAGAACCCCCATGACGATCCTGAACGAGACCTACACCTTGTCCAACGGCGTCGAGATCCCCAAGCTGGGACTCGGCACCTGGTTCATCGACGACGACAAGGCAGCTGAAGCGGTCCATGCGGCCGTGGAGATCGGCTACCGCAACATCGACACCGCGCAGGCCTACGGCAACGAGCGCGGCGTCGGCGAGGGCGTCCGCACCGCAGGCGTCCCCCGGGACGAGCTGTTCGTGTCGACCAAGCTGGCGGCCGAGACCAAGGACTACGACGGCGCGGTCGCCGCGATCGACGGGTCCCTCGCCGAGATGGGCCTCGAACAACTCGACCTGATGCTGATCCACTCGCCGCAGCCCTGGGACGACTTCCGCGGCGGCGACTACTCCGAGGGCAACCGCCAGGCCTGGCGGGCACTGGAGGACGCGCACAAGGCGGGCAAGATCCGCGCGATCGGGGTCTCGAACTTCCAGCAGCACGACCTGGAGAACATCCTGTCGACCGCGACCGTCGTCCCGCACGTGAACCAACTGCTCGTGCACGCGGGCAACACGCCCTCCGACCTCCTGGCCTACTGCGAGGGCAAGGGCATCCTCGTCGAGGCGTACTCACCCATCGCGCACGGCGCGATCCTGGAGAACCCCGACGTCCAGGCGATGGCCGAGAAGTACGGAGTGACCGTGCCTCAGCTGTGCATCCGCTACACCCTGCAACTGGGCACCGTGTCGCTGCCGAAGACCGCCAACCCCGAGCACATGCGCTCCAATGCCGATCTCGACTTCGAGATCTCCGAGACGGACATGGCCGCGCTGCTCGCTCTGCGCGCCCAGGACTACGGCGAGCACAGCGTCTTCCCCGTCTACAGCGGCAAATGACCGGCGACGAGCACCACATCTCCCCGTACCGCGACGACGGCACCACGCCGGGCACGCCTACCTGGATCTGGTCCGTCGTCGTCAACGGAGACGTCTACGTCCGCGCCTACCACGGCACCGCCTCCCGATGGCACCGGGCAGCCATGAAGCGGGGCGCGGGGCGCGTCCGCGCCGGCGGCCTCGACCTCGACGTGTCCTTCACTCCCGTCGAAGGCGAGATCAACGAGCGCATCGACCAGGCCTATTCCGACAAGTACGCCGACAGCCCCTACCTGCCGCCGATGCTCTCCGAGCGGACCCGCGCCGTCACCGTGCGCGTCGACCCGAGATAGCGCTCGGGGCATCGCCGCGGCCCATCATGGACAGAGACCAGCCCGTCGTCGCCGCGAGTCAAGGAACAGGGGCAAGACACCGAGGCGGATCAGCCAGTACCGGGCGCCCTCGTCGCCCCAGACCGTCCCGCGTCGCTGTCGCTGTCGCTCCCGAACCGGGGGAGCAAGACCTACCCGTGGCGGGGCCCAACGGCGCCGGCACGGCCACCACCGTACGGTTGCGGCCGGGGCGACCCCTTAATCGAACGGGAGTTCCTTCCCTTTGTCCCGCATGTCGAAGAGGATGGCACGATGCAGCGTTCTGCCGCCTCCCCCTCTACTCCGCTCTCCGGCACCCCGCGCCGGATCGCCGACGCCTACGTCGACCAGCTCGTCGAGCTCAACCCCGTGATCGGCACCCTGTTCGGTGTCAACCCCGGTGCGGACGGTTTTCCCGACTACTCCCCAGACGGCCACGCCGCCCTCGCCGCCGTCGAACGCGCCACCCTCGCCCGGCTGGACGCGGTGGGCGACCCCGGCGACGTGGACGAGCGGCGCGCGGCCCGGCTGCTGCGCGAACGGCTCGGCGCCTCGCTCGCCCTGGAGGCGGCGGGGGAGAATCTGCGGCAGGTCGACAACCAGTTCTCCCCGGTGCATCAGCAGCGTTTCGCCTTTCTGCTGATGCCCACCGCCACCGACGAGGACTGGGCGGTGGTCGGCCGCCGGCTCCGTAACGTCCCCGCCGCGCTGCGCGGTTACGCCGATTCGCTGCGGGCCGGCGCGGCACGCGGCCTGAACGCCGCCCCGCGTCAGGTGGAGACCGTCGTCGAGCAGATGGACGCCTGGCTGGAGTCCGACTGGTACCGCACCTTCGTGGCCGGCGGCCCCGAGGCGCAGCGCGCCGAGCTGGCCGCCTCGGCCGACGCGGCGACCGCCGGTCTGGCGGAGCTACGCGCCTATCTGAGCGAGGGTTACCTGCCCGCCGTCGCCGGTACCCCGGACGCGGTAGGCCGTGAGCGCTATCTGCTGTCGGCGCGCCACTGGACCGGCTCGGACCTGGATCTGGAGGACGCGTACGCCTACGGCTGGGAGGAGTTCCACCGGCTGGAGCGCGAGATGCGCGCGGTCGCGGCGGAGATCCTGCCGGGCGAGTCGACGTTCGCCGCGATGCAGCACCTGGTGAAGAAGGGCCAGGCGATCGACGGCGAGGAGGAGATCCGGGTCTGGCTCCAGGAGCTGATGGAGCGGGCGATCAGCGATCTGGACGGTACGCACTTCGATCTGGCGGATCCGATCAAGCGGGTGGAGGCCAGGATCGCTCCGCCCGGCAGCGCGGCGGGCCCGTACTACACCGGCCCCTCGCTGGACTTCGCGCGCCCGGGCCGCACCTGGCTGCCGACGCTGGGCGAGACCCGGTTCCCGGTGTGGAACCTGGTCTCCACCTGGTACCACGAGGGTGTCCCCGGGCACCATCTCCAGCTGGCGCAGTGGGTGCTGGTGCAGGAACGGCTCTCACGTTTCCAGGTGAGCGTGGGCTCGGTGAGCGCCGCGACCGAGGGCTGGGCGCTGTACGCCGAGCGGCTGATGGACGAGTTGGGGTATCTGACGGACCCGGCGCACCGGCTCGGCTATCTGTCGGCCCAGATGCTGCGCGCGGTGCGGGTGATCATCGACATCGGCATGCATCTGGGGCTGAATGTCCCGGCCGGTGAGAGCTACCACCCCGGCGAGGTGTGGACGCCTCAGCTGGCCGCCGAGTTCCTCATGACCCACACCGGGACGGACCCGGAGTACACGCGCTCGGAGCTGACCCGCTACCTGGGCCAGCCGGGGCAGGCCATCAGCTACAAGCTGGGCGAGCGCGCCTGGCTGGCTGGCCGCGAGGCGGCGCGTACAGCGGGTGGCGCCGGCTTCGACCTGAAGGCGTGGCACATGGCGGCGCTATCGCTCGGCTCGCTGGGCCTGGACGATCTGGCGGACGAACTCGCCGCGCTGTGACGATGCGTTGACTGATCCCGCGGTGTCCGGGGGCTTGACTGAGCGAGGAGTGACCGTGGGAAGCAGATTCGCCCGTACCCGTAAGCGTCTGGCCAGGGGCGCGCTGGCGTGCGGCGCGCTGCTCCGGGGGTGATGCCGGGCTCGGCGGCGGCGAACGATGGCCGGTTCGCTCGATGAACTCGGCGACGTGGCGCTGCCTGGCCTCCAACGGGGCCGGGAACGTCTAACCCCTGAACTGCAACGGCGGCCACAACCAGACGTGGGCCCCTTCATCTGGTCCTAAGTCCTCTCGTCCGGATCTCGAAACGACCTAGCTGGCCGACCGCGATGCCGGTGCTGTTCCGCCACCGCGGTGGTGTCTCCCGGGTCGGCTGCCGCCCTGCCCGGTCAGAGGAGGAAGTCCAGCAGTGCCTTGGTCAGGGCTTGCGGGGCCTCTTCGGCCAGGAAGTGGCCGGAGCCTGGGATGACCAGTCCGGTGACGTCGGTGGCGACCTTGCGCATGTCCTCCGCCGGGGCGGTGCCGGTGCTGTGCTCGCCGCCGATCGCCAGCACCGGGATGGTCAGCGGTCCCTCCGTGCTCCAGCGCTGGACCTGCTCGGCGGTTTCGTCGAGGCGGCGGTAGAACTCGAAGTTGGCGCGCAGGGCGGCCGGGTCGCGCAGCGCGTCGACGTAGAGGTCCACGGCCTGCTGTGGGATCGCGTCGGGGGCGGCTGCCTTGGAGGCGAACTGGTAGCCGATGTAGATCTCCTCGCGGCCGGCGACCATGCGTTCGTTGATGTCCGGCAGGCGGTTGAAGGCGAAGTGCCACAGCAACTCGTTGGTCGCCGCGTCCGACATCAGCGGCGGGGACGGGGAGAGGCCGGGCAGGATCGCCTCGCCGACCGCGAGGCGGGTGACGCGGTCGCGGTGGGCCGCGGCGAGGCCGTAGCCGACCATCATGCCGAGGTCGTAGCCGGCGACGGCGAAGCGGTCGTGGCCGAGGCCGGTCATCAGGGCGGCCATGTCGTCGGCGAGGGTGGCGGCGTCGTAGCCGGTGGCGGGCTTGTCGCTGGCGCCGGTGCCGCGGACGTCGGCGGCGACGACGGTGAAGTGGTCGGCGAGGGCGGGCATCACCAGGCGCCAGTTGTACCAGAACTGGGGCCAGGCGGGCAGGAGCAGCAGCGGGGGCCCGTCGCCGCCGGTGACGGCGTGCAGGGTCAGCCCGCCGTGGTCGACGGTGTGGCTGGTGAACGTGTCGGTGAACCCCGCGGGCAGGACCGGGACGTCGGTGACGGTGAACGGCATGGTTGGTTCTCCTCGTGGCGTGGGGACGCCACACGGAAACGGATAACGTATCCCATTGACCGTAGCATATCCGGATGCCCTATCCGGTTATGCTTGTCGGCATGTCCCCCGCACCGATGCGCAAGGACGCTGCCCGCAACCGGCAGCGCATCGTCGACGTGGGGCGCCAGCTCGTGAACGACGGCGCTCCGCTGCAGCTCAACGACGTTGCCCGGCTCGCCGAGGTGGGGGTGGCCACCGTCTACCGGCACTTCCCGACCCCCGAGGCCCTGATGGAGACCCTGGCGACCCCCGGCCTCGAAGCGCTGGTCGCCCGCGCCGAGCGGGCGCTGACCGAGGACGAGCCCTGGCAGGCCCTGGCGGACTTCCTCGACACCACCCTGGAGGCGCAACTGACCGACCCCGCCATCTCCATCGTGCGCGCCGCGCCGCACCACGTCCTGCCCCGCACCACGGAACTCGCCACCACCCTGGACTCCCTCGCGGGTGAACTGCTCGACCGCGCTCACGCGGCGGGAACCGTGCGCACCGTCGTCACCTGGGACGACCTGCGGCCACTCATGTGCGGGGCCGCCTACGCCGCCACCGTCCACGCAGACGGCCAGGAGACCCGGCTCGCGTCCGGTCGCCGCTACCTGAGCGTGATGCTCCACGGCCTGCGCCGCTGAGCCAGGGGCGAGCCCCGCGGGTCGCGCAAGAGGGCCGGGCTCCTGTCTCTGTCCAATGCCGGGACGCCCCATCGCGTGGGCTACCTGTCGGTAACTTATGGGGTGTGGCATAGAACATCGATCTCGACGCGCGCCGCTACGACGGCCCGGCCGTGGCCCCCTACCGCGGCGTGCTCAGCGATGAGCGGGGTCGTGTCTCGTGTCCGCCGATGTTCCTCGTCCGTCTCTGATGCCCCTGGTCCGGCGTGCGGTCGGCGCGTGAGGGGGTCTGCCGGACCCTGGGAGGAAGCGGATCTGGTTGGCCTCCGGCGGATGCCGTTGCATGGACGCGGGCCCCGGGAAGGGCCGGCCGCCCGGGCGTCGTCCGTCTGGTCGGCGGAGTCGACGAGAGAGCTGCCATGACGGTCCAGGACCAACGAGTTTCACCGGCGCGCCCGCGGGGCATGTCCCGCGGGCTGACGCTGCTGTTCGCGATCGCGGCGGGCGCGTCGGTGGGCAACATGTACTGGGCGCAGCCCCTGCTCGCTCCGATCGCCGGTGACCTCGGCGTCGCGTCGGGCGACGCCGGGTTCGTGATCACGCTGACGCAGATCGGCTACGCGGTCGGTGTGTTCCTGATGGTGCCGTTGGGTGACGCGGTGGACCGCAGGCGCGTGGTGCCGCTGATCATGCTGGGTGCGGCCGTCGCCCTTGGCGCGAGCGCGGCGGCCCCGTCGTTCCTGGTGCTGCTGGGCGTGATCGCCCTGGTCGGCGCGACGTCGGTGGCCGGGCAGATCCTCACGCCCATGGCTGGCGACCTCGCCACGGACGTCCAGCGCGGACGGGTGCTGGGCACCGTGGCCTCCGGGCTGATGCTCGGCATTCTGCTGTCCCGCACGCTCGGCGGGCTGGTCGCGGACGTGCTGGGTTGGCGCGCGGTGTTCGTCGCCGCCTCGGCGCTGATGCTCGTCCTCGCTGTGATCCTGTCGCGCCGCCTCCCACAGCTGGAAGCCAGGAAGGGAATGCCCTACGGGCAGCTGCTCCTCTCGGTCCTGCGGACCGTGAAGGGCGATGGGCGTGTGCAGGTGACGATCCTGCTGGGCGCGCTGCCGATGAGCGTGTTCACCCTGTTCTGGACCGGGCTGACGCTGCTGCTGTCCGACGAGCCGTACTCGTACTCGACGGGGACGATCGGGCTGATCAGCCTGGTCGGTGTCGCCGGGGCCGGCGCGGCGCAGGGAGCCGGTCGCCTCTACGACCGAGGCCTGTCGGTGCAGGCCCTCGGCGGCGCGATGCTCCTGGCGCTGGTCTCCCTGGTCGTGGCCGGGCTCGGCCAGGCCTCGATCGTGGCGGTCGTGGTCGCGATCGTGCTGTTCTCGATCGGGCTGCAGGCGGCGCTGGTGCTCGCGCAGACCCGGATGATGGCCATCGACCCCACCGCCCGCAGCCGCATGAACACCGTGTACGTCGTCGGGAACTTCGTCGCCGGCGCGATCGGCTCGGCCCTGGCCGGGCTGATCTGGGCCCGGGCCGGCTGGCTCGGCCTGATGGCCGCCGGCGCGGCCATCCTCCTCGCCGGCCTCGCCCTGTGGGCCGTCCAGCGCACCCGCGCCCTCGCAGAATGACCACTGCGCTGCCACCCCGCCCCTTGAACCTCTGCCATCCCACCCCCTGTGAACGGAGCACCCCCATGCATCTCGATTCGCCCGCCGTCGTCCTCGACGTCCGCGACCCCGACGCCTCCCGCGACTTCCTCATCAAGCACCTCGGCTTCACGGTCGCCACCGCCGGCGAGGCCGCCGGCCGGGGCTTCACCGCCCTCGCGCACCCGGACCACGCCCTGCGGATCATCGTCCGGCAGCTCGCTGCCGGAGCAACGCCGCCCGACTTCGAGAGCCTCCAGATCGGCTTCCTCGTCACCGGTGTCGACGAGCACTGGGCCCGCCTGAAGGACACCATGGACATCGTCGAGCCCATCCACACCTTGGCCCTGGACATCGCCGAGCCCTCCCAGGCCGTGGCCTACGAGCGTGCCTTCCGGATCGCCGACCCCAACGGGATTGGCTACCGGCTGATCGAGTTCGTCGCCTGACGAGTGCCCGCACGAACCCCACCACCGACGCATCACCAGCAAGGACAATCATCATGAAGATCGCAGTCATCGGCACCGGCATGGTCGGCCGCGCGTTCGTCACGAGGCTGACCGGCCTCGGCCACGACGTCGTCCTCGGCACCCGCGACCCGCAGGCGACCCTGGCCCGCACCGAGCCGGACCACTTGGGCACCCCGCCGCTGTCGACCTGGTTCGCCGACAACCCCGACGCCCGCCTGGTCACCATGGCCGAGGCCGGCGCCCACGGAGAGGTCGTGATCAACGCGACCGCCGGCGCGCACGCGATCGCCGCCCTGGAACTGGTCGGCGCGGAGAACCTGGCCGGCAAGGTCCTGCTGGACCTGTCGCTGCCGCTGGACCTGTCCGCGGGCTGGCCGCCCCGGCTGAGCGTCGCCAACGACGACAGCCTCGGCGAGCAGATCCAGCGCGCGTTCCCGGACGCGCGCGTCGTGAAGACGCTGAACACCGTGCAGTACGAAACCATGCTCGACCCCGCCCGTCTGCCCGGCAGGCACAACCTATTCGTCTCCGGGGACGACGCCGACGCCAAGAAGGCCGTAACCCAGCTGCTCGGCGAGTTCGGGTGGCCCGCCGACGTCGTCATCGACCTCGGCGACATCACCACCGCACGCGCCACCGAGATGTACTCCCGGCTGCTGTTCACGCTGCAGGTCCACTTCGGCGACTTCGACACCAACATCGCCCTCGTCCGGCCCGCGAAGTGACGAAGAACGATGAGCACGTGACTCGACGGAAGGCGGCCTAGCTGACCGATGCCGGCATCGGCCGGGCGGTCGCCCGGCGTTTCGCCGCCGACGGGACAACTCGCCTATCCGCATCCCTGAGAGCCTACGCCCGCGTGCTCCAGGTTCAGATCGCCGTCGAGTCATGGACGCTGGCGGACACCCCACGGCCGCAGGTGTGTCCTCGCGGTCCCACGATTGAGCACGTTCGTCTGTACATGCCTGAGCACCTTTCTCGGTACGCCGACACCAGGTCGTGGTGGGAGTCGCCGACGTGCCGGACCTTTCCGGACTCCAGCAGCGGGATCAGACTCGGTGTCCACCGCTCGACGTCGGCGGGGTTGTGGATCCAGTGCCGGTCGACATGGTGGGTGCCCAGGTTGGTCAGGCTCCGCTCGAGCGCGTCGGCGACCGGGTCGTCGCCGTCCCGGCGATCTGCGGGGTGAACTTCGTCGACAGCTGGTACGAGCCCCGGTCGAAGCCGCGGAGCGTTCTCGAGAGAACCGGAGCGGCCCATGCCGTACACCGTGGCGGTGTCCCACAGCGTCATCCCATCGGCCATGGCGCTCTCGGCGACCTCCCGCAGGCCCGACTCGGTCAGACGGCTGCCGAAGGAGCCGTCGCCGGCCTCCCCGCTGTCGCCCCAGGCCCAGGATGGCCGGCGTCGTCAATGGATCGTGCGTCTCCGGGCAGCGCGGACGGGCACGCACCGGGCTCTTCGGCGCGTGGGCGGTTTCGGCGGCCCGCCCCGCCGACGTCCAGTCAGGGACTCCTCGCGCCCGGCTCCGGCGCGGCGCGGGGCGTCAGTCGCCGCGCGGTGCCGCGGACGGCGTCTCGGCGCTGCCGTGCTCGGCCAGCCAGGTGCCGAGGATCTCCAGGGCGTCGGCGGTGGGGGAGCCCGGCTCGACGGTGTACACGACCAGGCTGAGCTCTTCGGCGCCCCCGACCGCGAATGTCTGGGATTCGAAGACCAGCTCGCCGACCAGCGGGTGGCGGTAGCGCTTCGGGCCGCGCCGATAGCGGAGCACGTCGTGGGATGCCCACAGGGTGCGAAAGAGCTTGCTCTTGGCCGACAGCTCGCCGATGAGCGCGAAGAGCTCCTCGTCGGCGCGGTCGCGGCCGGCGGCCTCGCGCAGCACGGCGACGCTGTTGCGAACGGCCAGTTCCCAGTCCTGGTAGAAGTCCTGCGCGCGCGGGTCCAGCAGTTGGAAACGCAAGTGGTTGAACGGCTTGCCCTCGCCGCGTGCGAGCCACTGTTCGGCGTGCGGGTACAGGGCCCAGCCAAGGCGATTCGCGGCGACGATGTCCAGCCGCGCGTTCTGGACGGCGGCAGGAGCGTCGATCGCGTCGAGCACGCGCTGCAGGAGGACGTCGGGCTCAGTCACCGCCCGTCGCGTCGGCCGCGCCGTGCGCGCATCGGCGGGGCGAAGGGCACGCACCAGGGCGAACAGGTGGTCGTGCTCGACGTTGTCGAGCCGCAGCGCCCGGGAGACGGCGTCGAGGACCTCGTCGGAGATGCCCGCGACGCGGCCGCGCTCCAGCCGAGTGTAGTAGTCGACGCTGATCCCGGCGAGGTAGGCGACCTCCTCGCGGCGCATGCCGGGCACACGGCGGATCCCCGGGAACGGGGTCATGCCCGCCTCCTCCGGGGAGATCCGGGCACGGCGCGTGGTGAGGAATCCGCGGAGCTCTGCCTGGTGGTCCATGCCATCAACGCTACGGCCGCCGGGCCGCACGTGGCAGGCACTGGCAGACCTCCGGACCACCCGTCACTGCCGCCATTCGAGACCATCCCCACCGGGCGGCGCCCTGAAATCGTAGGTCTCTGACCAGGACGCCGTGCTTGGTGGCGGGGCCACCAACAGATAGTGGAGGACAGACAGCCCAGTGCCCGGCCCCATCGCCCTGGACGACGGCCTCCGCCACTCAGCCGACGACTGACACCAACCCCGCACAACGGTTGGCGGCTGTCCGCACCGGCCTGGACAGCCGCCGGCCCGCGCACCCCAGCTGCCCGGCGCCACTGCCGTACCCGGTGACTACGGCGACCACGATGCCCTCCTACACGCCCTGCGCAGCACCGACCGCCTATTAGCAGCACCGCACCTTCATCGACGCCGCGGCCGAAGCCGGCGTCGCACACCTGGTGTACATCTCCTTCCACGGCGCCGCACCCGACGCCACCTTCACCCTGGCCCGAGATCACTGGCACACCGAACAGCACCTCCGCGCCAGCGGCCTGCCTCACACCTTCCTGCGCGACAACCTCCACGCCGACTTCACGCCCGCCCTCGTCGGCGACGACGTCATCCGCGGCCCCGCCGGCGACGGTCAAGGGTTCTTGCGTGAAATGCCGTGGGCCGTTTTGGCTGGGTGCTTCACCTGTCTCCGCGGCCGCGTTCCTCCTGGACCGCCGGCGGGGCGACGTACAACCGGGTCCAGTCCCGCCTGCGCGCCACTCCGACCAGGAGCAGCCTCATGCCTGACCAAACGCTACGGCCGCTGCCGGAAGTCGCTGGGCGGTGAGCGGAGCGCGAGCGACCGGCGACGGGTTGGCGCGGAGGGCTAAGTCATTGGCACGCAATGCGCTTTCACCATCCGGCGAGCCAGGACATGGTGCGTTCCATGGTGCAGCGGTGGCGGCCCAGCCGGGTCGAGGACTCGATGCTCTCGCGGGTGATGCGACGCCGGATGCCGCGTCCACGTAACCATCGTCGCAGGTGGTCGTGGTCGTAATCCCTTGTCGGTGTGGAGCTTTGCCGGTCTGGGCCGTCGGAGTCCGCGTCGGGAGCGGATCGGCGGCATCCCCTTCCCAGGGGAGAGGGCCCGCCGTCACCCGCGTGTGGTTCGGTGAAAGCCATGCGGTACGCGAAAAGACCCGCTGACCTGGGAGAAGACTCCCGGCCCGCGGGCCTCGCACCGTGTCGGGACGGCGGGATTTGAACCCACGACCCCTTGACCCCCAGTCAAGTGCGCTACCAAGCTGCGCCACGTCCCGGTGCCCGTGTGATCTTGAGGTTTTCGCTGATCACCGTGCACGAGAACCATACCGCACTTTGGGTGGTGCTCGCTCACGGTCGTGGCTGTGGGGGGAGGTGGTCGCCGAGCGGGGTGCGGTGCCACCAGGCGTGGGTGGTGTGGCGTTCGTGGCGGGTGGTGAAGCGGTAGCGGTAGAGGCGGGCGCGGACGTGGGTGGGTGGGGTGTCGGGGAAGGGGTTGACGCGCAGCAGGCGGAGGGTGCGGCGGTCGTCGGTGAGCAGGCGGTGGGTGAGGGAGCGCAGCCAGGGGCTGGGGGAGTAGGGGCGGAGGGCCTCGAACCACATCAGCCAGTCGAGGCGCAGGTGGAAGGGGGCGAACTGGCGCGGGAGGCGGCGCACGTCGCCCGGTTTGCCGTGGAACTCGTAGGGGAGCCAGCGGGTGTCCGCGGAGAGTTCGTGGTCCGCGGTGCCCTCCAGCACCACCTCGTGCCGCACCCGGGTGACGCTGCCGAAGGCGCCGTAGGTGTTGACCAGGTGCAGGCTGTCGTAGCTGCGGTTCATCTGCTGGGCGGGGGAGAGCAGGTTGCGGGCCGGGCGGAGGCTGAGCACGGCGACCAGCGCCACCACCGTCCAGAGGACGGCCGTGAACCAGACCGGGGGGTCGGGCTGGTGGGGTGGCGGGTCGGGGAGGAAGGGGAGCCAGCGGGCGGCCAGGGCGCCGTCGACGGCGGCCACGGCGAGGATCATGGTGAGCCAGTTGAGCCAGGCGAAGTTTCCGGAGGCGACCAGCCACAGCTGGGTGACGATCACCACCGCGGCCGCCCAACTGGCCGCCGGTTGCGGGAGGAAGAGACAGAACGGCACCAGCAGCTGGGCGACGTGGTTGGCCGCGGCCTCCACCCGGTGCAGGGGGCGGGGCAGGTGGTGGAAGTACCAGCTGAGCGGTCCCGGCATGGGCTGGGTCTCGTGGTGGTGGTACAGGCAGGTCAGCTGACGCCAGCAGGGGTCGCCGCGCCACTTGATCAGGCCGGCGCCCAGTTCCAGGCGGAAGACCAGCCAGATCAGCAGGTAGCGGCCGGCGGTCGGCGGCGCGCTGTCGTCGTTGCCGAGGAAGATCGCCAGGAAGCCGGCCTCCAGCAGCAGCGACTCCCAGCCGAAGGCGTACCAGACCTGGCCGATGTTCACGATGGAGAGGTAGAGCAGCCAGGGCACCGCCCACAGCGCCATCGAGGCCCACAGCGGCACGAGGTCGCCGAGGCCCGCCAGCAGCGCGGCGGAGAGCGCGGCGCCGAGCCAGGCGGTGGCCAGGAGCAGGCGGTCGGAGTAGCGGAGCCGGAAGAGGCTGGGCGCGTGGCGGAACGGCACCGCCCGCAGGAAGCGGGGAGCCGGCGTGAGGCCGCGCTCGCCGGCCAGCACCGGGAACTCCCGGATCGCCGAGAGGAAGGCGAGCAGGTAGATCAGGGCGAGACCGCGCTGGACCACGAGGCGGCTCAGCCAGTAGTCGGGGGCGGCGATCCAGTCCATGGTCCATGGGTACCACCGAGGGGCGGGTCCAGCCCGTCCGCAGCGTCGATCGCTCGAAAAAGGGGCGTTGACCTGGAGCGTGGCCCGACGTAGCTTCTCCGCGGCACCTACGAGGAGAGGCACACAGCATGCCGCTTACCGACATGTCGATCGAGGAGCTGCGGGAGTACAGACCCGCGGTCCCCGAGCCGGCGGACTTCGACGACTTCTGGGCCGGGACGCTGGCCGAGGCCCGCGCCGCCGACGGCGCGCCGGCCGAGTACCGGCCGGTGGACTCGCCGTTGGCGACGGTGGAGGTCTTCGACGCCAGGTTCCCCGGCTGGGGCGCCCAGCCGATCGCCGCCTGGTTGCTGCTGCCCAGGGGCGCCCGGGGCCCGCTGCCCACGGTCGTCAGCTACATCGGCTACTCCGGCGGGCGTGGCCTGCACCACGAGCACCTGCTGTGGAGCGCCGCCGGTTACGCGCAGCTCGTCGTCGACACCCGGGGCCAGGGACACGAGACCCCCGACCCGGACGCGGTGCCCACGCCGCAGTTCGTCGGCGGCTTCATGACCCGCGGCATAGCCAGCCCCGACCAGTACTACTACCGGCGGCTGATGACGGACTGCGTGCGCGCCGTGGACGCGATCGTCGAGCACCCGGCCGTCGATCCGCGGCGGGTCATCGTGGCCGGCGGCAGCCAGGGCGGCGGCCTCGCGCTGGCGACGGCCGGCCTGGTCGGCGACGCGGTGGCCGGCGCGCTGATCGACGTGCCGTTCCTGTGCCACTACCGGCGGGCCGCGGACATCGCCTCGGCCGGCCCCTACCCGGAGTTGGTGCACTACCTCGGCATCCACCAGCGTGAACAGGTCGACAACGCCTTCCGTACCCTCAACTACTTCGACGGCCAGCACTTCGCCGCCCGGGCCACCGCGCCCGCGCTCTTCAGCGTCGGGCTGATGGACCCGGTCTGCCCGCCCTCCACCGTCTACGCCGCCTACAACCGCTACGCCGGTGCGAAGGAGATCAGCGTCTGGGAGTTCGGCGACCACGCCGGCGGCCGCGCCTCCCAGGCCCGCGAACAGCTGCGCTTCCTCGCCGAGCGCGGCCTGCCGGGCCAGTCGCTGGCCGGCTAGGTGTATTGATCACGAGCGTTGTTGACACTGGCCGGTCTTGATCGTGGCGAAGACCTCCGGTGTGGTGGAGGTGTCGAGTCTTCACCGCGCGGAGGTCTTCGTGTCCCACCGTAATGCCCGGC